>DASPQB010000128.1:0-4287 GCA_035625205.1 Nitrospirota bacterium | reverse complement strand
CAATGCCATAAGCAGGGCCGCCCACTTGAACAATCAACATTCCTTTTTGAGCCTCATCCTTTTCAATATGCCTATCGTCGATTTGTCCAATGCCCCCTGTGAACATAATCGGCTTGATCCAAGCCCAGCGTTCTCCGTTTTGAAGCCTCTGGTCAAAGGAACGTGTAAAACCCAGAATCACCGGCTCGCCGAATTTATTGCCGTAATCGCTTGCTCCGTCGCTAGCCCTGATTTCGATGGTGAGAGGAGAAGCGAGATTCGATAGGTACAAGGATTTCTTGTCTTCCCAAGGCAGATCGTAGCCGGGGATAACCAAGTTAGCGACACAATATGCCGCTGTTCCGGCAACCACCAGGCCTCCTCTTCCTGTCGCATGGACATCACGGATTCGTCCACCCGTCCCTGTTTCAGCGCCGGGGAAAGGAGCAACGCCAGTCGGAAAATTGTGCGTTTCCGCGGTAAAAATGATATGGTAATGTACCCTTTGCTTCTTGAAGGGCGCTGGTCTCCCAGATTGTTCAGGGATAATCGTCCAGCAGTCATATCCTTTTATCCCGCTTGAATTGTCTTTGAAGGCGATGATGCTATTGGATGGGTTCGCTTTTAAAGTCGATTTTACGATGTTCAAAAGTGTTTCAGGCATGACCCCACCGTTGATGATCTGTTTCCCTTTGAAATACCCGTGCCGTGAGTGTTCGCTGTTGGCGTTATCCAAATCTCTTATTTCAACGATCGTTGGATTCCTTTCCTCTTCCCTGACAAAATAGTCATAGTAGAGATTTCTGTCCCACTCATCCATCGCAAGTCCTTGTATTTCTAAAAGAGCATTCGGGCCTTTTTCGAACATAGGAACCTCAAAAACAGGTTCCGGTAGAATTCCAGATTCGAAAGTCTCTAATGGATGTTCATATAAACATTCGGTCATCCGATCGTGATGTTCCCGAATAAAGCGTCCTTTATCCACTTCTGCAGGAAGGTAATATCGGCGGGAACGTTCGATGCGTATCACCTTTTCAAGTCCGCAGGTGTGGCAAGTAGCGACGATATTCGTTGAATAGGCGGTCGCAAAATTCATACGCGGGCCAAGTTCCACCACCTCGCGTCCACCAGGCTGAATCGGTTTGGTGGATATGCTTTCTGACACAAAACCGTCCGCCAGGAGGTGCCTTAAAATCGAAAGCTCCTTTGAATTCAGTGGGGCGGACGTCTCCACATTAAAGCAGTACTCCAGATGTTCATCTCTACGCAAGAAAAGGTGGTACATGGCTCATCCTTTCTCGGAGCCTATCCGTACCCCCTCTCTATTCCCCCTTAAGTTAAGGCCTGCCTGCCGGTAGGCAGGGGGGATGAGAGGGGGTATCTCTAAATAAGTTCTTAATAAAAAAGTCTTTTAGGCACATCGCTTTTATAAAAGACCTTCCCCTCTTCGAGATGAATTTGCCGATGGACGACCAAGTTTAAAATATAACTTTGCCAAGCGCGCTCTTTTTCGTTAACTCTTTTAGCAAGTGTCTCGGCGTCATCGTCAGGTCTAATCAGCACCGGCATTTGAAAGATAATCGGACCATGATCATAGGCGTTCTCGTCAACAAAATGCATGGTCACTGCGCTCTGGATGATTTCTCCCCGATGAAAAGCAGCCATGACGGCTTCATGAACATAATGCCCGTACATCCCTGGCCCTCCAAATCGTGGCAGTGGTCCCGGGTGGATATTGACCGTTCTTGCAGGATCGAGTCCTCGTACAAACTTTAACCAGCCGGAGCACATAACAAAGTCAGCCCGATATTTTTCAACGAATGAGCGATATCCTTCTCCATCAAATGGTCCGGGCCAAAACTCAAAAGGGATATGAAGCGCATCCGCTCTTTTACAGACTCCTCCACCTTGATGGCTGGAAATGACTCCGATGATTTGAGCATCAAGGACCGGCGGATTCGTTCGGGAGAATTCGACCAATTCTTGAAAACCAGAACCTCCTCCCTTCGCATCGCCACTCGCAAAAACAAGGACCCTGAACCGTCCGCCAGTTGGCTCCATCTCTATCCCCTTATTTAAGTAAGAATGTAGCTGCTATGACCGTCAACTAACCCTTCTAATGTTTGGCTATCCTCAATGTAACCAGACTAAATAATCTGTAAAAAAAGTCAACCCTTCGGCTTACCAGCATAAATACTGGGGATTGCTCAGGGTTGACCCTGAGCGGCGCTTTACATCGCTTGGCGCCGCCGAAGGGGTCAATAAAAAATACAATGGTTTTATTAACGCACTCCCAGGGTTCGACCAAGATACTCCAGACCCAATGGTCGGATGACGACTTTCTTCACCTTGCTGGGCTCAATCGTGCCCGCTCGCAAAGCAAACATACCGAGCAAATGAGCAAGAGCTAATACTTTTTCCACATGGCTCTCTCCCACATAGAGTGCGAAACCGGCTCCCATGTTCAGATTTGCATAAGCCTCCTGATCATCGACCGGCCCATATTCTTGAATAAAAGAGAAAACGGGATGCGGAACGGGAATATCGTCGACGACATAGGCGAATAGCTGTGTGGCTCGCATCAACTTACGCCAACCATGGCCTGTGATATTAACAGCATAATGAATATCTATGCCTCCATTAAAGCAATCCTCAACCAAGCCAACGTAGATCATCGTGGGATCGAGCAACGCCTCACCATACATTCGTCCATCGCTGAGCTTCGTGAGATAACCATCCGGCAACTTTTCGGCGATTTCTCGCGCAAGCGTCAGCCCGTTGGCATGAATCCCGGAGCTACCGATGATGACAATCGCATCCCCGTTTCGGATGTTGGCCGCATTAACAAGACGGTTCTTGGGCTTTACCACTCCGACAGCCGAGCCGCTAAGAACGACTGCATCTGGATGAACGATGCCTTTTAAAGTCGGCGTTTCCCCACCGCCCCATGCACAACGCGCCAGTTCACATGCCTTCTTCCAGCCATCGATGAGATGACCACAACGCTTTTCATCGCTGAACCAGCTGGAGACGCCGACGGCCAGATGCATGGCAACTGAAAGCGGTAACGCACCAAGTGTTATCATGTCATTGACAATCATGGCAACGGTACACTGCGCAATACGATCATAGTAAGAGTTCCCAGTTAACCGATACATTGCGTCCGCCACCAGATTCTTAGTGCCCAAACCCTCTTCCACATGAGCCACATACTGATCTCCGGCATCCATGAGGTAGGCGCTTTCTCCTCGGCTCATTTCCACTTCGGAAAAACCAAGGCGAAAAATGTTTTTGGCCGTTTCTCGGCCGGCCCGTTGCGCCAGCCGTTTAAATGGATCCATTGCCTCATAATCAACACCAACACCTGCATAAGTCATCTTCTCGGTCATAGCCGTTAATTCTCCTTCGTGATTTACATCTCCACCTAAAAAATCAGATCGAGATTGACGGCTGCATTGCCAACCATTCGACGTTTCCGCAAACGCGGTCCACATAAACGTTTAAGAAATAGAATAAATAGATTGAAAATTCAACCTCAAAATTCAGTCGGAGTGTCTGCTTTCTGCTTGGACAAGAGATTGATTGATGAGGAGGTCGACCTGCGATGGATAAAAAACAGGCGATGATCTCGTTCCCTGGGATCACCGCCTTTCAATGGGTGAAGGAGGCTAGGATGGAGGAATTTATTTCTTTATCCAAGTGAATCAAAGAATTGCAAATAAATCATATCCATTTCAACAGTCTTCCAAGGAAATAAGAAACAAAGAATGCATTGGTAAAAATAAGCGTCCAAAGGGTGACTCTCTTGAAATTGATTGCAACCCTTCTTTCTGCTTCTATTTCGCAAATACTAAACATTTGATTTTCACTCATCTCTTCTTCTACCTACGATTCATAATAATTTTCGATTTTTTTGTTTTGGGATCCTACTTTAATCCTCGAATCTTTTCTTCACAATCTTAATAATTCCAAAACCAACGATGACAAGGATAAATATCAAAAATAGATTAACGGACGCCAACTCTTTTATAATCGGGTTCACGTGAAGTTCTCTCCGGTATTCGAAAAAGCAATTCTTATGCCAAACAAAGAAAAAAGATGGGCACAACTTTATAACTGGCTGGAATTAATTAGAATTTAAATTCGAAAGGATTTGATTTTTCCTTAATAGGCAGCAATAAATGTCACATTTTTGTAAAAAGTTTATTCAAGCCGGGGAAATCTGTAAGAAGATGAACAAACTTCAGATGAGCTTTAACGTTGGTTAGGATGAAACGATGGCAAACCGAAATAATTCATTTCTTCAAA
>DASPQB010000127.1:0-31645 GCA_035625205.1 Nitrospirota bacterium | reverse complement strand
GCGGCCTGCACCATTTTCTTCCTACCGAGAAATTCTGCACCAAGTGCCACCAGGGAAGGCAGGTTCACGGTGTAGGCATGGGAGGCCTGGCGTGCATCAATTGCCACACCGACCGGACGAGAGATCTCAAGCCCGGGCGCTTA
The DNA here is from genome assembly GCA_035625205.1 of Nitrospirota bacterium. GTDB lineage: Bacteria > Nitrospirota > UBA9217 > UBA9217 > UBA9217 > JAJYKN01. The sequence goes on along the minus strand of DASPQB010000127.1, from coordinate 31,502 downwards.
AAGTGTCTCTATTGCCACAGTTCGGATGAGAGCATCAAGAAGCAGCTCATGGAGGAGAACTCCATGGATGTGAGGTTTTTTACCCCCGATGCGGCGACGGTCAAGAAGGCGATAAAGATCACCCTTGCAAAGAATTCTCCTATGCAGTTTTACTGCTATGAATGCCATAAGCCCCATGTACAGGGAAAGGTCAGGCCAAACAACGAAGTGTGTCTGAGTTGCCATACCGGCATACCGAAGACCAGCAAGCACAAGCTGCACCTTGATATGGACATGAAGTGCAAAGACTGCCATAAGCCGCACCTCTGGACAGTGACCGAGGCATCGGCCAAAAAAGACTGCGTAACGTGTCACGAGTACCGGAGCCCGAAACAGTTTCTCTAAGGCTTTTACCACCGATGAGGGATGTTCTATGTCGCTGCGGCATCCCGTGCTTGTATTTCTGAGGTGATTTTATATTTCAACGTGGAAGGAGGTGAAACCAGAATGAAAAAAGTTTTCGTATTGGCCATTGCAGTAGTAGTCGTGCTTGCTTTCTCGATGACTGCATTCGCAGTACCGACCGGCAAGACTATTGAGTTCTCGCCCGCGGGAGCTGGCAAGGTCGTGTTCGACGGAACCGCTCACGCCAAAGCGGGTCTCAAGTGTGCAGATTGTCATCCGGGTGCCTTCAAGATGAAGAAGGGCGGTGATGCCATCACCATGAAAGACATCAACGACGGTAAGTTCTGCGGCACCTGTCACAACGGCACCAAGGCCTTCGCCGCGAAAGAATGCGGAAAGTGTCACGCGAAGTAGAATGTCATTATCCAGCTGTTAAACCCTCACGAAATACTCGTGAGGGTTTTTTTGTCGTTAAAAAGTATTAAAATTTCCCTTGTCTAGTCAGCAACGAAATGCTTTGACTGCGAAGGCATCGTGCTAGACTTTCAGTGGCGGAGAGGTCTTTTCCATAATAGTATGTTTGGGCACCTGACCGCTCCCCGCGTGTGGCGCAGATTGACAAAAAGTGAGAGCCAGTATCCGCGACATGATTTGTTGCCCGACGTATGCAAAATAGCCTCGATAAAATCGCAAGCAGTGCCTCCGACAGCGCTCAACACACCGTATTCAAGGTGCTCGGCGCCATCAGCTTTTCGCATTTTCTGAATGACATGATCCAGTCATTGATCCTTGCGATCTATCCACTCCTCAAGGGCACGTTTCACCTCACCTTTGCGCAGATCGGCCTCATTACGCTGACCTACCAGGTCACTGCTTCCCTGCTTCAGCCAATCGTCGGGTTTTACACCGACCGTCATCCGAAGCCTTTCTCGCTGGCCTTCGGTATGGGATGCACTCTCATCGGCCTCCTCGTCCTGGCAGTGGCGAATAACTACGAAACGCTGCTCTTCGCCGCCGCCGTTGTTGGAACCGGATCATCGATTTTTCACCCTGAATCGTCGCGCGTGGCCCGCATGGCGTCAGGTGGGCAACACGGGCTGGCACAGTCGATCTTTCAGGTAGGCGGAAATACCGGGAGCGCAATGGGTCCGCTGCTAGCCGCGTTGATCATTATCCCCCATGGGCAGCGGAGCATCGCATGGTTCTCGCTTGCCGCTATCCTCGCCATCTCAGTGCTGTTGCAGGTCGGCCACTGGTACCGGCGCAGGCAGAAGTTGATGAGCCGCGGGACCAGAACGCATCTGGAAAGGCAAACGGGCTTGCCGACGCGCACGATCGTCCTGTCGATGCTGATTCTGCTAGTATTGATCTTCTCTAAGTTTTTTTACTTGTCGAGTCTCAGCAGCTATTACATCTTCTACCTGATGTATCGCTTCAACCTGTCCGTGCAATCGGCGCAGGTACACCTTTTCGTGTTTTTGTTCGCCGTGGCGATGGGTACGGTCATGGGCGGGCCCATTGGTGACCGCTTTGGCAGAAAGCGCGTTATCTGGTTCTCGATCCTTGGTGCGGCGCCCTTCGCGCTCGTCATGCCGTATGCGAATCTGGCGTGGACAGGTATCCTCGCTTTCGTGATAGGGCTTATTCTCGCTTCAGCCTTCTCTGCCATTCTCGTGTTTGCACAGGAACTTCTTCCCGGTAAGGTAGGGACCGTGTCTGGCCTCTTCTTTGGTCTCGCCTTTGGCATGGGCGGTATCGGTGCGGCAGTCTTGGGTAAGCTTGCAGACCTGTATGGGATCAAATTCGTTTATCACCTGTGCTCGTATCTGCCACTGCTCGGTGCGTTGACCGCCTTTTTGCCGGACCTCGGACGCAAGTCGGATTCTGCCGCTGTTCTGTAGGATCCCGTACCGCGCTTTACACGAGATACCATCACTACAAAAAACGATTTATTAATCCCCAGGAAATCGGTTTTCGTAAAGCCATCACGTGAGGTAACGTGTGGTCGCTCAAGCATCGGTTTAGACGCATGGCACTAACGATGCCAGGTCCTGGTCTACAGTCAGTGCAGCATCCAGCCTAAGCGGATCATGTCGGATATTTCTTGCCTCATTGACATCACCCCTCGTGGCTTCATAAACCTATGTGCGGAAAGATATCACGATGATAAGCAGAGCGATGGCGGTGGATGTTTGGGCTCCCAAGCCTTAAAATAAAAGTGAGGGAGCCTTACTCGAAATTCATAGCCTTGCGCGGTCGGATGCAATGCATCTTGCAGCGCATGGTGGCTGCAGGACATTATGCCTGGCACGTTGGAATTATCCCTGGGGAATTGTTACCCTTCTTGTATGTATTTTCATCAGCGAGATACACTGTTTGTTTACTGATTCCACGAGTCGTTGACTGGCTGCGGCTCCTTCTTGACGAGCAATATGGAGCATGGCAATTTTAAGATGAGGTCATGGTTGCTCCTGCCGAACAGAAAGTGTTCCAAATGGCCTTCCTCGTGAGCAAGCATGACGAGAAGGTCGATATGTTTTTCTTGCACGGTCGTCAGTATCTCTTTCGTCGGGTCTCCTTCCTTGAGCATGACATCGATGGCGACTCCTCGTGCCTGTTCCTGTTTGATAATCTCATCAAGTTGCTTTCTGGTTGTCGTGAGGAGATTCTGATAGTCTTTAGCCAGGTTTGGCAGGGGAAGGTTCCACCCCTCGATACCGAAAGGATCATGGATGACATGGATGACTGTTAGGTGGGCTCCGTATTGTTGAGCCAGCGATGCGCCATAGGTGATCGCCTTTGCGTCATACTTGACCATTCTGCTCACGACGAGAATATGTTTAATGGTATCCGTTGAATTACCTCCTTAACCGGATTAATATTTCTCTTACTATTTTAACATATGTTAAGGGGTATTCCTTTTATCTTATTTATTATATTGTTTCGTGCATGAAGCAAAAAAAGCTCAAGATGCTGTGAACGCTTGTTTATAAGAATATTAAAATGCCTGTCTGCACCATGAAGTGTTGCTCTTTATGCAGTATTTTGCCTGCAGAACTATTCTGTGCCCGATCAGCAGTAAGCGTATGACTACTGTTCAGATAATCGAGAGTTGTACTGCACAAAAGAGTTGTTATTTTGATGCAAGATTGCAAAATCAGTCGGAAACGAGACTGAAGGTGTTACACTTTAGCGCTGGTTCATGATACTAAGCTAGTATTGACACCTTCTAGGGGAGAGATATTCTAGTAATAAATAGTGTCTTAATTCTCAGCTTCTGAGGGGAAAAAAGAGATGATGGGAGCACTTAAATTATTCACTCCTTCGCTGAAAGGTACTGGAGGTTATCGTGATGGTAAAAATAAAAAGGGTGTATGACGAGCCGTCAGAGAGTGACGGGAAACGCATCCTGGTTGATAGGCTATGGCCAAGAGGGCTTAAAAAAGAGCATGCGCAAATAGACGGATGGATAAGGGAGATTGCCCCGAGCAATGAACTCAGGAAGTGGTTCAATCATGACCCGCATAAGTGGAGAGAGTTCAAGAACCGGTTCTTTATGGAACTTGAGGGAAAGGGGGACTTGTTGGAAGGAATCGCCAACTTAGCTCGGAAAGGATCCGTAACGTTACTATTTGGATCAAAGGAAGAACGCTTCAACAATGCGGTGGCGTTAAAGGAATATATCGATGCCAAAATGAAGGTAGCAGACGGGAAACGGGCCGCTCGAGGCCAGGGGGAGGTCAGCGAACGGCACGTTTAAAATGCAGGAAATCATAACATAGTTTGAAAGCTCCTATATTTCTTACACCTTGCTCGGTCTGACCGCGGCCGGTTGGTTCCCATCCTGATGCCCCTTGTTATCAGCCGGACAAATGGTGCTGCAGCCAGAGGAGTTGTCATGGCGGCGTTGAGCCCGGGCGGCGTTACGGCGCCGATGTGAGGCATGATTGCCGACCGCTTCCGGTTGCACCAATAGCTGCTCATCGGCGGACTTATGGACACAGGTCTTGGCGCAGCTGTATTCCCATTCACCTTGTCACCTTTTCATTGGAAAGGACTAGCGCTCCTGGGTGGCGTCGGCATGGCTTCAGCCTCTACAGTTGCAAACCTCTTCATCGTAGAGGTTCATCCCGAGGCCGAGTGAGATGCGCGAATCGGATGGCTCCAGACCTTTTACGGTGGTCAGGTTATAGGACTGGTGATTGCAGGATTGATCGGATAGAGCAAGCCTGAAATTGGTTTTGGCTGGCCGGAGCAGCAGGAGTCGTTGCAATCTTTTCAGCCGTTTCTGGAACACGTCGGGAGCAGCGTATGCTCCTGCAACATCGGCCCGTTCTCTCGCATCCTGCGCATGATTCGGAGTGGCCTGCCCCGTTTGATAATGTTTATATCTCCATATTTATGACATATATTTTTATAAAAATATATGTCATAATAATATAGATATGGTAGAGTTCCTATGAAGAGCTTCAGATTTCTGTTATAGTTGTTTCTGAAAGGATTGACTATGAAGATCGTTGTTATGTTTTTTTGTTTTATGTGGTGCATAAATTTAGCTTATGCTGATATGCCCTATGATTATCCAAACCAGCCAAAAGGCTTTCGGAACATATCGTGGGGAGAGAATTTGGCAACAATAAAGGGTATGAAGAAAATGGATGTCTTCGATGAGGATAGTGATATCGTAACTTATGCCCGGGAACAAGATGCATTGCAAATAGGAGCTGCAAAATTAGATTTCATACATTATATTGCATGGAGAAATAAATTTTCTGGTGTAATTATTTCTTTTAAGGGATCTTCTAATTATGAGGGATTAAAGGAAACGCTCGTAGAAAAGTTTGGAACAGGCAAGAAAGATGATTATAATGATAATCTGGGTTGGTACGGCGTCGATACAACGATAATTTTAGAATATAATGCCGAGACAAGACGGGGTTCGCTAATGTTTAAAAGTAATAAAATTCGAGTCGAAGAAGAAGCTTATAGGAAGGAAAAAGCCAAAGAAGGGGCTGCAAAAGGCTTTTAGCTTACTAGTATGACCTCATTTGCTCTAGCGTTTGATCCTCACAACGTTCCCGCAGTCGTTCATCGTATCTCTCACTCATTCACGCATTGCATGCGCAAATTTTTGCGCTGTTCAGGCGCCTGAATCGCTGGCTCTTTAATTCAGTAAATAAGGACCCCACGATTCTGAGAAATGGGTATTGCTCGGATGCTTCTTGTTCTGATGGTGCTTCGTCGACATAACCAGGTGGACATCTCTGCAAGTGAAGGTATAAGCAATACCGACACTGGTAGATAAAGATTGCTATCTCTACGTCTTACCGTGATATGTCGCCCTGAATCCAGCCCTGACCAAGTCATTGCAGAAAACAGAACTACGGAAAAGTGTAAACGTTTGCTCAACAATCCCTGGAGCAGCACGGCCGGATAGCCCGGAACATAACAGCACTCGGTAAAGTACAAGTCGAAAACGTTATCAATAACTCTTGATTGACAAGATCTGGTAACTTCGCAGACAAGCCTGCACCGGGGCGCACATGTATCTGCGGAAAGTTACACTTTCATTGTTTCGTTTCCATTTTCGCTTAAGTTTTTTCTTTCGCACAAAAAGTGCTAAAAGTCATTTTCAGTATGGGAAATCTGAAGGATATAAGCAGTTCATGTTGATGAGATTCATAAGATACTTAAGCGGTAAAGCGAAATTACTCTCGTTCTCAGTAATTTTTTTGTGCCATTACTGCTGCTGGAGGAAAGAATGCCAAAGTTTGCAGCGAATTTGACGATGCTCTTTACCGAAGTTCCATTTTTGGAGCGATTTGCATTGGCAAGAGACGCAGGATTTTCGGCCATCGAATATTTATTCCCCTATGAATTTGAGGCGGGCGAACTGAAAGCTCAATTAAGGCAAAACAGATTAACACAAGTTTTATTTAATGTCCCCTCCGGAAAATGGGAGGAAGGTGAGCGGGGAATTGCCGCTAATCCGGAACGAATCGAAGAGTTTCGTGCCGGAGTTGTAACAGCGGTGGAGTATGCTCTTGAACTCGGGGTGGGTGGATTGAATTGTTTGGCGGGTAAGAGAATACGTGATTATGGTGACGATATACAATGGTCAACACTGGTCGCGAATGTGCGCTATGCGGCAGACGTATTGCAGAAAAAGGGTTTACGGCTGATGGTTGAACCGCTTAATCACTTCGATACTCCAAATTTTTTTCTCAACCGGACTGAGCAGGTACTGAAACTTATTGACGATGCCGGGATGCCGAATGTTTTCGTACAGTATGATATCTACCACGCGCAAAGGGAAGAAGGTGACTTGACAGCCACATTGCGCAAACATATCGATAAAATCGGCCATATCCAGATAGCCGATAATCCTGGGCGCCATCAGCCCGGTACCGGGGAAATAAATTATCCGTTTATTTTTAAAGAGATCGATGCATTACGGTACGGGGGACACATCGGCCTTGAATATGTTCCCATTCCTGACAGCAAGTCTTCTCTTGCTTGGATAACTGAATTCGGCTACAAACTCTGACGTGGACCATAATTACTTTTTATCAATGGCATTCAATCATAGGGAAGGAGCGGACAATAAGATGAAAATCGGGTTTATAGGTCTTGGAATAATGGGAAAACCCATGAGCAAGAATTTGCTGAAAGCCGGCTATCAGCTTGTCGTTTTCAACAGAAGCAAGGGTGCAGTGAATGAACTCGCCGCTGCTGGTGCTAACGCTGCCGCGACTTCCAGGGAGGTGGCGGAGCAGGCGGAGATTGTCATTACGATGCTGCCCAATTCTCCCGACGTCAGGGACGTGGTTTTGGGAGAAGCCGGTATTATCGAAGGTGCAGCGAAAGGTTCTGTTGTCATAGATATGAGCTCTATCGCTCCGCTGGTGAGCCGTGAAATAGCTGCAAGGCTGAATGAGAAAGGCGTAGAAATGCTTGATGCGCCCGTCAGCGGCGGAGAGCCTAAGGCCATCGACGGCACGCTTTCAGTTATGGTAGGCGGCAAAAAAGAGATTTTTGAAAAGTGTTATCCTGTCATGAAAACCATGGCAAGTTCAGTTGTGCGTGTCGGAAATGCGGGCGCCGGCAATGTCGCAAAACTTGCGAACCAAGTCATCGTTGCACTCAATATCGCCGCAATGTCTGAGGCTCTCGTGCTTGCCGTTAAAGCTGGAGTGGACCCGGACCTCGTATATCACGCCATCCGCGGGGGACTGGCTGGCAGCGCTGTGCTGGATGCTAAAGCGCCTCTTATCATGGACCGTAAGTTCAATCCCGGGTTTCGGATTGACCTGCACATTAAAGATCTCAATAACGTCCTGGAGACCTCTCATTCAATCGGAGTGCCATTGCAGCTTACCGCTTCTGTAATGGAAATTATGCAGGCACTTAAAGTCGACGGCCTGGGTGGTGCGGACCATGGAAGCCTGGTTCGCTACTATGAAAAAATGGCAGGCATTCAGGTAAAGCGGTAATAACGGGCGGAAGCAAGGTTACCCGACAGAGAAGGGCCGACATTGTACTTATGGCATTTCTATGCTATTCTTTTATAAGTAACACTTATTCCGACACTACGAGACCTCTCAACTTCGCTGTCCGAGATAGTAGAGTTGTTTCTGCCAAAGTTCTGTGAAGCTCATCAGGTTTGGAAACAAAAAAAATCTGGATTGGAGGGAACATGTGATGGAATCGAAAAATTGGATCAGAGTATCATCCATGGCATTATCGTTGTTGCTGGTCTTAGTGCTTTTCGCATCCGCGCAAGCACAACAAAACGTCATTAAAATCGGCGCAGTATATCCTCTGACCGGCAATATCGCCTCAACTGGTCTGGATTGCAAGAGGGGCGTTGATCTGGCGGTGGATATTATCAACGGGAAATACGATCTTGATCTCCCCTTGGCGAGGAGTGCGGGGCTACCGAACCTGGGCGGTGCAAAAATCGAGATTGTATATGCCGATACCAAGGGAGACCCTAAAAACGGCATGTCCGAGGCTGAAAGGCTGATTACTTCGGAAAAGGTAGTTGCCATGATCGGGGCCTACCAGAGTGCCGTGACGAAAACTGCCAGTCAGATGACCGAAAGGCTGAGAATTCCCTATGTATGCTCGGATTCTTCTTCTCCCACTCTGACGGAAAGGGAATTCAAGTACTTTTTCAGGGTTAGCCCCCACGACGATATTTTTGCCCGGGACCAGTTCCAGTTTCTGAAAGACCTGGAAAAGAAGACCGGACAGACAGTGCATAACGTTGCTGTGCTCTACGAAAATACGGAATTTGGTTCTAATGCCGGCAAGGCTTACAAGAAATATGCCGCTGAGTTCGGTTATAACGTGGTTGCCGATATAGCATACGCGGCCAACGCAACAGACGTGACCAGCGAGGTCGGCAAGCTCATCGTAAGCAAACCGGACGTACTGATGCATGCTTCGTATATCACGGATGCCATTCTCTTTACCAAGACCTTCAAGGAAATGGGCTTTCAACCTAAAGGTATTATGACGATGGCGGGTTATATTGAGCCCGGGTACTTGGCTGCGGTAAAAGCTGATGGCAACTTCGTAATTGTCCGGTCGACCTTTGCACTTGATCTTGCGAAGAATAAACCACTCGTCGCCAAGGTCAATGACCTTTTCAGAAAAAAATACGGCATCGATATGAGTGAAAACGCAGCCCGGAGCTTCATGGCCCCCTTTGTCCTCGCCGAAGCTATCAACCGGGCGAAGTCCACAGATCCGGAAGCTATTGTGAAAGCTCTCCATGAGACGGACATACCCGGCAACCAGACAATCTATCCATGGAAGGGTATCAAGTTCGACCCGAAATCAAACCAGAACATCTACGCAAGGGGAACGCTTGTTCAGATACAAAATCAGGAATATGTTACAATTTGGCCTTTTGACTCGGCTTCGAAGCCGGTAGTATGGCCTTTCCCGGATTGGAAAGAAAGAAAGTAGCAGGGGGACCGATCCATGCCTGATCAGTTGCTTCAACAGCTTGCTGATGGTTTATTAATCGGCCTGATGTATTCATTGGTCGCCATCGGGTTGACGCTCATTTGGGGTGTCATGAACATCGTGAATTTTGCCCATGGTGATTTCCTTATGCTGGGCATGTTCGCCTCCTTCTGGCTCTGTACCCTGTATGGCATCGATCCTATCTTTTCGATCCCAATAAGTTTTATCTGCATGTTTGTCATGGGCACGCTGATCTACCGCTTCATCGTGAGCAAAGTGATGAAGGGTCCTGTTCTCGCCCAGTTGGTGGTGACCTTCGGCGTGAGTATCTTTATCTCCAATCTTGCTGTCTATTTCTGGACCCCTGATTTCCGGCTTTTGCCGGCCACAATACTCCACGGTACGTGGCAAATCGGCGGCATCGAATTCGGTGTTCCCAAAGTCGCGGCTTCCATTGGGAGCGTGATCGCTTCTGCCTGCATGTTCCTTTTCCTGAAAAGGACGAAAACCGGCAAGGCTATTTCGGCGACCGAGATGGACCGCGAGGCGGCCCTGCTCATGGGGATCAATACCGAGCGCATAAACTCGCTTTCTTTTGGAATCGGTGCGGCCCTCGTCGGAGTGGCGGGGGCCTTCTTATCTACCTATTACTACATCTATCCGCAGGTGGGAGGTCTGTTCGGGACTATTGCTTTTTGTGTTGTGGCCCTCGGCGGGTTCGGCAGTATTGAGGGAGCATTTATCGCTGGCATACTTGTAGGATTGGCGCAGACATTGGGCGGATTCTTCTTTGATCCGTCCTACAAGTATGCTATTGTCTTCATGATATATCTCATCACAATCTGGATAAGACCACAAGGCCTCATGGGGTGGTAGCGCATGCGTAATTTCACTGTTCGGCAGATCATTGCGGGGTTTGCCATCCTCCTGCTGCTCATAGCTTTTCCCCTCGTTGTCCGCCAGTCCTTTCATATCCATGTAATGATCCTGGTGTTCATGTTCGGCATGCTGGGAGTTGCGTGGAACATTATGGGCGGCTATGCCGGCATGTTTTCTTTTGGCCAGGCGGCCTTTTTCGGCATCGGGGCATATACTTCCTCCTATTTATCTGTCACCTATGGGGTCAACCCGTGGATTGGTCTCCTCGCAGGCGGCTGCGCCGCCGCTCTGGTGGCTTCAGCTATCGGGTATCCATGTTCGAATCTGAGGGGTCACTATTTTGCAATCGCCAGTATCGCATTCGCTGAAATCGTCAGAATTGTCTTCAACAACTGGAAAAGGGTGGGAGCGGCAGAGGGCCTCTCTTTGCCCATGCAGAACGAGTCCTTCGCAGGCTTCCTGTTCAACTCTTCAAAACTGCCCTATTACTATATCATGTTTGCCTTTCTTCTGATTTCTCTGGCTGTTTCTTATTTTGTAACAACCTCTAAAATGGGCTACTATTTCCGAGCGATCAAGGAGAGCCATAAAATTGCGGAATCCCTGGGTGTTGATGTCGTTCTGTACCGTCTCATGGCTATTATGATAAGCGCCTTCCTGAGCGCCATGGCAGGCACTTTTTACGCGCAATATATTCTTTACATCGACCCCGGGAGCGTCATGCTACTCGCTACGTCCATCCAGATTGTTCTTATCGCGATGCTTGGAGGAGCGGGGAGCATACTGGGGCCCGTGATCGGCGCGGCTATCCTGATACCTGCATCAGAATACACGCGAGTCGCTCTCGGTTACAAGGGAACCGGCATAGATATGCTGATATACGGGTTATTGATAACGCTCATTTCTATGTACTACCCCGAAGGAGTCTGGAAACTTTTTGTCAGGATCGGCAGGAATCTTAGATGAACAAGGCGATCTGTTTGAAAGTCGCGGGATTGTCGAAGCGGTTCGGCGGCCTGGCTGCAAACAACGATATCCACTTCTCGGTGGAAGAAGGGGAAATCATCAGCGTTATTGGTCCCAACGGGGCCGGGAAATCCACCCTGTTTAATTGCGTGACAGGCTTTTACAAACCGGACAGCGGCAACGTCTTCTTCTATGGCAGGGACATAACACGTATGCGGTCCGACAAGGTCTGCAAACTTGGCATCGCGCGCACCTTTCAGATTGTAGAGGTGATCAGCGAAATGTCTGTCTTCGAAAGCGTTACGACGGGTGGGCTCTTGCGGTACCGCCGGATCAAGCCGGCCATGGAAAAGGCCGAAGAGATTCTGTCTTTCACGGGTCTTTATGAGAAAAGGGATTCCCTTGGGACGGAGCTGACGATTGCTGATAAAAAGAGGCTGGAGGTCTCCATGGCGCTGGCCACGCAGCCGCGATTGCTCATGCTGGACGAGTCGATGGCCGGCCTCACTAAAGTCGAGTTGCTGGAGATCATCGATCTCATCAGGAAAATCAGGAATAACGGAATGACTCTGATCATTGTCGAGCATGTGATGGAGGCCGTCATGCAGATATCTGACCGTGTCATCGTCCTGAACAGCGGTAAAAAAATCATGGAAGGCACACCAAAAGAAGTCAGCTCGGACCGGGAAGTCATTCAAGCGTATCTGGGAGAAAAGTACGGTGCTATCCTTAAATAATATTTCCGTGGGCTACAAGGGACTTCTGGCCATTCAGGATGTTTCGTTCAGGATTAACGAAGGAGAGATAGTCAGCCTTATCGGTTCCAACGGCGCCGGAAAATCCACCATAGTCAAAACCATTGCAGGTCTTATGCATCCCTGGAAAGGGGAAATTCTATTCAAGAACGCCCCGATTCATCATGCTCAGCCGTTTGATATCGTAACAAAGGGCATCTCCATGATCCCTGAGGGCAGAAAGCTCTTTGGACGCCTTTCTGTTCTGGACAATCTCATGTTAGGGGCCTATACTGTCCGGTCCAAGGCTGATGTCGAAAAGAATCTGCAAAGTGTCTTCAATCTGTTTCCGATATTGAAAGAACGGCAGGCGCAGCGCTCTGATACATTCAGTGGCGGAGAGCAGCAGGAACTGGCTATTGCACGGGGGCTTATGTCAAACCCTTCGCTGCTCATATTAGACGAACCTTCGCTTGGACTGGGACCAAAACTGGTCTCGGACATTTTCAGGATTGTGAGGGAGATCAATGCCCGTGGCGTCACTGTTCTGCTTGTCGAACAGAATGTCTATGAAGCCCTTGATATTTCCGTCCGTGCCTTCGTTCTTCAAACGGGCAGAATAGTCATGGAGGGACAAGGGAAGGATTTGCTGAAGAGTGATCAAGTCAGAGAGGCATACCTCGGGATGTGAGCGGAGGGCCAGACGATGAATATAAATATGAAATATGGCAAAACCGGACTGCCTCTTGATCTCCCGGGGGATATCGACGTTACGCTGATCCAAAAGAGAACTATGCCTGTCCTTAAAGATCCTGAAGGAGCAATCGAGGCCGTCTTTGCGAATCCGGTGAACTGCAAGCCGCTCCGAGAGGAGGCGAAGAGCTGCCGAAGTTGCTGCATCCTCATCTGCGATATCACCCGTCCTGTACCGAACGGCCTTATTCTCCCTCAACTAATAAAAGAGCTGCTTGAGGCTGGGATGGCCCCCGATTCGATCATGGTTCTGGTTGCAACAGGGCTCCATAGGCCGAATGAAGGCGATGAGCTCCGTGAACTGGTCGGAAATGACTGGGTCCTTGGCACGGTGACAGTCGCCAACCATTTTGCGCGGCGGGATGATGATCATATGCACGTCGGGACGACCTCGGGCGGCATAGAGGTGAGGCTCGACCACCGCTTTATCCATGCCGACCTCCGCATTGTCGTCGGATTGGTGGAGCCCCATTTCATGGCCGGCTACTCCGGAGGAAGAAAAATTGTCGCACCGGGCATTGCACATGAAAAGACGATACGGTCGTTCCACTGCGCGCGGGTGCTGGAGGATGGCAATTCTGCGAACTGTATTATCGAAGGCAACCCCCTGCACGCCGCTCAGATGGAGGTAGTGCAAATGGTGGGAAGGTGCCTGGCTGTCAATACGGTCATCGATGAGGACCACCGGATATCCTTTGTCAATTTCGGCGAAATCGTCGAGAGCCACCGAGAAGCAGTTTCGTTCGTGCGGCCCTATGCGGAGATTCGCCTTAAAAATAGATTTAGGACCGTCGTGACCAGTTCTGCGGGTTACCCGCTGGATAAGACTTATTACCAGACAGTCAAGGGAATGGTGGGTGCCCTTGACATAGTGGAGCCAGGCGGGGATCTTATCATTGTTTCTGCATGCTCGGAGGGGATAGGATCGCCCGACTATGCTGAAGCGCAACTGTGTTTGACCGACAAAGGACCTGAACGGTTCCTCGTTGGAATCATCGAGAAAAAGTACGCCGCTATCGATGAATGGCAGACGGAGATGCAGGTCAAGGCCATGAAAAGGGCCAATATTTTTCTCTACACGGATGGGTTGACGAAAGAGCAGCAGGCGCTTACGGGGGTCACTATCATTAAATCGCCATTGGCAGCTATCACCCAGAGCGTGAAAGCACAGGGCGATCGTCGTGTGGCCGTTATCCCTGAGGGGCCTTACGTGATCCCGCAGTTTGTGCCCGGGGTCTGAAAGTAGCACTCATGATAAAGTCAGGAGAAGTCGCCAGGATTATCATTAGAGAGATTTTCAGTAAAGCACTTCTGGCAGTAGACCCTTATAAGGCAGTGGCCGCGTATTCAGATACCATTCGCGGGGCATACAAGAGCGGTAATTTCGGTAAACTTGTCCTCATCGGCTTCGGCAAAGCAGCTTCGCTCATGTCAACAGCAATTGAAGATAATATAGGAGATCTGCTTGCTGGCGGAATAGTAGTAACTAAATATGGCCATTCTGTGCGGCGGGAGCGAAAGAGCAAAATTACAACCTATGAAGCTGGGCATCCCCTTCCTGATCAAAACGGCCTAAACGCCGCTAAGGAAATTGTGAGGGTGCTCAAAGAGGCGGATAAGAAAACCCTCGTCATTTGCCTCATATCAGGTGGAGGATCTGCCCTTCTCGTGGCGCCTTACGGAGATATCACTCTGGCCGATAAGCAGGAAGTTACCGGCATGCTTCTTAAGGCTGGAGCCGATATATATGAACTTAACACTGTAAGAAAGCATATTTCGGCGGTAAAAGGAGGCAGGCTGGCTGAAACAGCCCAACCAGCAACAATTATATCACTGATACTCTCCGACGTTGTGGGAGACAGACTGGATATGATTGCATCGGGTCCTACAGCACCCGACATAACAACTTACAAGGATGCACATAATGTTTTCCGAAAATATAACCTAGAGGGCAGATTACCGACAGGTGTTGCGGAACTAATAGATAACGGGATGCGTGGTCTTCTGCCTGAAACGCCGAAGGATGATGATCCTGTTTTTCAAAGGGTGAGTAATATTATTATTGGAAGCAATAAAACAGCGACAGATGCAGCTAGAAAAGCTGCGGAGATATCGGGATATAGGGCAACGGTCATTTCTGCCGAACTGTGCGGGGAAGCGTCAATCGTTGCTGGGGAGCTTGCAAGAAAAGCAATTGATTTCAAAAAAGCTTTACCCACGGGAGACAGAGCATGTCTTATCGCCGGGGGAGAAACAACTGTTACAGTCAAAGGCAATGGGAAGGGAGGAAGGAATACGGAACTTGCCCTTGTCTTCGGGATGGAAATAAACGGCCTCCCGGGTATTACTTTTCTCTCGGCAGGCACCGATGGCACTGATGGACCAACCGACGCGGCAGGAGCTTTTGTGGACGGCCAGACTGTTGCAAAAGCGGCACGGGCCGGCATCAACGCAGCGGAGTACCTGAGGAACAATGATTCATACACTTTTTTTGGGATGACAGGTGATTTGTTTATTACTGGGCCGACCGGTACGAATGTCATGGATTTACAGATAATCCTGTTGGACAACTGACTTGTTCACCCGCGGTGTCAGCTATATATAAAGATAGGAGTTCCCCTACTTTTTGGTAACTGATTAATCAGGAAAATAAAAAAACAGTTTTTTTGAGTTATTATTGGAAACCAACACTCTTGCCGAGACGTCTCGGTTGTTGGCTTTCAGGTGGACTGAATAGCGGATGGAGATCTCGATAAAGCTGCCTGAACATTCGTAGAGAATTCCTTTGCCTTACTCCGTCAAAAGACGAAAGCCCGGTGCACATCTCTTCATCCGCTACATAGGGATTTGGCTGATATGCGATAGCCCTACTAAATTAGAATTGGGAAATAATTTCCCTGCTCTCTCCTTCAATTTCGAGTATCGGCCTTCACCTGGGAGCAATTTTCCAATTGACACGAACCCACCTGACCGCTTGCTGAGACTGTCTGTGAGTTTATGTTAGTGAACTCAGTTTGCACAGGTTATTGGTAAGTTATCAGTAAGTTAAGGGAGGACATCGCCAGGCTCGATAACATCGTAAATCTGACATTCCCAAGAGGTTTTCCGATACTTTACTGAGGATGAATAGATGAGATTAACAACGTGCAGCAATCTCAGGAAGAAGAACGTTTTAGGAGGGTAGGATGAAAAAAAGAATGTTTACAACAGTAAGGCGCTATGAAGGTGTTCCTGACCCAGCGGCGGCCGCCGAGCAGGTTGAGAAGAAATTCGTGCCGTTTATTTCCTCGTTGCCTGGCTTCGTCGAATATTATTGGATAGACCTGAATGGCGGTGCGATGTTGTCCATTACCGTATTCAAAACTCTTTCAGAAGCGATAGCGGCAAATGAAAAGGTGAGAGTTTGGGTGAAGGACAATTTGAGTTCGGTCCTTCCAAATGCGGCCCGAATGGAGGCGGGGGCAATAGTCGCATATAAGGGAATCTCTTAAGGACGAGTAGAATCGCAGTTGAATCGGTGCTGCCTTCTTTCGGATATCCGCAACGGCTGTATGTTTCGGAATTTGTGGATTTCATGCAGAAATATATAGCCCAGAGTGATTCTACTCATTATATCCATGTAAATTACTTTAATGCTAGCGGAACGATGGTAGAATTAAGGATATTCAGCGTCTAAAAATGAGTTAACCCCGATCATCCCATTGACAGTGTCAGTCTATATGTTCGGCCGAATTCGAGGGTCGGTCTGAAGAGATTTCCTTATGCGCGACATAGGTCACTTGGATGAGAGGAGGTGAAACATGGATACCCGGGACCTGAAAAAGTACCTGGCGGGATTCGGTATTGCTGGATTAATTGCTGGCGCTGGACTTGCGGTCGGAGCCGGTGCAAGCAATGCAGCTGGCAGCTGCAGCGGCGGGAAGGGTGGTACGGGCGTTACCACTGAACAGACTATTACAAAGAGTAGCTGAAGCGGATCAAATGCTGCTCCGACTTCACAACCGACCCCGACAGGCAGCTGTGGCTGCTCCAAAGCTAAGCCGGCGAAGGCAGCGCCATCGGGAAGCTGAAGCGGCAGTAAATAGTGCAGTTTGCACTATCAAGGTACCAGCAATATATCGGTTGGTACGAACCTCCAGCCAACCCTGATTCACTCAGGACAAACATGGAGTGGTGCGGTCCCAGGGGTGACGATAGGATACATTGTTCGCTCCTGGGATACTTTTTCAGAACTATGAACCCTTTGAGCGACGGTAAATCAGATGATCGATACCGAGCATGCCGGTCAGTATTGGGCAATGCAGCATGGGACCGTCTCGCCGCACTCTGTGCCAAAGCCCTCGATGAACATTCATTATCGGTCGTTCTTTTGGAGAACCACGATAATAGGTTTCCAGAATTTCTGCCTGAGCTCGCCCGCCTTGAGGAGATCGCTAGCGCCGTAGGAGGCAGGAAGGCATCTCTGCCACAGGAGCATAGCCGGCCTTTGGTCAATCCGACGATCCAGATCACCCAATTGTCCTGGAAAAACCTGGCCTCATTCCTCGATCCTGATCTTAATGTTTTCACCGTACATCCTATCCGAGCAAGTGAACGCGTTCTCCTTTGGAACAATCCGTTCACTGATCGCGTATCAGCGCGGCCGGTGAATGATGAAGATCTCCTGGTACTCAAGATGATCGTGGAGGGGATATCGACCGAGGACGTTGCAGCCCAGGGCGGTCTGCCGCTGGGAGCTGTCGATGCAGCGATGTCTCGTGCCGCGGCGAGTGGTCTCATACTCACGCCGCCCTCTCTCATCCGGCGGGATCCCAAGCTCTTTCCGCGCGACAAGGGCATTCCTGGTCAATACCTGTCGTCACCATCCTTTACGCTCCAGTGGCATATCACCCAGGCATGTGACCTGCATTGCAAGCACTGCTATGACCGCAGCAACCGTGCTCAGGTGCAGCTCGATCAGGCGATCGGCATCCTTGATGATCTGCGCACATTCTGCAAGAGCAAATACGTTGCCGGAGGGGTCTCCTTCACAGGAGGCAACCCCCTGCTCCACCCCTCATTTCCAGAGATTTACCGAGCAGCAGTCGAACGCGGTTTTTCCACAGCTATCCTCGGTAATCCTGCACCCACTGAGCGGATCGCGGAACTAATCGCAATCCAGATGCCTTCTTTCTACCAAGTCAGCCTTGAGGGTCTCCAGGAACACAACGATGCTATCCGCGGGCCAGGACATTTCGACCGTGTTTTGGCCTTTCTGGAGGTCTTGAAAGGTCTCAACGTATATGCCATGGTCATGCTTACACTCACCAGCATGAACATCGACCAAGTGCTTCCCCTTGCAGAGATCCTGCGCGGAAAGGCTGATATCTTTCACTTCAATCGTCTTTCCATGGTCGGTGAAGGCTCTCAACTCAGGTTGCCGGAGGCCCGGCACTATCGGTCATTTCTTGATGCATATCTCGACGCCGCCCGTATGAATCCCGTCATGGGCATCAAGGACAATCTCATCAACATCATCCAGCGGGAACAGGGTGTCTCACCTTTTGGCGGTTGTACAGGTCATGGCTGCGGTGCTGCTTTTAATTTCGTAAGCCTCCTTCCCGACGGTGAAGTCCATGCCTGCCGTAAGTTCCCATCGCTCATCGGCAACATCTATCGTCAGAGCCTGGCTGAAATTTATGATTCGGATCAAGCGCGTCGCTATCGCTCGGGCAGTGCAGCTTGCCGGTCCTGCAACCTCCGTGCGGTCTGTGGTGGATGTCTTGCCAGTGCTCATAGCCACAATCGCGACGTCTTTAAAGACAAAGATCCTTTTTGCTTCATGAGCGACGCCGAACATGAAGATGTCAAGAGGAGGGCAAGCAGTAACACGATCGGTTAAAATCAAGAGATATACTTCTTCCCAAAAATGTTATGGTTCCGGTTCTTCAAAACGTCAATAGGTGATTTCATAATGATTTTCTGTCAAATCTCCCCTTTGCCATTTTACGTAATTTCCGCAAATACCCACAAATATTCTTTTAGTGCTGGAGTGCATTTATCCAGCGTTCGAACAACGTTTCTTCGATTCGTAAAAAAATTAAATATCAGCATGCATACACAGCGCACTCCATTTCCTTTGATGATGAAGCTCTCACGATCAAATCGTATTCTTCGAGAGGAGAGAAGGAAAGCGATGTATTCTTAATATTCATTTTTGTTCTTTCGGCTCAACCGCAAAAACAAGGGTCCAATACTTCTGTCCCTTGAACTTAAATTCATCCACCAGCTGCATCCCGAGCTTGTTTTTATGCGCATTGAATGAACGGAGATTTAGTGCTGAAACAAAAGCCAAACCTACATCATAGTGCCCTTGTAATGTCTGGACCATAACGTTGAATAGTCCTTCTAATACGCTTTGTCCCCTATGTTGTTTCTCAATACAGACAGGTCCATAGACAAACAAATGATATGATGGTAGCGGAGCATTGTTAAAAATGAACTCGTTCAACCTGTTGAGGAGGTGGGCCATCAATGGTGATCCAACAGCAAATTCTAATGATTCCGCCATGAGGTAACCAATGACTTCCTTACCATGAAGGGCGACAAAAATACCAAGTTCGCTGTTTATCTTGTGAAGCTGTTCTCGTGTGAACTCTAGGGATAAAAACCCCTGGGATAAATCACTTTCTGGGAGTGTGGTCTTGAGATATTGCTGCTGGAGGCGGAGAATGCCCTCGAACTCAGAAGGAAATGCTTTACGATATTGGATGAGAGGTTGAGTCATGAGATTTATCGTCTTTATTGATTCTTCTAGTGTAGTTTCCTGAATAACTAAAGATTAGAGTTTCGTGATCCTCGAAAGGAGGATTTTTTCAAAAAATATTTCGTAATTCGTAAATAGTACTTGACAAGACGAGCGTATTCGGGCGGCCGCCATGGACATTGCGGGATACCGTCACATCTCACAAGCCCTGTTCGAGTCTATCACTTTTCTCGT
This sequence comes from Nitrospirota bacterium, assembly GCA_035625205.1. Lineage (GTDB taxonomy): Bacteria > Nitrospirota > UBA9217 > UBA9217 > UBA9217 > JAJYKN01. The sequence continues at coordinate 11,831 of DASPQB010000127.1, read as the reverse complement.
CCAGGTGCTACCACTTCGCTCTGTACCGACGTTCATTAAACTAGTCGTCGGTGCGATGCTCACAGAAACCGGATTCGTCACTCAGGCGTATCTGGCTCTGTCGATGAAACGAAACTGGTTCAGCTACTACAAATGGATCGAGAAAGGCAAATGGTCCTGGGTCGCTGTCGGAATCCAGATGGCCAAGTTGCTGATTCGGCTGATCCCCCAGCCCTTGTGGCATCTGATCATCGACAATACCCTGATCCTTCGCACATCCAGGAAGGCACCAGGAAGCAAAATCTATCGTGAACACAGCAGGAAGCCCAATCGGCCTGAGTTTGTCAGGGGCCAATGCTGGGTCAGCCTTGCCGCAGTCGTTGAAAACGGTTTGCAGACTGCTGCCATCCCGATCCTTTCACGGCTCATGCGGAATGAAGGGAACGAGAGCAAGCTCACAGCAGCGAAAGCCTTGATTCGGCTGATTACCCCGGTCTTTGAGAATTTCAGCGTCCGGTTGCTTCTGGACAGCTGGTACATGCGCGGCACGCTGCACTCGGCTGCATTGAAAACCGGACATCACGTCATCGGTCAAGTGAGAAAAGATACAGCGCTTTTTCGTGTTCCGGGACAAAGAGCCAAACGGGGACGACCCCGAAGATACGGAGCGAAGTATTCTCCTTCCGATGTCGAGAAGCTTTCGATCACCCCGGTGCAGCTGTTCATCTACGGCAAACTTCAGTGGGTGCGGTATCGAAGCGTCATTGCCAAGGCACGGTTTCTGGACGGCCGTCTTGTCCGTGCTGTCTGGGTCAGCTTTGAAGATGAGGAGCGCGGAGTGACCCAGGAGCGGTTGATTCTTGCAACAGATATTAATCTCGAACCGTACGAGGTGATCGAGATCTATGCCAAGCGTTGGACCATCGAGCCCATGCTCCATCAGGCAAAGAACAGCTGGGGATGGAACGAGACTTGGCAACAGTCACGACAGGCCGTTCATCGGTGGCTTCACATCCTCGGCATTGGCTCTGCTCTGCCACAGCTTCTTGCCATCAAGGGTGGCGATGAGGTGAAGAAACTCGCCGATACCACCCCGTGGCGGGAGAAACATCCGGTCACCGCAGGACGTGGACGGTTTGCGCTCGTCCGGATTTTTGGCCACTTCCCGATTAGGGATTGGTGGAACAGGAAGTCCCGAAAATTCGGGCCGCCAAAAGCACCGGAAACACCCGCATCGACGCGGAAATTACAAAAAGCCGCTTAAATGTTATAAGAAAGAACGGTAAATGATACACTTAGGCATTAACAATAACTTAAACAGAAGCGAAGTACGCTCTAAACTTTAGAGAATAATCGTCTTCTTGTAAATTTATTAGTTTTAGCGGAAAGCTCATAGGCAATAATAAAATCAGGGAAATCGAAGCAAAAAATGGAGAAACCCTGATTGTCAATTCGCATGAATAGGCTACAATAAAAATAATCGGAGCGACATCTCATACAACTTTCAGCTTACCCTTAAAATACCTGAATAATTAGCATTTTTATGATGACGTTTCAAATAGCTTGAGATCTAATAGACTGAATCACGATCACATGCTGTCCCACCCCCTGCATCTTCTCTTTGCGCTGTACAGTTTGGTCTTGGAGCAATGATGTTTGCGCACAAGTTAAAAGCAAAGCATTCATTTGCGGATCGCTGCATGGGTCTGTTCTGTTTGATAATTCCATAGCGCCATAACATGCCATACCATATTAAAAATTTAAAGTGGTCTTTTTTTTCGTCAGGACCAACGACAACATATTTCTGAAGGGAGGCTATTATGATGCATCTAAGCGTTGCATTCATTGTCTTATGTGTTTTGGTCGGTTTGATGTACTGAGTGCCAGTTTATGGAATGAACGGACAGACGCAGCAAGACGATAGCAGCGGCGTGGAGCTCCCGGCGAAGGAGAGTCTCCAGCCGCCCGTGGAGTTGGGCGGTCAGGCACGGAACGACCGCAAATTGTTGGAGCGGACGAAAACAACTCTGTGGAGTGTCATAGACAGGATATCCAATATGTACAAGTTCATTTTTTGTGCTCATTGCTGTGCTGCTCGTTATTGACGTTGGAGTTTTGAACTATCACGCGAGTCGACCTTCGGGGGACCCGTTTATCTTTAAACAGAAAGCAATGTTTTTTTCTGGCTCGGCATGGGCTACTCAGGCATGCTATTGCTGGCGGCCATGACTTCTGACATTTTGTTGAGAGGTCATCAGCCATACTTACTCGGTAGGATCCTGACGATCGCACTCCCCTGGCTCAGCGTGTTGGACGCCGGTACGATCTGTTTAGAGGGCGTCTGGATGGAGGAGCCCCTGGAATGGTTATTAGGGAAGAGTCCACTCATCAAAAAAGTTATTGAACAGATACATCAGGTAGCCTGGAGCGATTTTTCGATCATTATCCAGGGAGAGACCGGAACAGGCAAATCGTATATAGCAAATCTGATCCACAACCTGAGCACGCGAATAAAAGGTCTCTACATCACAGTTGATACGGGGGGATAGGGGGGAACTTCGTAGAAAGCGAGTTGTTTGGTTTTGAAAAAGGTGAGTTCACCGGTGCTGAAAAGATAGAACGGGGATTCTTCGAACTTGCAGGCGACGGCACCCCGATCATCGATGAAGTGCAGAACATGTTCCCTTTTATGCAGAACAAACTGCTTCGGGTCATTGAAGAAAAAAGGTGTATCCACTCAGGAGCATGCAACCGGTGGACACAAACGCTCGGATCATCGCCACGACGACTGCCAACCTCAAGCAGGTCGTGGCGGGGAAAAAATTCCGAGAGGACCTCTTCTCCCGGCTCGGCGAGTTCATGATCATTTCCCCAACGCTTAGGGAGAGAATCGAAGACATCACCTACCTGGCACAACGATTCTGCAATAAGGCGGCAGCAGAGCTGAAAAAACAGATCAGAGTCATTTCCGCGGATGCCGAAACGCTGCTCAGACAGTATCCTTGGCCGGGAAACGCCAGGGAACAGAAAAATGTAATAAGGCGAGCGGTGCTCCTGTCCGAGGGTGATATCATCATGCCCGAACAGATAGGATTTCTTATTACAGCAGGAGAAGCAAATCCTGAAGAGCCACTGCCCTGCGGCCTCTACAACCTGAGCCTCGCGGAAATTGAGAAACAAGCCATCCATCTAACTCTCAGTTCCACCAAGGGCAATAAGAAGACGGCTGCTGCAATATTAGATATCGATTATTCAACGCTCATGAGGAAGAAAAAAAAGTACCATATAACGTCGTAATCCGTACAACGCCTTAATTTCGGAATAACCTAAACTAGGCAAAGCACATTGGCGCAAAGCCTAAATGGCCTCAAAGCGTTAAACCCGCGACACTTGCTTTCTCTGCGCTCTCTGCAGCTTTGCGCGAGACCGTTTTTCTCGATTTCATCTTAATCTCATTCGTCTTAGTTCATTTCCCTTCGTTCCGCCTCCCTCACATCTCAATCATCAATACGCATGTGCATTCTGCAATGCTATTTTGCAATACTTATGGATAATTGCAATACTTATTTATCATAATAAAGGATAATTCCTCAAGTTTTGTGCTTCCCTACAGTGTTGTAGAACTTAAGTATTATTTGAATTGGAATGCCAATATTAAAGATTTTTAGAAGTTATCCGACAATATAACCACGATGCATTCTTCCAAAAAAAGTATGGCACATAATCGATGCATATCCTGCATGGCAGTGCCAGACAAGTCAGCAGACACCTAATAAGAGGAATATGTCTCATGCGCGATTAACGCAAAGAAAAAATCAACACGTTCATCGTCGGCACAACTCTTGTTGTTCGATATGGTATCGATAAGAAGCATACACTATTCATATCTCCACATACATGTCTCCACAAGCAAGGGAGAAGAAAGGGAAAAGGATTGTCACGTTTAAGCACTAATTTGGAACTTAGCGGAAAAATCGCTATCGGCATATCCCTCATGCTTGCTTCAGCCTTTCTTAAAAATACAATATACCGCATCATTCTCGCTTGCATGCTGTTTTTGGGAACTGTCGCTATCACCTACCTGCTGATACGACGCAACACCGGCCGATTACTTGCTGAACACGCAGAAACATTGAAACGGCATCATTCTGAATGGGACGCTTCCCAGAGCTCTTTGTCAAACTTTCTCGTAGAGCGATCGCAGATTATCCCCGTGCTTACCGCTCAGCTTGCGGAGGTCATGCAGCAGACGGAAACCGCGGCCCTCGATCTCGGGAAAAGCTTCATGAACATCGTCGGCCGGTCTCAAGACCAGGCAAAGAAGACCTCTCAGTCTCTTACATCCTTTGCCGGCAATGGTAACGAAAACAGCGGCACGCTCCTCGACATCAGCAGAAAAACGCTTTTAGAGGTCATTGACAGCATGAAGATCAATGCCAACCGTGAAGAACAGACGCTCAAGGACATGGAAGCGATCATTGCGCATATAAAGAATATCAGCGCTATCGTAAACGAGATCGAATTCATCGCGAACCAGACCAATCTGCTTGCCCTGAATGCTGCCATCGAGGCAGCACGGGCGGGAGAACAGGGGCGGGGTTTTGCCATAGTCGCCGATGAGGTGCGTAAGCTATCCGACAGGTCGAATGCATCCGCGCTTGAAATACGAAAGCGCATCGCCACCATCGATAACAATGTGCAAGAAATGTATGCTGAGACTGATCGAAGGATATCCGAAAGCGGTCGGAAATCGGAGGAGTCAGAACTGGTCGTTGTAAGCGCGTTAAATAAAATAGATGAAGCAAACCACGCGGCTACGAAGCAGCTCGCTGAACTCACCGGCGAAAGCGAATCACTCGCTCGGGATATCAGCGGAATCATCATGTCTATGCAGTTCCAGGATATAACACGGCAGCGTATAGAGCACGTCATTGAACCACTACAGGCGCTCAAGACAGAATTGACCGAAAGCGCACAACGGATGGGCGTAGGCATTGCTAACACGCCGGTTGGCAGCACGGACCTTTCTCGCCTGGAGAAGATGTATACCATGGAATCAGAACGACAGGTTCTACGGGAATCGTTAACCTAACCCACTGATCGTGCAAGGGTTACCGAATTCAATAAAACTAACGACCTGCTCCCATGCGGGACCCAAGGAGGAGAAAGCAATGGCTAAGAGAATACTGATAGCGGACGATTCCGCGTCCATGCGACAGCTGGTAGAGTTTACGCTTAAGAGCGCGGGCTTCGAGGTTATTATCGCGGTTGACGGCAAGGATGCATTGACCAAATCAAATGGCTCAAAGATCGACATGGTCATTACTGATCTTAATATGCCCGAGATGGATGGCATCGCCTTGATCAAGCAGCTCAGGGGAATGCCGTCGAACAAATTTACCCCCATAGTCATGCTCACGACGGAATCGCAAGCAGACAAGCAGGCAGAGGGGAAAAAGGCAGGTGCGAGCGGGTGGATCGTCAAACCCTTTACGCCAGCTACCTTGCTGGAAACAGTTAATAAGCTCGCAAAATAACAGGAGATGTCGTGCTTAAAACAAGGATAGAACAATCAGGCGGATCCAACTCGCTGATACTCGAGGGTGATATGATCATCGATCATGCGGAGGAATTGAAGAGTTCTTTATTGGATATGCTAAAGAACTGTTGCTCCCTAGACCTCAATATGGAGCGTGTCAACAAGGTGGATATGTTCGGCCTTCAAGTGCTCTGCTCCGCACACCGATCTGCAATGAAGGTCGACAAGGTAATGAGGTTGATCGGGCAACAGCCCGAGGCGCTCCGGGACGCTATCGTCATGGCCGGCTACGGCCGCACTGTCGCATGCTCCGCGGACAAAACCTGTCCCTGGAATGAAACGTAAGGTCTGGCTATGAACGATATCCAGGATAAACACCGTGAAGCCTTTAAAGAAGAAGCCCGTGAACTGCTTTCCGAGCTCGAAACTTCGCTGCTCGAACTGGAGGAACGGCCCGATGATGCCAATCTCATTGGCAGGGTCTTCAGAGCCATGCACACAATCAAGGGCTCCGGAGCGATGTTCGGGTTTGAGGCAATATCCGTCTTTACCCACGAGGTCGAGACTGTTTTCGACCTGGTCCGCAATGGTTCAATTCCCGTCACCAAAGTGCTCATCGATCTGACCCTCGCTGCAAGGGACCATGTCCGATCGATGCTCGATGTTTCTGAAGGCGCGTCTGAAGTCGACAAAGATAACGCCCAGAGGATCATTACTTCAATGCGGAAGCTTATACCGGACCTGGCTGCGCCGGTCAAGGCAGACCGTCTTCCCTCTCCTGTTGTTACGGACCCGCAGCCGGAACGAGCCGACCAGGAAATCACCTGCAGGATCCACTTCCGGCCACCACGAGATATCGCATTCCGGGGCATGGACCCCATCGGTCTGCTGAATGAACTCTGCCACATGGGCGCAAGCACGATTACGGCGCGGACACAGGATGTTCCATCCCTGGATGAGTTGAACGCTGAATCCTGCTACCTGTACTGGGACGTGATTCTCACGACCGGTGAAGGGCTCAATGCAGTGAAAGACGCTTTCCTTTTTATTCAAGATGACGCCGAGGTGAAGATCGACATTATCAAAGATCCGGTTGACGGCACCGACGCCGGGCAGAAGAAACTCGGTGAAATTCTCTTGGAGCGCGGAGAGGTGACCCCCGAGATCGTTCAAAGGGGGCTATGTGCACAAAAACGGTTTGGCCAGGTTCTCGTAGAAATGGGAGCTCTTCAAGCGGATGAAGTAACTTCCGCCTTAGCAGAGCAACAGCATTTGAAAACTCAGCAGGAAAAAAAGCATGCCGCAGATTCCGCATCGAGCATTCGGGTATCGTCGGACAAACTGGACAAACTAGTTGATTTGGTGGGCGAACTCGTAACGCTCCAGTCGCTTCTCAGCCAGACCGCGGCTATATTTAAAAAAACAAAGATACCTGCCATCGCCGAGGCCGTGGAACGCTTGACTTCCGAACTCCGCGACATCACTATGGGCATCCGCATGCTGCCTATCGGATCCACCTTCAGTAAGTTCAAGCGTCTTGTCCGCGACCTCTCCAAGGAGCTGGGTAAGGAGATCGAGCTCACGACAGACGGTGCGGAAACAGAGCTGGACAAGACAGTCATTGATAAATTAGGTGATCCGATGGTGCATATCCTGAGGAACAGCATCGATCACGGCATCGAGCAGCCGGAGGATCGCGTGGTTGCAAACAAGCCGAGGATAGGCACAATTCACTTGTCTGCAAAGCATTCGGGAGCACATGTCATGGTGCAGGTCCGGGACGACGGCAAAGGGCTCGACCCCGACGTCATTCGCGCTAAAGCAGTGGAAAAAGGGCTGATCTCGTCTGATGCAAAACTGTCGGAAAAAGAAATATTCGCACTCATCCTCACACCGGGATTTTCGACTGCAAAAACCATCACGAACGTATCAGGCCGCGGCGTGGGTATGGATGTGGTAAAACGCGCCATAGATTCACTGGGCGGATCCATCGAGATCAGCAGCCAGAAAGGCTCGAGTACGACGATAACGCTGAAACTCCCCCTTACCCTCGCGATCATAGAGGGTCTTTTGGTCAAGATCGGTGTTGAATCGTTCATCATGCCGCTTGCCCTGGTGGAGGAATGCGTTGAGCTGACGCACAAAGACATACAGAAGTCCAATGGCCGTCACTTGGCCCATGTGCGGGGAAAGGTCGTACCGTACATACGGCTCCGTGAACATTTCATGATCACTGGTGAAAGGCCAGCCATAGAGCAGATCGTGATCGTCTCCTTGGAAGGCCAGCGGGCGGGCTTCGTCGTGGACCTTGTTATCGGCGGGCACCAGACAGTGATCAAGAGCCTGGGAAGCGTTTATAAAAATATCGAAGGCATATCCGGGGCAACAATTCTGGGAGACGGCACCGTTGCGCTGATATTGGATATACCAAGACTGATTCAGCAGACAGAGCAGGAGGAAACGAACATGCAAAATTATTTTACCTAACTTTGAGAAGAGGCACAATGGTGCAAACAGCGCTTATTGCTGCGCCTTCAGGGGCAGCGTTCGAATGATGTAAATTAATGACTGCGGCGAAAGGAGAGATACGTCATGTTTAACAGAATGAAGATTGGTACACGGTTGATGATAGGGTTTGGATCGACAATGGTGCTTTTGATCGTTTTGATCCTCGTCGGCATTTCGAGGATGGAACTGATCCAGGATAAGCTGGACCGGATCGTGAATGTCAACGTAGCACGGTTAATAGACATAAGCAGCATGAGCAGTAGTGTCCGAGAGGAATCTATCCATATTCGGAACATGCTGCTGATCAAAGACCACGCACAGCGACTCGAGATCAAAAAGAATATTGATTCAGAGCGTGACCTGTTCAGCGAATCATTGACAAAAGTCGAGAAACTAGCCAATAACGATAAAGACAGGGAACTCATCGCTAAGATCAAAGATGCCCAGCAGGTAGTGCGTCCATTGAGAGATAAGGTAGTCGAGCTGGCACTGGCCGGGAAGGACGCCGAGGCCCAGACTCTTATGCTCAATGATGTCAGGCCTGCAGTCCGAAAATGGATCGATGCGATCGACGAAAACGCTAAATACATGCAAGACCGGAATAAGTTCCGCTTCGAAGAAGCGCAAAATGCCCATCATACAGCTCTCATCCTGATGATCTCCCTGGGCGGACTTGCCGTCATCATTGCAGCCGTGATGGCCGTGCTTATCACGCGCAGTGTCACCAGGGTTTTGCGTGAAGTTAAGACCGTAGCGGATAATGTCGCAGCCGCAAGCCAGGAAATGAGCTCAAGCTCTGAGGAACTCTCCCAAGGTGCGACCGAACAGTCGGCTTCGGTTGAAGAAACGACTTCGTCCATGGAACAAATGTCCGCGAATATCAGGCAGAATACGGACAATGCTCTCCAGACCGAGAAGATCGCTGCCAAGGCATCGAACGACGCTTCAGAAAGCGGAGAAGCAGTCACTGTGACCGTAAACGCAATGAATGACATCGCGGGCAAAATCTCGATCATTGAGGAGATCGCCCGGCAGACGAACCTCCTGGCCCTGAATGCCGCCATCGAGGCGGCCCGGGCAGGTGAGCACGGCAAGGGATTTGCTGTCGTGGCGTCGGAGGTTCGGAAGCTTGCGGAGCGAAGCCAGGAAGCAGCGGCCGAGATCAGCCAATTGTCGTCCTCAAGCGTGAAGGATGCGGAAAGAACAGGCAAGATGCTGAACCAGCTCGTGCCGGACATCAAAAAGACCGCGGAACTTGTGCAGGAGATCAGCACCGCAAGCAGGGAGCAGGACCAGGGCGCTGAGCAGATCAACAAGGCCGTGCAGCAGCTGAGCACCGTGATCCAGCAGAACGCCGCAGCGTCTGAAGAACTGGCTTCGACAGCGGAAGAAATGTCGGCCCAGGCGGAACACCTTCAGGGCCTTATTGCATCGCTGATCGACACCACAGATGACAAATCGCATAAAGCGGTCAAAGCCGACCATCCTCAGCATACTGCTCACAAGGTTGCTCATATCCCCCTTGCTCACAAGCCTGTTACGAAGAAACGGGATGTTCAGGAACCAGAGGAACTGGTCGCTGTAGGCACAGGTGTCAAGATTGATTTGGGTCATGGCAATGGCCACGACAAACTGGACAACGATTTCATTAAGTATTAAGGAAAGGAGCCTTACCATGAGCGTAGCGGAAATAAGTCAAATAACCCAGTACCTGACTTTCAAGCTCCGGGACGAGATCTTCGCCCTCGATATATCCACAGTCCGCGAAGTGCTGGACTTTACCACTGCCACCAAAGTGCCGAGGACTCCTGATTTCATGCGGGGCGTTATCAACCTCCGGGGAAGCGTGGTCCCAGTCATCGACCTTAGGCTCAAGTTCGGGATGACTGTGACCGAGAAGACGGTGAACACCTGCGTCATCATTGTCGAGGTGAAGGTGGACGGAGAAACCATCATTCTCGGCGTGCTGGCGGATTCTGTCCAGGAGGTGATGGACCTGGAAAACGACCAGATCGAACCGGCGCCGCGGATCGGGACGCACCTGAAGACCGAGTTCATCAAAGGTATGGGGAAGCACAATGATCAATTCCTTATGATCCTCGATATCGACAAGGTGTTCTCGTTCAACGAGCTTGCCGACTTGCGTAACACCGACGAAGTTTCGGCGTGAGCAGAAATACTTTTCCTCTTCTTCCGGATTCACCTTCCTCTCCTTCAGGGGAAGGGAATCCGGATTTCAGGGGGAAGTGACCATAAATTGCTCGTATATAACGCAGTATTCGTACCAAGTGCTATTGTTCGTGTATCTTGTTAGATGAATGGTACTCGTATGACCACCACTGACACTTCATCAAAAATCGCTTCCGGAACACAGTCATTATCTGACGATGACCTGCACAGTTTAAGCAGGTTCATTCACGGGGAATGTGGCATCAAAATGCCCCTTTCCAAAAGGGTCATGCTCGAATCCCGGCTGCAAAAACGCCTGCGGGCCCTCGGCATCAAGACATTCAAGGATTACTGTGTATACCTGTTCTCCGAAGAGGGAAAGAGCGGCGAACTTACCCACTGTATCGATGCAATCACAACGAATAAGACGGATTTTTTCAGGGAAGCTAACCACTTTGATTACCTGACATCCCAGGCTCTGCCGGCATTGATCGAATCTCCTGAAAGCCGCTGCAAGAAACAATTCACGGTATGGAGTGCAGGATGCTCCACCGGTGAAGAACCGTACACTCTCGCGATGGTCTTGAACGAATTTGCTGAGATAATGCCAGGCTTTGACTTCAAGGTCCTAGCCACGGACATCAGCACCCAGGTGCTGGACAAAGCCAAACTCGGCGTGTACGCTCAGGAGAGCGTCTCCCCTGTCCCTGAAGAGCTTAAAATGAAATATCTGCTGAGGAGCAAGGACCGCCGCAAGGGCCTCGTGCGAATTGTGCCCCGGCTCAGGGAAAAGGTAGTGTTCCAGAGGCTCAATTTCATGGAGAGCCATTTTAATATCCGAGAAAAGGTTGACGTTATCTTTTGTCGCAACGTTATCATCTATTTCGATAGGTCCACGCAGGAAACACTGATGAATAAGTTCTGTCGCTATCTCATGCCGCGAGGTTATCTTTTTCTGGGCCATTCCGAGACACTCCACAGTATGGATGTGCCGCTGGTTTCGGTTGCCCCGACGATCTACAGGATGCCAAAATGAAAAAAAAGATCAGAGTGCTCGTAGTCGATGATTCCGCGGTGGTCCGCCAGGCGCTTGCGGATATCCTTTCCGTAGATCCCGGGATCGAGGTTATGGCAATGGCATCGGACCCTTTCATGGCTGCAGAAAAAATGCTGCATGAGATACCCGACGTTATCACCCTAGACGTCGAAATGCCGCGCATGGACGGCATCACGTTTCTCCAGAAGATCATGAGCCAGCACCCGATCCCCGTGGTCATCTGCTCAAGCCTTACCGGCGAAGGTTCGGAGACTACGCTCAAGGCGCTGGAGTACGGAGCCGTGGACATCATCGAGAAGCCCCGGCTGGGAACCAAGCAGTTCCTGCACGAATCAAGCGTGCGCATCTGCGACGCAGTAAAAGCTGCCTCTTTGGCGCGGGTCAGAAAAATATCAGCAACAGTGCATACCGTATCACCAAAGCTGAGCGCCGATGTCATTATCGCTAAACCCAGCTCCCGCGCAATGATACAGACCACTGAGCAGGTCGTTGTTGTGGGGGCATCTACCGGTGGCACGGAGGCGCTCAGGATTTTTCTCGAAGTATTGCCACCGGATGCTCCGGGCATCGTGATCGTGC
>DASPQB010000126.1:0-3271 GCA_035625205.1 Nitrospirota bacterium | reverse complement strand
AACAGTATTGAAGCCGGGAACGCACTGGAGCACGATCTACCGGTATTTGTTCCGCGGCAACAACGAGCGAGTGCCGAAACAGCCGTTGCCTGTTGTATCGGCTAAAAACTCCTTCCAGGGGCCTGCTTCTGACGCGGCTCGGTTTGTTTGGCTCGGCCACTCAAGTGTGCTCCTCGAATTAGGAGGAAAGCGCATCCTTTTTGATCCTATGTTCTCGGAACGCGCCTCCTTCTTTTCCTGGATGGGGCCCAAACGTTTCCAGCCAGCTCCGCTCCAGGCGCAGGATCTGCCGACCCTCGACGCGGTGCTCATCTCTCACGATCACTATGATCACCTGGACAAGGCAACGGTCCTCGGAATTGCTGGCAAGTCAGCATCATTCCATGTTCCCCTTGGCGTGAGTGTTATCCTAACAAGCTGGGGCATTCCGACGAAGAAGATCGTCGAATATGCCTGGTGGGACGAGCATGACATCGGTAACATAACCGTAGCCGCCGTCCCGGCGCGCCATTTTTCTGGCCGCGGACTCTTTGACCGGAATAAAACCCTGTGGTGTTCATGGGTGGTCGTCTCGGAAAGTGGGAGAATCTATCACAGCGGTGACACGGGAATGACTGACCAGTTTCATGAAATAAGAGTAAAGTTCGGTACTCTTAACGTCGCGTTCATAAAGATCGCTGCCTATAGCGAGAACTGGCCTGATATCCACTTGACCCCCGAGCAGGCCATCGAAGCCGTTAACATGCTCGGGGGAAAGACGCTTGTCCCGATCCACTGGGGGACATTTGACCTCGGGCTCCACAGCTGGTATGAGCCAATCGAGCGCCTGTTAAAGGCAGCTGAGCATCAGAATACGCGGATCATTACACCGAAGATGGGCGAGTTCGTTGATCCGGAAAAATATGAAAACGCGCCGTGGTGGAGGGAGGCCAAGACTCGGGTTAAGAGCCGCAAGGAATTACTGTGTACGAAGTCTTAGCTGCAGACTGTTGAAAGCCTACAGTGGATATTGCTATTTCTCAAACCGTGACGCTTGTTATTTCTTAATTTTTCAGTCTAGTCTCGCATTGATCGTTACCCGCGAATGATTCAACTACTATACTACGAATAAAGTGCAGAAAATCATGCCACCTCCAGGGTACTGAATGCATTCCTGAAACAGGTAATGCTGCCATTCTATGTTACATAATACGTGAGCTAAATTCGTTGTCATCTACATAAATTTTCCACGTGGGATTGTATTGTTGTGGAATTACGCGCCGGAGAATCTCAGTCGCGCAGAGGGCACCTTCGATTCCCCGGGTTGTTTAGATCTTTGCATTGATCATATGATTTCTCCGCCCGGCCCTCTACTTCAAATTACCATGAGGGGAGGTGCATCCGGAATCTTGATACAGGGCTTCGTATACAAGCTGTCATTCATCCTGTGGTTCGCCTCTTCAGCAGAATGCAGGCGTTCGTTCCATGGCGGGCGCCCTTGCAAGGCGAATGTGCCATATGCGATTTTCATGGTATAATGCTATCGATGGTTAACCATAAAAATCCGGCGCGGATAATTCGTTCGGCGGTCAAGAGAAGCGGGACTGTGCGCTCACCGGGCCAAGAAAAGCAGAGAATGCCTTGCCGGCCACACTGCTGGTTTCGGTCGAATCCCCACGTTGTCTCGAGTTCGAATCCTACGAGAAGGTTTGAGAGAATCCTCGGTTTCGGATTGATGATGCTCTTCGCTATTGTGACCGCAGTCGGTAATTATTCGTCAGCTTCCGCCGGTGAGCCGGATATCTCGCCGCAGACTGAGATGTCCATCACCCCTGTAAAGCAGGATTCCTCTGCCCCCCTGCCTGTCTATCATATCCCGCTGCGCGTGCACCTTAACGAGAGCGAGAGGTCCGCCTCAGCTTTCACTGACATCTTAGGGGAGATAAACAACATCTGGTTATCTCAGGCCGGCATATGCTTCGAGGTGCAGGTTGTAATGAATGATGACGTGAAGTATCCGGGGTTCGATATCTGGTTCGTGCCGCGGATAAATGATAACGACAGCATAAATGGCCTTTATAGCAACGCCCACTCGATCTATGTGCGGGATATGCCGATCCTGAGGCCAGCGACTCGGTCAGCACAACACCCGGCGGCACGCACAGCTGCACACGAACTCGGCCATGCCTTGGGCCTTCCTCACCGACAGGACTCCGATGACAATCTCATGCGATCCAAAACATTTGGCTGGCAGTTGAACAAGGACGAGATCGCTATCGCGCGGAAAGCAGCTGCTAGCCGAGCCATCAAGCATACTATCAAACCAATATGCGGCCCGATTCAAGTCAAACCCTAAGGAAACTGTGTTCGGCAATTTTATGTAGCAAATACGACTCGTCTTTGGCATTCCCGGTTGCCGGTATTTCCCGCATCAGTCATTAATTTAATTGTTCAAATGCTATATTTTTTTGCCGATCCATGAGAGACCTCGTCAACGTATGTTTCTCAAACTTACCTGCGACAGGTGACCCACGCTGCTTCTTTCCTTCTCCGTCTATTCGAAAATCCTATGATTTGTTTTCGATAATCATATGATTCCATGTTTTTCTTCTCTCGTATAAGCTATGCCTGAGCTTAGCCACCAGCCATATGTATGCCTATCCCACTGAATTTTAAATAACGATCACCTCATATACTTCACGTTTCATGCTCTGGCACGATAGATGCATTTTATCTTGCAGAGAGCAAAACTTGGTTTGGATCGAAAAAAGGGAGGTGGTCCATATGAGGTTGATCATGATTTCAATATTACTTATTATCTTATGGCTGGTTGTATGCATGCCTCAACTTAACAGTGCATTGGAGTATACGGATTCGGGCCTGCGAATTTCAATTCTCTTTTGATAGTGTAAATGAGATCAGGAATAATCAGCATCAGCGGTCAAATCCTCGCTACGAATGTATCAACCTTCAAGTGCCATGTGGAAACCGGCAGAATGGCGATATCCATATCGGGTCAGGCTAAGAAGACCGAGCCTGTAAAGTTCCGCTTGCTTTAGATTTGCCGGTATACTTAGTACCGTGATGATATAATAATATATAGATTAACATGCGTGAGTCGGCATAAAGTGCTTGCAGATGTGCACAATTTGGATCAAAAATTTTGTTTGAAGACACCAAGTTATGAGCCATGAACTTACATGATGGCTCAAGGTGACTCAAAAAATTTGATTTGTGAGTCTAAATTATTACATATTGAACGGGTTAAACTTTCTGTAATCAATGTTGTCTA
>DASPQB010000125.1:0-10595 GCA_035625205.1 Nitrospirota bacterium | reverse complement strand
CAGGCGCAACTCCTTCCGCTTTTTACTTTCGGGTCGCTGGCAGACACCTTATCCTCTTCGATTGCTTTCAGAAGTAATCTCTAATTACTCCGGTATCAACAATTTAGACACGAATCAACGTAATAAGTTGCATCGTTCGTTTTCTCGGCAATAAATATTAAAAAGACACTATTATTCATTACAGAATGAAACAATACACCCGCGGTAAAACTGGCCCGAGTTCCTATGCCGAGAATAAATAATAGCTTTTAGCTAGCCGCCATGCTTATGCTCTGCCTTCTCAATGAACTTGTCGACAATATAAACAAGAACCACGATTACGATCAGCGAAAGAAATGCAAGAATCATAAAATGTCTCAGCCGATTCGTGAACGAAATAGCTACGCTGCCGAAAATGAATCCGATCGTCAAAAAGAGCAGGGACCAGATGAACGATGCAAGAAATTGAATGCGGATAAATGGCCCAAAGGGAACTTTCAGAAATCCCAACACAACGAGGGTTGAATGGTTCATGCCGTACAGAAACTTCGATAGAAAAATCACATGAAAGGGGTTGCTCTCAATATCCGGTAGATACTTCTTGACGCGGTGAATCACGTATGTTGTAATACGGTGATGGGGATATTGAGATTCGAGCTTTCTCCCGATACCATACCAAAAAACATCACCTATCAGAACTCCTGATAAGGCAAAAAAGAAAGAGTCTAAAAAGTCAAATGCGTGTAGCCGGGCCATCATACCGGCAGCTGTCAGGAAAAGCTCGCCCTCAAAGACCATTGCCACACAAAGCAGCCAGTATCCCCACAAACGGTTAGTTTCAACAAAGGAGATAAATAGATCGAGTGAGTGATGATGCATAACCTATCTCTGTGTAAGATGTAAATTTTATGCTAACTTTCACCCTAGCCTGGGTATCGAAACGTGTAATGTTCAGGACGTATTAGCAGAGAGGGTGACCGGAATGATATACTTCACGGCAATCATACGGGGGACGCGATATGAGGGCTTCGTGAAGTTTGATTTTAGCGTGTAAGTTCCTGTAGCTTGCTACCGGGTCACCGCATAGAGGGAAGAACTCGAGAAGCCGCTGGCTTCTCAATTGATGATTGTCCTCCCCTCTTATGGATACCCCGCCTGCCTGCTGAGGGCATTTTCATTTAATTCTTTTTCTCATCTTTTTGTTCAATAGAATCGGTCGTGTCTTTCGGCTCGTCTTTCTGGGATATGGCTTTCTTAAACGCCTTTATGCTTTTTCCGAGGCCTTCTCCAATTTCCGGCAGTTTTCCGGGGCCAAATATGATGAGAACGATAAAGAGAATCAGCAGCAAATGCATCGGTCTGAATAGTCCTTCAAACATGGTACCCACCTCCTTGTGTTCTTCCGCAATCGTCAAAATATGCATCAAAAACAGTAATGTTTGATTGAAGAAACCTTAGGAATAGTTTATGCTTCTTTGCAAAGCCTGTCAACGTATTATTAGTATTACAAAACCCATCTATTTTCAGAACCCTCGTATGTTACTCAAACCTCAGGGGGCATGCTACTCTGCCTACTTCTACTCTCACCTGTGTTGTATTCCACTGGTTGGCAGAACTTGCTCCTTGACATCCAAACTGCAAAGTTCTTCTTCGGCCTTAAAGCACACCGACAATTTCTTCATATTCAGCAACAAGCTCTTGGCTCTGATTTCTTATGGCAGCGGTGGACATGAAAAATTTACCGCGTCTTCCGTTCAGCCTGACCTCGGCAATAAGCTGATCACCAGGGACGACGTTCTTTTATATCGAACGACCTTCTGAACGACGTGAGGATGCTTCCTTAATCTTTCACCAGCAATCGGAATGAGTGCCGTAGCAACGAGGCATACAGATTTGTCCTGCGCGTATCCCGGATAGGGAGGCGCTTGTGGCAAATAACCTTCCAAATCCGGGTCATCCATCCGGATTCCTTCGAGCCCGATCAGCGTGTCAGGAGCACCAGCATGGTGAAACACCCCATCTATCTTTCTGAGTGCCGCCCCTCTATGCGGCAGCACGGTTCAAGACTTTTTCTGCTGAAACAGGGAAATGCCGACATTGCTTGCGCTCCCGTCACGTGTGGCTGGTGACCATTCATAGCGAACTGGCGTTCCACTTCGGCTTGGGCTTCAGTGCCCCGGCTTGGAACCCAGAAATCAAGTGGCAATGACCGAGTCATACTATTCACGATATTCCGGCAAAAATATATACTTGATTCCATTCCATGTCAACGTCGCCGAACGGCTCTTTGCAGGGAAGACGCTACCGAATTCAGAATAAAGCTCTTTAAGGATACTATGACCGAACGTTGAAAAAAGTGACCAGCCTCTTCCAAGCCTGGTTATTCTTGGGAACGCGGTTCCCAAATGCGGAGACACAGGCAAGGAGCCACCATGAAGCTTGCTCTCGCATTGACCGGCCATCCTCTTCACAAAAACTCTGTTGATGTAGGCCACCTGATAAAAGTAAATATGGTGAAGTCAGACACGTGGCTTCTTATGGCGGCGATAGAGCATCACGGGGTTTGGCAATCTACAAGTTCCGTTGTGCTGGATCCAATCCTTGCTTCGTAAATGAAGCGGGCCCTGGCGGCTATGAGGTTGAGCGGAACGCGGACGTTCAAGGGTTTACTGCGATGTACCATAAAGCGCCTCGCGTTGACTACGGTCTCCAGCTCCATGAACATCCTATATAGAACAGATCGGAATCCACGCCTGGATTATGTCGGGCAGTGTACCCATTTGAAATATGATGATATTTGTAACCGAGATAAATAGACTGATTCTTCCGATACCATATCTCGACCCCAGCACCTAACCCTAGTTCAAAGTTAAATTTCGAAGAATCTGCCACAGGCACTTGATCTTCAAAATACAGGACTCCGGCGGTTCCATTGACGTAAGGCTGCAGCACGCAGCCTCGTCGGAGGTTCAGCTGTAATCCGACTGGAGAAACGCCGGCGCCATAGATAGTCTGTCTGCTACCGGCCAGATCCACCGGATGTCCGTTCTCTAAACCCTGCGGAGGCTGCCTGATGAGTGCCACAGGAACCAGTTCAGCGATGTATTGTAGCGCCCAGTTATCGTTCGTTTTCAGTACGCGCGCATATTGCACGATGAATTCAGAGAAAGGGCGGTTGGTGGTTCGCCCGACCAGCGTAGGATTGTCTAATGAAGTTCCCGCCCAGAATCCCAGTTGGCTCGTGCCCACGTCGAGCAACCTGCCCGGATTTCCCGGCACGTCCACTCCCTGCGTGTTGGTGGAAAGCGAGTCCTGCGCACTGGCCGCATGGGTAAAAAACAACAAACAGAGAAGTATCAAGAGATGTGTGCGGCCGGCAGAACCCCTTGGTGAATTGCTCGTTGATTTTAAAATCATGCATGCCTCACTAGTCCGTTTGATCGTGAATTTGCAGTTGAGGGACGAAGGTTTTTTTTGCCTCTTCTCTCTGCCCCCCCTGTTAACTCTTGTTACTCCCCTACCGCGCATAGCTACGCACACAGGTTCTAACTTTAGCACACCCCTCCTTGTTAATCAAGCTGCCCCTTTCTTCAGCTGCCCCTTTCTTCAGATGCAGACTTCTGGTATAATCCGCACTAGGCTAACCTTGGAGAGGAACCGCCGGGAGGACTGCCCTATGTTGGAAGCCAAAGATTTTGCTACAGGTTGCCTGACAATAATACTATGCATAGTTCTAATCCCACTTTTTTTTCTGATCTTCAAGCTGACTCTTCTTCTTGCAATCTTCCTTGCAATAGTCATAGGCATTATATTAGGAATAACTGTTTTAGGTAGAATTGTGCGACTCTTTATAACGGGGGAATGACTGTGAAAACAAAACTTATTCTGATTCTGTTTATTCTTGTGCTGCCCATCACCCTATCCGCAAAAGATCTCACGCTCTCCAGCGCCCTCGCTCAGGTTTTTTTCTCTCCCCGTGGTGGATGTACGGAGGCGATCGCTGAAGCCCTCAACAAAGCGAAATCTGAGGTCTTGGTTCAAGCATACTCATTTACATCGAAACCGATGGCCAAGGCTCTTGTCGATGCTCATAAGCGGGGGGTCCATGTCGAGATTATCCTCGATAAATCGAATAAATCAAGTAAATATAACGCCGGAGATTTTATGGCTCACGCGGGAATACCAACGTATATTGACTCGGCTCACGTTATGGCCCACAACAAAGTCATTGATAACGAAGTGGTCATTACGGGGTCTTTCAATTTTACCCGGGCAGCCGAAGAACACAATGCGGAGAACCTCCTGATTATCCACTCAAAGGAATTGGCAAAAGATTATAGCGAGAACTGGCAAAACACGAGGGGCATAGCAATATATATAGTGGAAGATAATAACCGTGGTTTTATCGGTTCTTCCTGAGCCTTAATATTGCGACGTCATTGGGACACCGTTATGGAGCACTGATGAAGGAGAAGCATCGGTCAAACTTTTATATGCAATAACGGCAGCCCAAGTCTCTGCCGCGTATTCTCCCCCTTAAACAGTGCGTTTTTTCGTTGCGGCACATCTCCGCGTTCCCCTTCATGCTGCGCCTGCAATTTCGCAGGTAAACTCGCACCATGTTGAATCGTATGTTTCCCATACTTCTCGGAGATCCTGTCCATGCTTGCATATATTTTCGACATTTTCTCAATTTTTGTTGTATCATCGAACAAGGTGTACTGTATTCCGTTCTCTGCTACCAACCCCGATAGCACCACACCCGTCTGACGATACAAGGCATTGGCATTGAAGATTTGCTGAAATCCTTTTCTCAAGAGCTCAAATAACTCAATTGGGTAGGCACTCGGCTTGCTCAATTTAATTTCGACACCGCTGCTCGTGAAGTCCTGTTGCCTCAGAAAAACGATAAGTCGTGTGGCAGCTAATCGGTATTTCCGCGCCTTGATGCAGGCATTCTCAAGGTTCTTCGACAACTGAGCAAAGACAAATGTTTCATCTCTTGATGGGGGGGTGAAGGTCTTTGCCTTGCTGATAGACTGATAACTGTTCTTGGTTTCCGTGGTAACGGGATAGATGCTCCTGCCATTTAATTCGTGCCATATCTCACGGTAGGGCTTCGAAAGATATCTGCTGATCCATCCTTCTTCCCGTTTGGCAAACTGGAGAGCGGTCAGGATACCATGTTTCTTTAGGAACGCCGAGGTATTCGCTCCTATTCCCCAGACTTTCTCAACAGGGAGTTTGTCCAAGAACAGGTGAATTTCCCTGCCCGGTATGATGGTAAGCCCGTTCGGCTTCTTGTGCTTTGAACCTATCTTCGCAAGAACTTTGGATAAACTGACTCCTGCGGATACGGTGATACCCAGTTCAGTTTCGATTGTCTTCCGCATCTTCTCCGCAATAGACTCATAGGAACCGTGAAAGCATCTTCTGAGCCCCGTCAAGTCCACAAACGCCTCATCAATCGAATATTCTTCCACATCAGGAGAGAACCGTCTCAGTATGTCAAACATGCGGATAGAAAAGAGGCTGTACGTCTCATAATCTGAGGGGAGTATGATAGCATCAGGGCAGACTTTCTTTATTTCAAACAGGCGCATTCCCCTTTGAACGCCTCTCGCCTTTGCCTCATAACTCGCAGCCGCAACAATTCCCCGTTCCTTGCCCGTTATCACTGGCTTTCCCTTGAGTTCAGGGTGAATAGCCTGTTCACAGGATGCAAAGAAGGCATCGGCATCAAGATGAAGAATGGCTTGTGGAAATGAAAAAATGTTGATGGGCTGATTATCCACGACTGGCACCTATCTTGTGAGGATGGTTACAGCAGGATCGCAAGATGCTGTTCTTCGTTACTTGTACTTCCTGACAACAGCGGTGACGACGCCGGCGATCTTGAGTTCGTTCTTGGGCCTAATGGGCTGATACTTGGGATTCGCGGGAATGAGGGTTACATTGTCGCCACGCTTACGAAGATATTTCATTGTCCATTCGCTATCAACTTGCGCAATAACGATGTCCCCGCTCTTTGGTGTCAATCCCTTGTCAACGATTACCATGTCCCCCTCCATGATTCCCGCTCCCGTCATCGAATCACCGCTGACTTTCAAGAGAAAGGTAGCTTCCCGGTTCTGTATCAAGAGATCATCGAAGGAAAGGTTATCTACAAGTTCCTCCTCGGCGGGACTAGGGAACCCTGCTGCAACAGTGCCGAGCACCTTGACTGGCATGGCCATCAATTTAGGAACCAGCTTGCCTGTCTTGTCCCTCGCAACTACATTAAGCTTTTCCAGTTTCTCCATGAGCCTAGACACAGCATTCTTCAAGCTGAAGCCCAACAAATTGCCACTCTCGGCGTAACTTGGCATCCTGCCGTTCTTTCGATAAAATCGATCAATCTCACGAATACGTTTCCGAAGCTCAACCTTGTCAGAAATTCTTGGCATGGGATTATTATAAGTGAACTTTAGTTCACTTGTCAAGTCCAATCATGGGAATGGTTCACGTGGTATATAATTAAACAGTGGGTGGAAGATTTGACTTACATGGTGCTCTTGAGCTTATTGCTCTAATATTTCAAATAGATGTAATATCTTTCGACATTAAGCCCAGCTGTAACGTTTCACTACTCAGACTATTCCAATTGTCATTAATGACGGGCAAAAGAACTACCGTGGCTCAAGCCCTGAGGGTTCCTGCCGTCCCGAGCTCAGGAGAAGAATACTGCGTACTCGATGCTGACATCCTCCCCGACCCGAAGGCTGGCTAGGATATCAACAACCCTGCCTCAGGCAGTTCGAGTGACTCACCCGATCATAATCGTTATGTCCGCATTTGCGGCTTCAACGGTAAGAGTGTATATAAACCCATATAATTCGGGTACCGATTCTTAACCTTTTCGCTTTTCCCGTGTCTAAATTTAAAATAACGTCTCAGAAAGTATTATTCCATTGTTATATCATCATAAATAGAGTCGAAGATGAATAATCCGGAAGTCCTTATCATTGACGATCATGGAGCAACAAGAGACAGCATTCGAATGCTCCTAGAGTTTGAGGGTTATATCGTGAGATCCTGTGAAAATGGCTTGGCTGCATTCACCCTGGTCAAAGAACATTGCTTCAAAGTGCTCCTGATAGGGTATCTCATGCCAGAGATGAACGGTGATGACGTTACTAAATTGCTGCGTCCTTTGTGTCCAGATGCCCTTGTAATCGGCTACAGCAATGAAAAGAAAGGCAAAGCGTTCCTTACCGCCGGCGCTGATGTGTTCATCAGCAAAGATGCATTGGCTCACAAATTAATTCCTCTAATAAAGAGTAAGATGATGCCGTGAAACCAAACACATTGTAAATATCAGCCGGCTGTGAGTTCCCTGAGCAAGCCAGCGAACTGAGCATGTGACTTGAACGCCCTGCCTCGTCGCTCAGAACCATATCTACCTTTCTCCTCCAAGGCCAGCATATATGCATCTATTTCATCCCGGATAAGTAAATTTTCATAAAATAACCCGTTCACGGAAGGGGGACGGTGCTTTCTTTGGTCTATCAAACAAAGTGCTGTAGTTTTCTTCAATACCATGTTAATTTTCCCGCCAAATATCGCATATGTATCATACTGATTAACTTAATATGCGTTTTTACAACAGAGACGGCAGAACACAAACAGCTGATTCACCGAGCGGACAAAAATATTATCGGGGATGTGAATATTCTCTTTACTTCATTGACTATCGGTATTTGTTTCAACCTTGACAGGGCCGGCGCAATCATCGGTAAAATCAGCACCGGCGCCACATTAACAACAGCGCCGCATTTTGTCATCAATGCTGAGGAACTTAGTGCGGATGGAACGTATCATGTTGTACACCGGACAACGGTTCCCGATTCCAAGGGCAGGTTTATTCTGTACCCAGTATCTGCGTTGACGGCCACCACCAGCTATGACGTTTTGATCCAATGGATCAGATATCAGACAACGATCGTAAAATGTGTACCGCGGTAACCAGGGATACCACCTCGCTATCAATCCCGATGTCCTTACCGACGATAACCATGACATCCGGGATGGATTATGCCTCCAGGGGAACGATAACGGCTCCTACAGGGGCCTAGGTAGACTTCTATCAGACGCTGCCCGGTGCTGGAGAAGTGCCGTATGAGGTCCGGTTCAGGCATTTCAATCCTCCTACAGGGTCATTCAGCGGGTTTATGTTATCGAACAGTACACTGCAATGGGGAGTGTATAGCGGCAGTACGATCACGCTTAATACCGTCAACCCTGCCGAAGGCATCGGCGAGTACCAGGCTGTCGCATCAGCCGGGGAAGAGTTGTATAACCGGAGTGCCTTTCCTGGGTCCGCAAACATAACTTCTTCATCCCCTACCGTGACTTTTGAGACTCCTCTTACGGTGGTATCACCGTGGATGGGGAATACTGTTACTGGTGTGATATCTATGGCGAATTCCACTAGAATGGACAACGAGATGGATACGGGTGTTGTCTTTGCCGTGTATGGCGGCAAGATTGTAGATGCAATCAGCACGCTGAGAGGTGATTTGCCGCAGTCAGATGTCAGCACGGGCGGAACCTATATACAATTTCCAATCTCCCGGAGGTACGACGCAAGATCCCCTGGCATCGGCATTCTATGGCATTGATGCCGCTCTCTGGTCATCGGCGACATCAACCCATGCTGCGATTGCGGTACCCCAAGTCGTTGATCTGCGCAGCGGTAACGATACAGCAAATCTTCAAATGTTTCCCCTCTGGTAATACCTTTTACTGTTGCATTGAGGTCTTCCGGAAACGGAAGGCCTCTTTTTTGTGTCATTTGATTTATTGCCAATGCCCAAATCCTAGTCTCAAAGAAAGCAGGGAACATCAAACAACACGGGATTTGCGATGTTCTCTGGTGCAGCGGTTACCGTGCCATGCCATTTTTCCATAATCCAGACGAATGAGGCCTGATGCCATGATATAACCGTTTCTGTAGTATCGGAGCGGTTCCCTCATTTCGTGATTTTATCCTCCGATATATACGTGCCGATCGGTTCAGCCTCGGGAATTCCAGGGACTTTGAAGGTTCCCAGCTCCCAGCGGCCACTGATGCCGAGCGCTCTTGCCGTAAGGTGCAAGTGACACATGGCAATGCCGCAGTCGAGGCGATGGTAATCCTTGCCCTCTCGCTCCTGCTGCTTCACTTTGTAAATAAGAATTTCTCGATCCAGGAGAACGAATCGCCATGGTTGCCTGTTCATCCAGGAGGGCGCCCAGCGGGTTGCTTCAAAGACCTGCATAAGGCGCTGGTCCGACATGATGCGCGGGGGCAGCATTTCGCCGTGCTGCTGCCAGAAAAATAACTCTTGAACTGGTTTGCGCCCCTTCGAGCCGGCCAGGGTCCGCAACATACGGTTCGTAAAACTTTTTCTCAGGGGACGGCCCAGCGGGGTAAGCACGACCATCCGCCACGAGCCGTCGAGCCCGAGCGCGGATCTTAGCGTTGCCTCTTTGAACATCAAGCCGACCCAGCAGGTGCCGAGACCGCGCGAAGTGGCATCGAGGACCATTTGCTCAAAGCGGAAACCGGCGTCGGTGAGATACCCGTCGCATTCCCGCGCTGCAAGCACAAGGTAATGGGGAGCATGGATTGTTTTCCCGTAATCTCCAATGATTCCCGTGATCGCTTTGCCCATCTGCGCGTCCGTGCAGAGATGATACTTCATGTCCGCGTGGGTCAACGTCTCCGCCTCTTCGCCTGACCTGCGCACCGCCTCCAATTCCTCAAGCGATGCCGGCTCGGCCTGATAGGTTCGAACGCTGATACGATGGAAAATGGCTGTCTGGACATCCATCGTTATTGACCTTTCTCATTCTCAGGCAGTAACAATCCCACCATGACCTACTGTTATTGCCGTGAGCGTTTAATCCCTTCGATGGTTTCTTGGGATTTCGGTTGAAGTGCTCCCAGGATTTACCGGGGCTCCTCCCCCCGACCTCTTTTCAAACGCATGCCTTTCCTTCCGGACGCGGTTCCTCTGGAAGAGCTATCCCATGAAAAGCAGCAATGTTCAAGTCATTAAAGCGAGATTAAGGCGATGCTGAAATAGCCTTGTTCTCCATAGGTTCATGCATTAACCGCCAGATTTTTCGGAACGCGGAGTTCAAGAATGCTTAACGTATCAATGAGGAAGGACGATTAAAAAGATGACACGAACATCGTTTGTGCATGTTTGCATCATTCCACTCGACCGCGATTTCTGAAGAACCATTCTCATGCAAACTGACAATGCACGATGTCTTACCGCAAGCACGAACTGTTCTCAAACCTTCTTACCGAGTATGGAACTAAGCCTGTTTCGCCACTATGCCTTTCCTTCCCCGACCCTCCTGAAGTCGATATAGCCGCGTTCTACGTCCGTGTGGATAAGCTGGACGCGGATCCTGTGGCCCACATCGATGCCTTCAAAACCACTCGTCAACTTTCCTTCTATGGGCGGATAGAGAAGTCGGACCCAGGTACCTTTTTCCGCTGCCCCCGTAACGATAGCATCGAACTGTTCCCCGATCCTGTGTTTCAGCAGCAAGGCCGCCGCAGATTTGCCGACCTGTCGCTC
>DASPQB010000124.1:0-8400 GCA_035625205.1 Nitrospirota bacterium | reverse complement strand
ATTACGAGGCAAATTAATCTTGAGACCATACAGAAAGACGCGCAGGATGACCTTAAGGAGAGGATTTTAAATATTGATCTGGCCTCCAGAGCGGATAAAATAGGAGCTAGGTTTAACAGAGGATCTCTAATACTAAAGTGTCTCGGTAGGGATTTTAAAATTGATCCGAAAGGCAATGTCGTATCAGACTGTCATACTCATTCGTGGTTCACGATACCGCTGCTTCATTACATTATCTTCAGCATGGGAGAAAGTATTTCCGGGCGATGGGTACCGTTCAGAGAGTTGGATAATGGTAGGATGTGGAATCCTCTTTTTGAGCGAAAATGTGAACAACCCCTGAAACGCATCGCCGATACTCATATGGACCTCTTTGAAGACCTGATCACTATTTTTAGTGGTATTCCTTCCGGGGGTGCATTCGCCTCGGATATATCAGTGATCTTATATCCGCTCCCAAAACTCCCGATGATGATCTGCTACTGGAAACCGGAGGAGGATATGGGATCAAGACTCCATCTTTTCCTCGATGATACGGCTGAAAAAAACCTGTTAATTGAATCCATCTATTCTATTAGCATTGGAATTGTTCGAATGCTTGAAAAAATAATGCAAAGACATTCCGACCACCTCGTTAAATCAATTTCCCCATAACATAACAACCAGGTTCTAGTCCACCATCCTTCCCTTCCTAGCGGGGCGTCAAATCATCAAACCTCCAGCACCTATCATTGTTTTGGCACTGATATGTGATAACGAACGCGTGAGAGATGACAGAAGGGACAACCAAAGGAAATGAAAATGCCGTTAAGTTCATGTAGTCCTCTCCAGGACAGTATTGCGAGTCCTATTCATAAGGAATAGGATCGTTTATCCCGGCTTCGCGGAACCCCTTCAGCCGCAATGCGCAGCTCTCGCATCTCCCGCAGGCCTTTTCATTGTTCTGGTAGCAACTCCAGGTAAGATTGAGAGGAGCGCTTAGTTGAATGCCTCTCTTCACGATTTCCGATTTTTTCATGTGAATCAGTGGGGTCACTATGTCGATACGCGTTTCTGGCTTGGTGCCTACTTCAATAACTCTATTGAATGCTTCGTAAAAAATTTCGCGGCAGTCAGGATAGCCGGAGCTGTCCTCCTCCACAGCGCCAATAAAAATTTTCCTGGCCCCGATAACTTCTGCCCATGACGTAGCTATGGAAAGCAGGTGAGCGTTGCGGAAGGGAACATACGTAACGGGAATTGAAGGGGACTGAAACTTTGATGCCTGCATTGAGAGAAAATCAGCCTCAGGCACTGCTATGTTTGAATCAGTCAAGGCTGAACCGCCGATTACTTTGAGATATTCCAGACTGACAGAGAGGCGTTTTTTTACTTGATAGTAGTCAGCAAGTTGGTTAAATGCAAGGAGTTCCCGCGCCTCGGTCCGCTGCCCATAGTTCACATGCAGGAAGGCAAGCTGGTACGAACTGTCTGCGATGGCCGCGCATACGCAGCTGTCCATCCCGCCGCTCACGAGGACAATTGCAAGGTCCGTCTTCATAGGCACAGTGTACCAGTGTCAATACAAAAATTCTACTGCAATCTTAAGAAGGACAAGAGGGAAGACGGGGCGTTAATGCGCCCCGTGGATAAGCATAGGGAGACAGCGGGTGCAAACGGTTTTTTCTTTTCCTTCATGAAAACACGGCAGGTACACGCGTGTCTTGTCGTCGCTACCACAAACAAAACACTTGATTTCCTTGTTTGCCATTTCATTCCTCCAGGGCGTTGATCTCGTCAATGATTTTATTAGGGTCCATATTGTGCATCATAGCACCGAACGATAGTGACTCCATGTTGATGCCTGGGCAGGTGAAGCAGCCACCTCCGAAATGTTTCTGGATCACTGCCTTGGCACCGGGGCTCATCTTGATGATGTCACCGATAATAGAATCTCTCGTTACTTTCTTTTTTCCCGTGATCATGAGGATCCTCCTTCGTTATTTCGTTATATGTACCATACCAAAAAAATATCATGCCCGTTATGACCTGTATCATATTGCTCAACATCTTATGATATGAGCCATATCATATCGTTTTGGAGGTAAAGGCGATATGATGTGATCAACAATAATTGATCGGGAGGAAAACTCTATGGACAAATTTGTAAAAGGGTTTATCGTAATGAGCGTCGTATACCTCGGTATATCGACAGCTCTCGGTGTAATGATGCTGGGCAATCAGAATATGCTCACCCTGAAGTTTGTGCATTCGCATCTCAATATGTTAGGTTGGGTATCAATGATGATTTTCGGCGTTGGCTATCACATTCTGCCGCGTTTTATGGGTCGGCCGCTGTATAGCAATAGACTTGCAGAAGTGCAGTTCTATCTTGCAAACGTCTCACTCATTGCAATGCTGGCTTTCTATACGGCGAACATCTGCAATGCGAATGAAGTTTTCCGGATGATTACTGTTGCATCAGGAGCAGTTCAGGCAGTATCGATTTTTGTCTTTTTCTTCAATATGCTGATGACGCTGTTAGCGAAGACGGAACAGCCTAATTAAGAGGAAGTCTGTTCAGCTAAAAAAACAGCCCATAATAATCAGCATTGACGGCTATCAATACTCCGTCCCTGAGGAGCGCAGCTAACTGCTGTATCACGACGAGAAAGCCATCAATCCATCGCGGTCTTTAATGATGATCCTTCCGTTGGCATCAGACAGCAATCCTTGCTTCTTGAATTTGCTGAAGGTCCTGATTGATGTTTCGACGGTTGTCCCGACCATATCTGCCACATCCTGTTTCGTTAGCCGCATGTCAATGATGAGGCCTTCTTTTGTCTTTTGGCCGGCCTTATTGGCCAGTTTTAAGAGTAGTGCCGCTATCCTAGCTTCTACGCGTTCGAGGGCGATATTTTTCAGCGAGTCGTAGGAACTTTTCATCCGGTCTCCGAGCTGGAGCGCTATACAATACATGAGGTTCGGAAAGCGGTCCACAAGGCGCATCAGATTCTTTCTTGAGATCTTTAGGATTTCAGAGTCTTCCATGGCAACAGCATTGGCGGGATAGGGAAAATTACGCAATACTGCTACGCCGCCGAAGATATCGGTTGGTGAAATGAGCTCGAGTATGATTTCTTTTCCCTCCTGCGAGAGCTTCGTGATTTTAATCTTCCCCTTTGAAACGATATAAAACCATTCTGGCTGATCGCCCTCGTTAAAGATTTCTTTTTTTTTCTTGACCGATTCCAACATGAGATAGGGATCGAGTTCCTCGAGTTCGTCATCGGAAAGGTTCTTGAATAATTCTATTTTTTTTAGGTTTTTCGCGGTCACAGGCGGTCTCTCATCCTCTCTTTTGTGATGAATTTCTCAGTTTCTTCCAATAAATGAATTCCGTGGCTCCGGGCATGATCAAGCCAGGCAGTGCTCCGACTTTGCTGTAGCCTCTTTTTTTATAGAATGATTGCGCTTTCCTATTGAATGAAGAGACACAAAGGTAAAAAAAATGCGAACGATGCGCAGTTTTTGATTCCGCAAACGTCATTAATTTTTCGCCGATTCCCTTTCTACGAATACCTGGTGCCACGCCGAGGGCTCGGAGATAGCCACCTCTCGCGAAAACAGGTTCCGGTGTAAAGATTATGAAGCCTGCCACGCGTCCAGAGTCAATACAGACGTAGCTTTGTTTAAGCGAAATATAGCGCGCGAAATCGATCTGCTCCTTCAGTGACTTCCACGGTTCCGAGGCTGATGTAATCTCCTGGCAGGCTGGAATATGCACAGGCTTCATCTGGACGATCCGAGACAATCAAACATCCTTCTGGTCTCTAGTTGATAATATTTCGACCTTGTGGACTCACATCTTGAAACTATTTTATCCAGAGATGCTATAAAGACATGCTGATATCACAATTGATATTGGTATTCTTCGACAGAAGTCTTTGCCAGGAATAGTATTAATGTATGATCTTTGACATAGAAAGCAGCCACAACGAATCCGCAATGAGTTTTCGATGGAGCATGCAACATTAAACAGCCGATGCTCGGCCACCACACTCTTCGGATGAAATTAACGAGCTGATAGCAGTTATACCCTTGTTTATCTTAATTGTACTTGGGGTATCGCTTTGATTAGAAAAATCAATTTCATTTCCCTTGCAGTCAATGGCTTGAGTGGCATCTTTCTATGAGCTTACGGCATCGAGATATGCCCTTGTGCCAATGCTCGAATGTCGCAAATGCCAGCCCATGCTTCTACATCGATGATATTAAGACGTTGCTGAGAAACTTCTGTTCGCGTAATGGCCGTTGAATGTATCAACGTCTCCATGTCATGGGTAGTTGTTGCCTTTCGGGACTATATATTTCGGTCCGCCGATGAGTTAATGCAATTCGTTGACGAACGGACTCTTGTGGTAAGGGAGGGAACTGGTTGAACCTTCATGTCGTTCATCTCCCAATAGATAGCCTGAATACAGTAAAAGGACGCCTTCTTGTAGACGTTCAAGCGAACCGTATCGACGATCTTTTCGATCTCAGCGGGGGAAGGTAAGGCCTTAACGTCGGTCACCGAGAATAATGGTCACGCCATGCTGGATTGACCGTGTATGCCTTGCCGATCATTGATAAAACCAAGATCAAGAATAATCTAGACAATAGAAAATGGAATCTAGGTTATCTCCAATGAAAAACTGCTGAATAGACTTCAGCATTGCTTGATCTTCCTGATCACCCCATGTAGGTTGGTGCTCATGATACGCTGATGGTGTAACTATTCGTTTATCAAAGAGCGTGTGCCTACGATGTCCTAAAAGCCGTCATCTAGCGGCTTCCTCTTTCAGCTTTTCAAAGATATCGTGGGCTTGCTTTTCCGTGCTTTCACGGCTACCTGAATTATCTATGATGAAGTCTGCCTGACCCCGTTTCTCGCTTAGGGGCATTTGGCTTGATATCCTGGCAAGTGCTTGTCCTCGGGTAAATTTATCGCGCGCTATAAGCCGTTCTACCTGCTGCTCGAGTTCTGCGTAGACAACGATGACGCGGTCCATTCGGTGATGGTATCCCGTTTCAATTAGTAATGCGGCATCGAGCACAACGATACAATCTGGCTGCCTATTGCATAGGAGTCGAACCTGTGAATTACAGATAGCAAAAACTTTCGGGTGCAGACAGCTATTGAGCCATGCCCGTTTTTCGGGGTCATTGAAGATGATATCACCAAGTTTCCGGCGGTCGATGCTTTTATCCTCACGCATGATGTCCTTTCCAAAAAAGTCAAGGATCTCTTTTGATACTTGTTGGTCAGACTCGAGAAGATCATGAACTATACGATCAGCGTCTATGATGTGCGCTCCGAGGTCTTTGAAAACTCTCGCAACGAGACTTTTACCACTTGCGATCCCGCCGGTTAGCCCAACTTTCAGCATCTGATTTGCCTTCCGAAAAAAAAACCTTTTTTCCACGACCCTACGCGCACCTTGTTGAGTGCAATCAGCCTCTTTCCCATGCTTTTTGAATGAGTCCGTACACTATCGACAACAAATATGCAACCACGTTCGTGCTTTTTATTATACCACCGACAAGAAACCTAAGGTAGTCCTCATGATCGGCCATATACACGTTTATCAGGAAAGCGGTAAATAGTATGTTGAAGAGAAAAATAAGAGGATAAGAAAAGACAGCTCCCTCTTCTCTAATGTCATTTTGGTCAGTCTGCAGAAAAATCAAGGTAAGTATAAGGTGAAAGGTGAAACTCACGCCCGAGAAAAAAATAAGAGCATTGATAGTGGCGTTGCCTGCTGACGATGCTCTTGCTATATAGTAGAGGACGAGAATACAGAAGGTATAGAGAGGGAAAAAGTAAGGTGCAAGGGTGATGATGAAATTCGATTTGGTTATGGTTACACGGCCACCCTTATCGCTTGCATGAAAGGATTTCAAAGCGCCGCCGAAAAGCATGGCAAAGAAGGCATGGGTTAGCTCGTGGCCGAAGACGTAAGTGAGAATTGGCTTATTGAACAGAACATGGACCACCACATAGGCAATAGCTCCCCCTGCAAAATAATAGGGCGCATGCGCTTTGTAAGTAATGGAAAAAATCATCGAGAAGAGCTGCCAGAGATAACCCAGGCAGAAGGGAATTAACGCAAGCCCTAACAGATTTTTCGAGACTCTCTTAACCATAATGTCAGAAAAGGTTCTCCAGGAGGAACCTCGTCAGCAGATCCGTATCCGATAGTCTTTCTAAGAGTTCTTTCTTCTCTCCGATAAATCCAGGCTCTACCTCGTATGCGGTATCACGGTACAATACGGAGTGCATGTACAATTCTGCATGCATTTCCTTGATCTCTTTCTCGTACTTGATACGGCCGACTAGATTGTTCGGGTCTGAACTGTTATCCGCGGTTTTGACGAACCGATACGCGGGTTCAAGCTCGAAGGATGGCTGTTCTCCTTCCAGGAGTGTAAGAATGTTCTTCTCGAGCTTAATTCTGCCTTCTGCAACAAGAGTATCAAGTATAGGGTGGGAAAAAAACAGTTTATTCATGATATCCGATCAAGGGAGCATAACATAATTTGCAAGCGATCGCTAAACCGCAATAAGAGCCAGAATACTAATAATCCGACCTACCGGAAATGGCCAGTCGTACCAGCAATAAAAAAATCACGTTGTTTTCTGTATGCGGATCAGAACGACGATAGCTGCAACACCAAAGATTATATTTGCAAACCACGCGGCAACCATGGGAGGAAGAATGCCCGAGCGGCCGAGTGATCCGCCTACGCTCCAGAGTGTCCAGTAAAAAAAAACAATCACCACGGCGAAGGCAGTACCTTTACCCGCACCACCGCTACGTACCTTGTGAATAGCGAAAGGGATCGACAATATTACCACAAGCAAGCTGGAGAAAGGGAACGCAATCTTATTATATAAATCTACCTCGTACGAAGCGGCTTTATATCCGCTTGATTTAAGCCTCTTGATGTAATCCCACAACTCCTGAAAATTCATTTCCTGGGAATCCTTGACGATCATTCCCAAATCGTTGGGGTTCTCTACAATATTAAATATTTCATTATCGGAATTGTGAAAACGAATTTCATCGTTGTCAAACGTAAATGAACGGCTGTGTTTAAGCCTCCAGTTCCCATTTTCCCACACGAGGCTGTCAGCCTTGATCCGCTCGTGCACTGAGTAATCTGGATTCAGTTTATAGATATTGAGGCCAATCATCTCATTTCGGTTCGGGGTCACCAGGTCGATGTTTGCAATACTGTTGTCGGGGCCGCGTAGCCAAAGCTTGTGCTGTTGGAACATGACCCTCTGCGGTTTTTTTTCGATTTCCACGTTTCGGACATAGTCGGCACGTGAGCT
The DNA here is from genome assembly GCA_035625205.1 of Nitrospirota bacterium. Classification (GTDB taxonomy): domain Bacteria; phylum Nitrospirota; class UBA9217; order UBA9217; family UBA9217; genus JAJYKN01. The sequence goes on along the minus strand of DASPQB010000124.1, from coordinate 1,040 downwards.
ATATAATGGAATGACGTATTCAGTATTGAGGAAAGCTAGAGCAGAGAGCAAAACTCCCCCAAACATCAAAGGCATGATGATCCTTGCGAGGCTCACGCCGCTGGCGCGCATAGCGATGATCTCATTATGGCGTGAGAGGTTGCCGAGCGCGAGCAGAGAGGCGATGAGAGTAGACATAGGGAGAGACAACGAGATCATGCTCGGAATGCTGTAACAAAAATACAGTGCAACCTGCATAAGTGTGGCATGATACTTGATGAGACGGTCCGCCTTTTGAAGGAACTCCACACAAAGGTACACGACAATGATGCCAGCCAAAACGACAGCGACAAGGGTGATGAATTCTTTGAATATATGTTTACTGAGTAATGTCATGAGGAATACGCTGTTTTTATGGCAATACTGATTTTTTAAAACGGTTCTTTAGATTATAATAAACCATGGTGATCCTGTTCCATACCATGAAATCCATATCATTAGCTTTTTTGACGACGAAGACCCAGGCAGCTACTAGCATGAACATGTTCGGCAGCCAGAATGCCAATAACGGTGGCGTTGTTCCCGTTTGTGCTAAATTGGCCGCTGAGCCGAGGATCATATAATAAACAAGAAAGACCAGAAGCGCAATAGCGATGCCTGCGGATTTCCCAGAACGATTTTTTCTGATCCCGAGTGGAGCACCGATCAAACCAAAAATCAGACATGCAAAAGGGATGGAGAGTCGCTTATGGAGTTCTGTTTCAAAAGGATAAGTAGGTTTTCCCTCCGCTCGGGCCTTGCTGATTTCCTGAAGCAGTTCCTTGCTGCCCATATCTTCAAGACTTTTGCCGGAATCTTCTTTCGCTGCAGCCGAACTATTGATATCGAGATAGATGCGTGCTGCCGCAAACTTCATGAGTGAATACGACTGGTCTTCGGACGGCAGTGTGTGAATCGATCCATCCTGCAGGGTGAGAGTAATGTTGAAGGACTGGGGGTCTGCTAAAAGCTTGCCGTGTTTTGCTACAATAGCGTAGGGTTCCTTGACCGAGCGTTCGTCG
>DASPQB010000123.1:0-14798 GCA_035625205.1 Nitrospirota bacterium | reverse complement strand
AAGTACACATTAGCCCCCGACCGAATGGCGACGAGGTTCGCTGGCACGTACAACATGCTCCTGAATAAATACAAAGTTGACGAGCTGTACAACTATATCTTTGTCGATGGCCTGGTCCACAAGCTCGCCAAGTTTCTCCATGGTGTAGGAGACGTGAAAATCATCGATGGCTTTATAAACAGGCTCGCTGTAGCAATCGGCAAGACGAGTGATCAAGGCAGACGGCTTGAGAGCGGTTACGTGCAGCAATACGCTTTTACGATGGGGCTCGGCCTGGTTGTGCTCGTAGGATTGTACTACCTTTTCAATTAACCGGACCACGTACAACGTCAATGACAACGTCCTCCTTCGGACACATGGACGAGTTTTTCCCTGTAGCCATAACCGTATCACCCTGATCTCTGTACTTAGCACGCTGCTCTTCATTAAGGAGTTTATCCATGCTCGAATTGAATCTCAATCAGCTCGACTATCCGCTGCTGAGCCTGTTTATCGTCGTACCCGTGGTTGGGGCGTTTCTGCTGCTGTTCATTCGAAGCGCGGTAGTCGTGCGCTGGACAGCGCTCGTTTTTTCGATCATCGAACTCGGCCTGTGCATACCGCTACTTCTGAACTTCGATGGTTCCATTGCTAACATGCAGTTCGGCGAAAGCATGCCCTGGATCGCGGCCTGGAACATCAACTACCGCCTTGGCGTTGACGGGATCAGTGTTCTGTTCGTCGCGTTGTCTGCGCTCCTAACGGTTATTTCCATCATGGTATCGTGGACTGCCATCCAGGACCGGGTGCGGGAGTTCATGATTGCCATGTTGTTCCTCGAGGCGGCAATGATCGGCGTGTTCGTTTCCCTTGACCTTTTCCTCTTCTATATCTTCTGGGAAGCCATGCTCATTCCCATGTATCTTCTGATCGGGATATGGGGGGGGCCGAACCGGCTGTATGCGGCGATCAAGTTTTTCCTTTACACGCTGGTCGGCAGCGTGCTCATGCTCATCGCGATCATCGCGGTCTATTTCGTGGCCGGCCACACGTTCGATGTGCTCGCGCTCATGAATCATAAATTCGACCACACATTCCAAATGTGGGTTTTTGCGGCCTTCTTCGCGGCGTTTGCCGTCAAGGTCCCGATGTTCCCGGTCCATACCTGGTTGCCAGATGCCCACGTTGAGGCGCCGACTGCAGGCAGTATCATTCTTGCGGGCATCCTCATCAAAATGGGGGCCTACGGGTTTTTGCGCTTTTCGCTGCCGTTCTTTCCCGACGCGGCCATTGCCTGGACGCCTGCCATCTGCGTGCTCTCGGTCATTGCTATCATTTACGGCGCCTACATGGCCTTTGCACAGACCGATTTCAAAAAGCTCATTGCGTACTCCAGTGTGAGCCATATGGGTTTTGTGACCCTCGGCATCTTCGCGTTAAACCTCCAGGGCCTCGAAGGTGGCATCCTTCAGATGCTGAACCATGGCGTCTCGACCGGCGCGCTGTTCCTTGCCGTGGGCGTGATCTACGAGCGGACCCACACGAGGCAGATCGCGGACTACGGCGGGATAGCGGCCCGGGTGCCGGTGTACGCCACATTCCTGATGATCATCACGTTTTCATCCATCGGCCTGCCGGGCACGAACGGTTTTATCGGAGAGTTCACGATCCTTTTGGGCGCATTTTTACACCATAAAATGTATGCCGTGATCGCGTCGCTGGGCATCATCCTTGGCGCAGGATACATGCTCTGGCTCTACCAGCGTGTTGCCTTCGGCAAGATAACGAATCCGCACAACGAGAACCTTGCAGACATGAACGCCCGCGAAGTCGTGGCTGCATTTCCACTCGTGGTGCTGGTGTTTCTCATCGGTCTTTACCCGAACGCAGCCTTTGGTGTGATGCATGCCTCTGTGGCGAACTTGGTTCAGCAGGTCAATGCCAAGGTGGCGTCGGCTCCGGCAGTCGGCCAGATGCTCAGCACCGTGATAGGAAAATAAGGTAAGGAGAAATCATGTCCACTTTGTATCAACAATTTCTGCAAACGATAATTCCGATATTACCCGAGACTGTTGTGGTCAGCACTGCTCTTTTCGTGCTCCTCTTCGATTTATTCATCGAGAAGGACCGAAAATCGACACTCGGGTGGTTTAGCGTGTTGGGCATCATCGGTGCGGCCATCGCTACGTATAAGTTACTGGGTGTGAACGCAGTCTTTTTTGCCGGAAACTTTCACCTGGACGCCTTTTCCACATATTTCAAGTTTGTCTTCTACGTCGCCTGCGGACTCGGGATTCTGGTCTCGATCAACTACCTCAAGATCGAGGACATCCATCGTGGCGAATACTACGCGCTCATGCTCTTTGCCACGAGCGGTATGATGCTTATGGCGTCGGCAGGGGACCTGATTACGCTTTATCTCGGCTTGGAACTCATGGCCCTCTCCATATACATCCTTGCGGGTTTTATGCGACGAAACAACCGGTCGAACGAGGCCGCGATCAAATATCTTATCCTCGGCGCCTTCTCCTCAGCCATTATGGTCTATGGCATGTCGCTTCTGTACGGCCTTTCAGGCACGACGAATCTCACCGAGATCATGATGTACTTGCGCAATACCGACCTTTCCAATCCGATCGTTTTTTTAGCCATGATCATGCTGGTCGTGAGCTTCGGGTTCAAGGTTGCGGCAGTGCCGTTCCATATGTGGGTGCCTGACGTATATGAGGGTGCGCCAACCTCGGTTACAGCCTTTATGTCTGCAGGACCCAAGGTCGCTGGTTTCGCCGTGTTGCTCAGGATTTTCTTGTATGCCTTTGAACCATTGCACGAACACTCCACGGTAATCATTTCCGGGCTTGCGGTCCTTACCATGGCCGTTGGAAATATCATGGCCTTATCCCAGACCAACATCAAGCGGATGCTCGCCTATTCGTCGATAGCGCATGCCGGGTATGCTCTCGTCGGTCTTGCAGCGGGCGGTCCGGACGGCGCGGCAAGCGTGATGTTGTATGTGTGCATCTATTCCCTCATGAATATGGGCGCTTTCGGCGTCGTGATCATGCTCAGAAAAGCGGGAGAGCGGGGCGAGGAAATTTCAGATTTTGCGGGGCTCGGCAAAACGAACAAGACCGCGGCTTTTCTCATGCTGATTTTCATGTTTTCGCTCACGGGCATACCGCCCCTTGCCGGGTTCGTGGGAAAGTTTTATATCTTTAAATCTGCAGTGCAGGCCGGGCTCATTTGGCTTGCGGTAGCGGGCGTGCTGTTCTCGGCGGTAAGCGCCTATTTCTATCTCCGGGTCATCATGGTCATGTATATGCATGAGCCGAAAGGCAGCATTGAGCTGTTGACATCTCCTTCCCTAGCACTGGCGCTGGCGATTTCGGCTACCGCAGTGCTCGTTATCGGAGTGTACCCAGCGGATATTCTGAATTATGCGCGTGCATCGGTCTCTGGCCTCATGTGAAGAATTGTTTTGAGTGCAAAAAAAAGCAAAAAAAGGAATCTCCATAAACTGGCCAGGCCATGTGCCTGGCTTTTTTTATCGCCGGGACTGAGCTTTTCTTTGACATCCGGCCAGACATGCCGCAGCGTCGAAAACAAACCTCCTTCAAAATCATCAGGTATTCAGACGAAAGGACTAAATCAGCGCGAACCGGTGCTTTCTCCATCACTTATTTACCTCTTGATTCGACATGTTGAAAGTTGTATGATTAAAACCAAAGCAAACGGTTCATGCGAAGATAAGTCCTTGCGTCACACCCTTATCATTGTAGACACGGGATTCTCATTAAAATATAGATCATAGAATGCATGGCATACTAGTACCTTCTGATTTTTGTCAGTTCTTCAGTACGCGTCGCAGAGGATATAAGCGCTTGAAATACAAGCCTTGATTGGGAGCCGCCGCATGGTAAAAATTACTCTTTTCTGCATCCTGCTGATATCCATTGCCATAAGAGTATTCGCAGCTCAGGATAAAGTCGAAGTTGCAAGCGTTGACAAAGACACGCGGCTTCAAATGATAAATGCTGACGTTTCACCGGTAGTGACTGAAAAGTATGAATACTATGAGGTTCAGGGAGACAGCATATCGACATTGCGTTGTGATATGGACCATAACAGCTGCAGATGGGATGACGGGAAAAGGTACGATTCCATTACAAGCTGGCGAGTGAAATGGGACTACGGCCATGATCGCGCTCCCCAATCTTGTGCTGCAGTTGCTTTCAAGGCCTCCGTTGAGGTTGTCTTCCGTTATCCCAAATGGGTTCACGATGATGGGGTGTCCCAGGCACTCGTGGCTAAATGGAACACTTACATGAAAAACCTGACCGTTCACGAAAACGGACATCGAGACATGGCCGTGGAAGCCGTAGCTGAACTTTCCCGCGCCGTGGCCGACTTGGCGCCTGCGCAAAACTGCTCCGATCTTGACCGCGAAGTGAGGGTGCTCTGCCGCCTTAAATTGAAGAAGCTGAACGAGGATGAGAAGGCCTATGATGTTAGTACCAAACATGGACTGACGCAGGGGGCGATTTTCCCCTAGCTTACTGCGTAATACCATTGAGGAAGGTCTTGAAAAAAAAGCAGGCTACCATACAGCCTGCTTTTTTTGTAACTGTGTATCTCTAAATTTAACGAACCATCCTCAACGCGTGCTAGGCTTAGGAGGCGTCTAATCCGCGTCAATAGGGGCCGCATCAAAAAATCGTAACACCGTTATCCCTGGTCGGTCCCGATGAAAGCTCACTCTCCCCCCATGAATTTCTTGCAGCGAAGCTGGACCTATCGACGTTAAAGCACGTGATCCCATTCTGCAATTCCAAGCCTGGCGTATCGGAAGCCAAACCACCTGCGCCATCGCCTTCAGCTAGAGAACAACCCTGACCGATGTCCAATGACGAAATGCCGTTAGTCGCATAGGCGTAGCTTCTCATCTCGCTCGGCATGACCCCTCCTGTCGTAACGTCAGCGTATGCAATACCGATAGCCAGAACAAATACTGCAACTCCTATCGTGGTAATTATTTTTTCATGTGTTTATCTCCTTCTCTTTCCATGTAAATTTACCTATAGCGAACCACAGCGCCTGGAGTTGTCAAGGAAGAGCAATAAATTGAATGCAACTGCGGTATTATAGAACGAGAAACTCAGGGAAAATACATCTTCATGAATTTCGTAAACGACATTGCCGCATACGATACGCGTGCCATCGCATCCTGAAAATATCGAGATTGCGACTCTCACCATGGCTGCCTCTCCTTAATCATGGTATACTTTCACCATGAAAACGGACGTCAAAACATACTTTTTAAGAGAGTACGGCTCATGGAGTGTCTTGATCGTAGCGTATCTGGCTGGTGTTTGCGTTGGTCATGCGTTTACGTGGCTACTCTTTCCACTTTTCGCCGCACTCGCTCTGCTGATTAATTCCAAACAGGCATTCATGAAATGGCTCAGGAAGACGGAAGACCGGAAATCATTTTTCATCATGCTGGTCCAGATCCTGTTCGCTGCCATAATCCTTGCGGTTATTTTCAGGAGCGATATTCCGAGACTCTTGCCACTGTTAGCCATAGCCGCTTTGTATTTGCTGTCAAACCGGTTCGCTGGCGAACATGCTCTTCTTACGGAGATCCTGGGGTTTGCTCTTATCAGTCTTGCCGCAGTACTCCCAAAATTCCTGCTGACAGGCGGTATGGATGTGAGGCTTTTCGTCGGTGTCGCGCTCTACTTTACGGCAGGGGTTTTTAAGATAAAAGCCGTACTAGTAAAAAAAATACAATACCGCATCATTGCAGCCTTGTATGTACTATGTTGCGCATTCATCTATCGCCGTTTTTACATCCCCGTGATCGTACTCATCCCTCTGCTGGACAACCTCATCGTATCAGCCACTCTCTATAAAGTCAGGCTGCAGACTACCGGTTGGATCGAGGTCGCAAAAAGCATCCTGTTCCTGGTCCTCCTTGTCACTTACTACTAAGGTTGTGACGGCATTCCCTGCTGCCAAATCCAGAGGAAGTACAGCCGCCTGTTAAGAGTGCTAAAATAGAGTTTAGAGGCTTAAAATGACCGTAAAAACACAAGATGCGATCCTTACCTCAAATGCAGTGACGGTGCTTGCCCGGCGTTATTTAAAAAAAGACGACCAGGGGCGGGTAGTAGAGTCGCCGGAAGAGATGTTCCGCCGGGTGGCAAACAGTGTTGCCCAGGCCGAGCTTCTGTATAACGGCCACACGAATATACGTACTACGGAAGAAGACTTTTTCAAGGTACTTGCAAATCTGGAGTTTCTGCCGAATTCCCCGACCCTGATGAATGCAGGACGGCCTCTACAACAGCTAGCTGCGTGTTTTGTATTGCCGATCGAGGATTCGCTCGAATCCATATTCGACGGCGTCAAGAACACTGCCCTCATTCATCAAAGCGGCGGGGGGACCGGTTTTTCTTTCAGCAAACTGAGGCCCAAGGATGACTCCGTACGTACCACGAGCGGTACTGCGAGTGGCCCGGTGTCCTTCATGCGGGTTTTCAACATGGCAACAGAAGTGATCAAGCAGGGCGGTACCCGGCGCGGCGCGAACATGGGTATCTTGCGCTTCGATCATCCCGATATTCTGGAGTTCATCTCAGCGAAGGCAGACAACAGAGAACTGGCGAATTTCAATATCTCGGTTGCCGTGACTGAGGAGTTCATGCATTCCGTAGAGATCGACGGGGACTTGCCGCTCGTGAATCCGCACAATCGACAGGTGGTCAAGACGCTGAAGGCCAGGGAAGTTTTTGACAGGATCGTTAAAATGGCTTGGAAAACAGGAGACCCCGGCCTGGTATTCCTCGATCGCATCAACCGCGCCAATCCAACGCCACAGCTTGGGGAGATGGAGAGCACCAATCCTTGCGGAGAACAACCGCTCCTGCCATTCGAGCCATGCAATCTCGGGTCCATAAACCTCGGCCTGATGATCAAGTACTCCAATGGCCTCGCTGAGATAGACTGGGAAAAATTAGCAAAGACCATAGAGATAGGCGTCAATTTTTTGGACGACGTGATCGATGTGAGCCGCTATCCGCTGGACGAGGTAGACCGTATGGCAAAGGGCAATCGCAAAATTGGCCTTGGGGTAATGGGGTTCGCGGACCTGCTGATTCGGCTCGGCATTCCTTACGACTCCGAAGAAGGTCTCAGAACGGGCGAGGAAATCATGAGGTTTGTGAAAGAAAAAGGCTGGGCGTATTCTGCGGAGCTTGCACGTAAACGCGGAGTGTTCCTGAACTATCCCGGGAGCAGTTATGACCGAGCGGGAGGGCCCGCTCTCAGGAACGCCACCGTGACAACGATTGCGCCGACGGGAACACTATCGATCATTGCCGGTTGTTCAAGCGGCATCGAGCCGCTCTTTGCGCTCTCCTTCAAACGCCACATTCTCGGGGACGTCATTCTTCCGGAGTTCAACCAATGTTTCCTCGAAACTGCGAAAAAGTGTGGTTTTTTCAGCGACGCGCTTCTGATGCACGTCACGGCAGGTGAATCGATCCAGCGAATGAGCGAGGTGCCGGAAGACGTGAAGCGTCTTTTTGTGACGGCGTTCGATATCGCCCCGGAGTGGCATGTGCGCATGCAGGCGGCGTTTCAACGTCATACGGATAATGCAGTGTCTAAAACCATCAACTTTCCGGCAAATGCCACTGAAGAAGATGTGCGGAAAGCCTTTATCCTCGCCTATCGGGAGGGCGTCAAGGGCATCACGATCTTTCGCAGCGGCAGCAGAAGCGAGCAGGTCCTTAGCTGCGCCGATCCGCTTTATTGTTGATAAGCACACGAGGGGAGCAAAACCAGTGCAGGTAGCCATCGGTGCCGACCATGGGGGATTTCCCCTGAAAATCGTTCTTCTGGAACACTTGAAAACGCTCGGTTATGCCATACGTGATGTGGGGACCTATGGCGTCGAACCTGTCGATTATCCAGATTATGCCCGAGCAGTGGCGATTGCCATTCTCGAGGGGAGGGCGGAGCGCGGTATACTTATCTGCGGCAGCGGGGTTGGGGCCTGCGTAGCGTTGAACAAGGTCCCGAAAATCCGGGCTGCCATCTGTCACGACACCTTCTCGGCGCACCAAGGCGTAGAAGATGACGATATGAATGTCTTGTGCCTCGGTGCACGGATCGTAGGGACGGAACTGGCAAAAGACATCGTCACAACGTATTTGGCGGCAAGATTCTCCGGCGCGGAGCGACACGTGAGGCGGCTGGCTAAGGTTGCAGAAATCGAAAAGGAGTTCTTAAAACGCTAGTATGCGATAGTGTTCAGCCTGGAGGGTACAGCCGTCTGCAAGAAATGCGGTCACGTTCATTCGCATAAGAGCTGAGGGAGGAGAGATTGCATGAAACTGGGATATGTTGGTTTGGGTAAAATGGGTTATAACATGGTGGAGCGACTGCTCGAACTAGGGCACCAGATCGTTGCCTATAACAAGGAAGATGAACCTGTGCAGAAAATCGCGAAAAAAGGTGCGATACCTGCGGATTCACTTCGATCGCTCGCCATGGCTTTGGAGCCGCCAAGGCTCGTCTGGGTAATGGTCCCCTATGAGGCTGTTGACGCTGTGTTGAAGGACCTTACGCCGCTGCTCGCGAAGGACGATACAGTCATCGATGGAGGCAATTCGCCTTATAAGGAGTCCCTACGACGCGCTCACGAGTTGGGAGATAAGGGCATCAATTTTCTCGATGTGGGCGTGAGTGGCGGTCCGGCAGGCGCACGGAACGGGGCCTGCATCATGGTCGGTGGCGACGAAGACGTATTTCGTACCTATGAACAGATTTTTCGTGATGCCTCGGTCGATCATGGGTATGCGCATTTTGGCAAATCGGGAGCCGGCCATTTCGTAAAAATGGTTCATAACGGAATCGAATACGGCATGATGCAAGCCCTTGCCGAAGGGTTCGCGATCCTTAGGCATTCGGGCTTCAATCTCGATCTGGAAAAGGTCGCTGACCTGTACAACCACAGGAGCGTTATTGAATCGCGGCTGGTAGGGTGGCTCAAGGCTGCCTATGAAAAATACGGCGAAGACCTCGAGGGGATATCAGGTGCGGTTGCCCAGAGCGGAGAGGCTACTTGGACCATAGATGCCGCGAAGGAGTTGGGAAGCCCTGTGCCCATCATCAAGGGCGCACTTGACTTTCGTCTCCAGTCGCAGTCAAACCCCAGCTATATCGGACAGATCGTTTCAGCCCTCAGGAATCAATTTGGCGGCCACGAGGTGAAGGCATCTGCGGAAGAAGTAGAGAAAAGGGGAAAAAGAAAAATTGCCTGAACTGGCAGAAGGGGGGAATGGCATGAGACCTCAAAAACTCAAAACAAGGATATTTTTAGACGGCGGGGATCCCGAAGAAACGAAAGAAATTAGAAGTTCCCTGGGGTTTCTCGACGGTCAAACGACAAATCCGACGCTGATCTCGAAGAATCCTGAAGCAATAAAAAGGTTAGAGCGCGGAGAGACATTCGGTGCCGAAGAAATACTGGAGTTTTATCGGGGGGTTGTAACAGAGCTGTGCGGGTTGATACCGGGAGGATCGGTCTCGGTAGAGGTTTACGCCGACGTAACGACTGAGGCCGATACGATGCTGAAGCAGGCAAAAGACATGTTCTCCTGGATCGCAAATGCGCATGTCAAATTTCCGACGACCCGGGAAGGGCTTAAAGCAGCAGGGTGGGCTGTACAAGCGGGAATGCGCGTCAACATGACGCTCTGTTTCTCGCAGGAACAGGCTGCGGCCGTATATACGGCAACGCGGGGCGCGAAGAAGGGACAGGTATTCGTGTCGCCATTCGTCGGGAGGCTTGACGACCGCGGTGAAAACGGCATGGACGTGATCGCCAATATCCTTCGCATGTACGCGCAGGGCGACGGCCATGTGGAAGTCCTTACCGCGAGCGTGCGGAACATCGAGCACTTGCTGTACGCCCTAAAACTGGAGTCAGATATTGTTACGGCGCCCTTTGAAGTTTTGAAAACCTGGCGAGAAAAGGGGATGCCACTGCCCGGAGAAACTTACCACTACGACGCAGAACAGTTAAAGCCTATTCCGTACAAAGAGATAAAACTCGACAAAAAATGGGAAGACTACGATATCCGGCATGAACTTACAACAAAGGGCATGGAGCGGTTTTCCGAGGATTGGAAAAGGTTGGTAAAACCGGCAAAAAGGAAGATAGCCTGATCATGGATGACAATGCCGATCAAATGGGTACAGGGTTGGAAATGCCCGAAGCTGGTTTTGCGGCGGAGTATCACCGGATTGAGAATTGTGAGGTGGAGGTTCCACGGCCCGCGGGACTGATTATTTTCGGAGCTTCGGGAGACCTGACGCGGAGGAAGCTTTTGCCGTCGCTGTATCGGCTTTTTAAAAGCACGATGCTCTCACGTCAGTTTTTCATTCTGGGTACCAGCCGTATCAAGATGACGACCGAACAATTCCGCGGGGGCATGCGGGACGCGGTTAGAGCCGCGCTTCCTCGCGATTTTGAGGAGAACCAGTGGAAGGACTTTGAGAGCCATCTCTACTATTCCACCTTCGATTACGAGAACTTGGCATCATACACGGTCGATCTTGTCGACATCCTCCCCAGACTGGAGAGTAAACACAAGACAGCGGGTAATCGCATTTTTTATCTGGCCATACCGCCGACGGTCTTTGAAAACGTGATTCATAATCTCGCCGCTGCAGGGCTATCGCGTGAGGAAAAGGGCTGCAGCCATATCGTGATCGAGAAACCTTTCGGACATGATCTCGCATCGGCGCGTAAATTGAACCAGCTTGTACATACCCATTATAAAGAAAATCAAATATTCCGCATTGATCACTACCTCGCCAAAGAGACGGTGCAGAACATTTTGATGTTCCGGTTCGCGAACTCTATTTTCGAACCGCTCTGGAACCGCCGGTATGTAGACCATGTGCAGATTACGGCCACTGAAACCATTGGCGTAGAGCATCGAGCAGGTTATTATGAAGGAGCAGGTGTGCTCCGTGACATGTTTCAGAACCACATGTTCCAACTGTTGAGCCTCATTGCCATGGAGCCGCCTGCGATGTTCGTCGCCGACCGTGTGCAGGATGAAAAGGCAAAAGTCTTGCGATCCCTAAGACACCTATCCCTTGATAAACTCACCGATGAACTCGTGGTCGGCCAGTATGCCAAAGGTATGGTTGAGGGCCGCGAAGTTGCCGGTTACCCCCAGGAACAGGGCGTCATAGAGGCTTCTCAAACGCCTACCTTCGCAGCAATGCAATTGTTTGTCGATAACTGGCGCTGGCATGGCGTTCCTTTTTATCTCCGCTCAGGCAAGCGGCTCGCAGCCCGGAAAACGGAAATTGCCGTTCAATTCCGGGAAGTACCGCACTCCATGTTCCCTGATTCGGTTAGCGGTCCCATTGAGCCGAACTCTATCGTTTTAAAGATACAACCAGACGAGGGCATGAGCCTCACATTCCAGACCAAGCAGGCAGGCACCAAGATCTGTTTGAACCCTGTGGAGATGAAATACGATTACCCTCGCGGTGTGGCACTTGACGCCTACGAATGGGTTCTGCTGGACTGCATGCTCGGCGACCACATGCTCTTCATGCGCGAAGACAGCGTGGAGCTTGCGTGGTCAGCGCTTACCCCAGTGCTTGATGCCGTTGATTCGGGAAAAGGGGTACCACTCGCGCTGTATCCTGCCGGAACGGATGGGCCTAATGAGGCACTCCGTCTTCTAAGAAGAACCGGACGCTCCTGGAGGCCTTTGTGAATGGCCGCAGCAACGTACGGATCTCGGTTTTCGATGACCTTAAATCCCTGAGCAATGGCGCAGCGGAATTATTTCGATCTCTTGCACATACGGCAATTTCTGTAAAAGGAAGATTTGCTGTCGCCCTTTCCGGCGGCACAACTCCCCGCCTCTTGTACACGCTGCTCGGATCAGCACCCTATCGAAACACTATTGACTGGCCCCGCGTTCACCTATTCTGGGCAGATGAGCGATGCGTGCCGGCAGATCATCCTGCAAGCAACTATGGGCTGGTCTGCGACACCTTATTGGAGAGCATTCCCCTTCCAGGGAGCAATGTACACAACGTGCAAGGCGAGGCTGACCCCGAAGAGGCGGCCCGTGCCTACGAACAGATCATCAAGGCATTCTATGGCACGGCCACTATCCCGAGCTTTGACCTTATCATATTGGGAGTCGGCGTGGACGGTCATACGGCATCGCTTTTTCCCGGATCGGTGTCGATCCTTGAGGCTGCCCGGATGGCCATTCCCGTATATCTAGAAGATCCTCAGGTAAACCGTGTTACGCTCACGATGACGGTCATCAATCATGCATCTCATGTACTTTTTCTTGCGTCAGGAAGAGCCAAAGCGAGCGTGCTCCAAAATATCCTTTATCAGGGCAATTCCAAAGGCTATCCGGCGGGACTGGTCTTACCCGAGAACGGAACCGTTACGTGGTTTCTCGATAGGGAAGCCGCGGGAAGGTGACCCATGCTGCTCCTAGGAATGCATTGTCCTATAAGGGTTTCTGCCACGAGAGGCATATTTTTATGCTATGATTAGCATGAGATAGCGTCCACAACGGAAAGGAGGTGAAACAGGATGAAGAAGGCTTTGAGCAAAGAGGCTCTCGCAAGAGAAGCTGCATACTGGACCGCACAGAAGCATCTCGATAAGCAGAATCCTGGCACGGTATGCCGCAAATGAAAAGGCTGAAAGAGCTAAAGTTGCTGGTCAGCAACGCAACCAAAGCGGCAGATATGGTTGACGCGAACCAGTGCTTCAGCGTTCAGCAGCGAACGCCATATCTGCCCGTCTCTCTTTTTCTTGGATCACAATCGCATCATCAAGAATATAATCGCAGTCTGGTCTCGTTTTATCGTCCTTATGGCAACCAATAATCCCTACGAGTTTTTTATCCAGTGGCATTTAACGGAAAACTGTAACCTCCGATGCAAGCACTGTTACCAGGGCGAGCGGAATACCGAAGAACTACCGCTCACTGAAATGAAACGAGTGGTCGGTGAAGTGTCTGACATGATCAGGGACTGGTCTGATACCTACGGAGTTGCATTTTCTCCAAGCATGAATATTACCGGCGGCGAGCCGTTCCTGAAAAAAGGTCTCTTCGAGTTTCTTGGAGAAAGCAAGCAGCATGGATTCAAAACGTACCTTCTCACCAACGGCACCCTCGTAAGCCGGGATCGGGCTGGGAGACTTCGTGATATCGGCGTCGATGGAGTTCAGGTAAGCATTGAAGGCCCGGAGGATGTCCATGATACGATTCGCGGCAAGGGGAGTTTCCGCGCATCAACAGAGGGCATCGAGTGCCTCGTCGGTGCAAAACTTCCCGTTACGCTGAACGTCACGCTTTCCGCCATCAATGCTTCGACAGTGAAACAAGTTATTGCTTTCTGTGCGCAGGTAGGAGCGCAACGGGTCGGATTCTCCCGCCTGGTGCCCTACGGACAAGGCAGATCCTTGCTCTCCCAGATGCTGAGCAGGGAGCAGGTACGGGACCTCTATGAAACAGAATTATCGCTTGAGTATGACGATATAGAAATCGTGACAGGAGACCCGGTCGCGTCACAAATGCGGGAGAAAACGAACGACGATGCCGGCAATGTTGCAAGCAGCGGATGTTCGGCAGGTGTATCCGGTTTGACTATACTTCCTAATGGAACTGTAATGCCCTGCAGGAGACTGCCCCTCTTTATCGGCAACGTGACGAAAGATTCTCTCCGAGAAATCTGGTCAACGTCCCCAGTACTCGATGCGCTCCGGGATCGGAGCAAATACAAGGGCAGGTGCCGTACCTGCAACCGGTGGGCGAAGTGTAGGGGCTGCCGGGCTATTGCCTATGCCTATGCATGCTCACAGGGCCTTGAAGATTTCCTTGCAGAAGACCCGCAGTGCTTTATTGAAAGTTGAAAGCTGGTTTGTATGAAAGCACTCGTTACCGGCGGTACGGGATTCATCGGAAGCAAGGTTGTCGATTTGCTCGTGGAAAACGGCCATACCGTCCGCCTCTTCGCACGTAAGGATACACTTCCCGTTCAGCTCGCAGGAAAAGAGGTATCTGTCTTTCGCGGGGACCTCCAAGATGCCGGCTCGGTCGTGAATGCAATGGCGGGGATGGATGTCTTCTATCATATCGGTGAAGTGAGGAACATATCCCCCCTCGCAGCGAAGAAGAACGTGCAGCTAGTGGAAAAGATACTCGGCCACATTGATAAATCAGGAATAAAGCGCTTCATCTTCATTAGTTCATTGACAGTGGCAGGCATTCCCTCGACGATTCCGGCCTCGGAAGAGACAAAACCGAAGCTTGTCCCCGAGGAGCATTACACCGCTTATAAGAAACAGTGTGAAGAAATTCTTGCATCGCAGACAGCGGTAGAGTACGTCATCATTAGGCCTGGCGTGGTTTACGGCTCCGGCTCACGGTACCTCGGAAGTTTAGTTGCTGCCGTAGCTCGATTCGGACCGCTTGGCTTCCCCTTTATCGGAAAAGGAAACAATGTCGCGCCACTCATTCATGTGAAAGACCTTTCCCAAGCCATTTATCTCGCGGGTGTGAGGAGGGAGGCCGCGGGTCAGACATTCAATATTACCGATGGCTTAACGCACAGCTGGTATGATTTTTTCAAGACCATCGCCGTTTCACTCGGGAAAAAATTCAAACTTTTATCCGTTCCGACCATCGTGCTCAGTGCCCCATCGAAAATTATAGATTTTTTTGGAGATTTTTTTCATATGAAATTTA
>DASPQB010000122.1:0-15871 GCA_035625205.1 Nitrospirota bacterium | reverse complement strand
GGTTATCCAGGCGGAGCTTCTTGCGGACAAGGTCTTGTTGGGTGCGGGGGACAAGGGTCAGGGAAAACAGAAGATAAATTCCGAACCTTCGTGGCTGGAGATCAAGCAAGGGGATTTCGACCAGGACGGTCGCCAGGAGGTCATGCTGAATTCAGAATTGCTGAACCTCTTCATCGATCCGGCAGAAGGCGGAAGGATATCGGAACTCGACTGGAAGCCTCGTTCCTTCAACCTGATGAATACGCTTACGCGCAGGCGTGAGGGCTACCACGACAGAATTCTGCACGCCGCCAAACAGACGGATGCCGGACCGCAGGACGGCGGTGCAAAGACCATCCACGAGCGAGTGGCCATGAAGGAGGAGGGGCTCCAATATCATCTGCTCTACGACTGGTACACCCGCGGTTCTCTGCTCGACCATTTTCTGGGATCCGGCGTAGACCTCGTCAAATTCATGCGGTCCGAATACTACGAGGCAGGAGATTTCGTCCTCGGTGATTATTGCGTTACCCAGAAAAGGCGGGTGAAGGCCGCCGTCATCCTCGAGCGCACGGGTCAGGTGGAAGGGCTCAGGGTGAGGCTCAAGAAGGAAATAACGCTGGCGAAGGCCGCACCGGAGTTTTCGGTGATGTACGAGATCACGAATCTGAGTACGGAGGAGTTGAATGCATCCTTCGGCAGCGAATTCAATTTTTCACTCCTTGCGGGGGATGCCCATGACCGGTATTACGATATCCCCGGCCACACCCTGGACAAGCGAAACCTGGCGTCGATCGGGGAGATCAATGACGTGAGCACGGTGAGCATCATCGATGACTGGCTTAAAATCAGGCTCTCCCTCGCGTTCCTGCGGCCGGCAATACTCTGGCGAGCCCCGGTCGAGACGGTATCGCAGTCAGAAGGCGGGTTTGAACGAGTGTACCAGAGTTCGATGGTTATGCCGATCTGGCGTATTTCGCTTCAACCCGGCTCATCGTGGGAAGCGGAGATCCGAGTGAAGATTGACTGACCACGGGAAACGGTAGTCGCACGTGCCGGTATGCGCAATCGCTCATGACTTTCTGAAGCCGTACGTTCACGTTCCGGACACCGGCGGAGGGCAAAGGCCGTCTACGGGGCGATTTGGTGCAGAATTTTGAGAATGCTGTTAGAAAAGAGGGATCCAGACGCATGAAAAGAATAGTGACTGGTTTATTACTGCTCCTATCCATGGGTGCCGCCGTACATGCCGCTGAAAAGCCCCTCGGTATTGAAGAATATACGTCTATCGACCAGCTTGCAGCGGAGATCGTATCGTACTTCCCCAAAGTCCAGGGTGAGGTAAAAGCGGTGAATGGCGATCAGCTTACGGTCGCCCTCGGCTCGAAAGACGGCCTGATACCGGGTGTCGAGCTCACGCTCTGGCGGGACGGCAAGGAAATCCTTCACCCCGTTACGGGCGAGGTGATCGGCCGCGCCGAAGTCTCAGTGGGCAGTGCCGAAGTACTGAGCCTGACGGAGACATCGGCAACAGTCGTGGTGAGGAACAGAGTGCTGGACCCGAAGCCCGGCGACAAGGCGAGGATCACCCCGAAAAAGATCAATCTCGCGATCCTTCCCGTCAGGGCCGATCGACCGGAGATCATTCATGGCCTGACCGAACGATTGAATGAACTGGGCAGATTTACCATCCTCGATAGCTCCAAGGCCGCGGAGTTTCTCAGAGGGAAAAAGGAGCGGGACGATTCGATCATCCGGGAAATGAGCAAGACCTTCAGCCTGGACGTTATTGCGGCAGTGGGGATCTACCCGGCGGAAGGTGGAAAAATCCTCGTGACCACAAGGTTGTTTTACGCCGACGAGGCAAGATCGCTTGATACCATTGTGGCCATGATAGATCTGAAGACAAAAAAAGATGCGTTCGGCGACATAAAGCCTTACTTCTTGCCGATGAAAGTGGAAAAGGGCAGAATTACCGAGCTGCCCTTCGAGGCTCAGTTTTTTGGGGCCGCAGACCTCGAAGGAAACGGGGAGACGGAATATGTCTTTTCCGACGGGACGAGGCTTCATATCTACCGTCAGAGCGTGAAGGGATGGAGCGAAGAATGGCAGGAGCCGAAGGCCCTCCCCAGTGAAGAGATTCAACACATCAACCTCGATATTGCGGACATCAACGGTGACGGCAGGCCGCAGATTTTCGTGACGGAGATGCGAAGGGGGAAGATCGTTTCCTATGTGGTCGAATGGCGCGAGGGCACGTATCAGAGAATTTCCGACGTCCCCGGCTTTCTCCGCGTCCTCAATTACCCCGGCAAGGGGAGGATACTTATCGGCCAGGATTACGACCCGAAGACGTTTTATGCCGGGTCGCCGAGGGAGTATGACTGGTCAAATGGGAAATATGCTCTTGGCCAGGAAATCTCCTTGCCTGGCGAGATAGGCCTCTACGGGTTCGTGTTCGCCGAGGTCGGCGAATCCAGTCCCCTGCTCGTTGCGCTGACCGATAACGACCACGTGGCCGTTTACTCGAAAGATAGCCGTATCTGGAGGAGCGAAGAAGCGTATCCTTCCGTCGGCGTCACGCTGCACAAGCCGGTAACGGACCCCGTCAGCGTTATTTCCGAGTCAGTCGGAGAATTGCAAAAGAGCCAGAAGGTCAGGGTCACCGGCAGGGTGCTTGCGCTTGACGTGAACGGCGACGGCAAAGATGAGATCATCCTGGTGAAAAATATCGGAGACACCTTCTTCGGGAATTATTCGAAGGCCGATATCGTCTGCTTGGGATGGACTGGGGCGCGGCTCGAACAGCGTTGGATCGTCAAAGATGTGCCAGGCGCCGTTCCTGACTTCCAGATCATACGGCAGGAGAGTTCGGGAGCAAGCATTCTGGCGCTGGTGAAAGACTCGGGTGGGCTCTTTGCCAAGGACAGGTACAGCGTTCAAACGTTCACGGCAAAGTAATGAGGAATGCTTCTGTTTGACGGGACTATACGGAACGAGACATGAACGAAAAGCAGAGTAAGAAAAAAAAGGAAATCCAGACGCTCGACGAGATGCGGGCACGGCTTGACCTGTCCGGTCTCCCGCGGCATATCGCCATTATCATGGACGGAAACGGGAGATGGGCGCTGCGCAGGGGCCTTCCAAGGGTGGCGGGCCATAAACGGGGCGCTGAGACGGTGCGCCGCATCACTGAAGTTTGCCGTCAGTTGGGCGTTTCGGTCCTTACGCTCTATGCTTTTTCCGACGAAAACTGGGGAAGGCCAAAACAGGAAATAGGCTTCCTCATGGACATGCTCGGGTCGTTCCTCAAGGCTGAAATAGCCACCATGAAAACGAATGGCATCAAGTTCCGCACCATCGGGAGAACAGAGCGGCTCCCGTCGTCAGTGCAATCCTGGGTCGAAAAGGCCATGGGAGAGACAGCAGCCAACTCCGGGCTGATCCTGAACCTTGCACTGTCCTACGGAGGCCGCGGCGAAATTCTGGAAGCGGTCAAGCGGAGAATGGCCGCGGGTGGAGCGAAGGAACCGTGGACCGAAGAGGCTTTTGCTTCGTACCTCGATACCGCGGGACTGCCGGACCCGGACCTGATTATCCGTACCAGCGGCGAAAAGAGGATCAGCAATTTCCTGCTCTGGCAGGCCGCCTATGCCGAGCTGTATTTTACCGACACCCTGTGGCCGGATTTCGAGGAGGGAGACCTGCTTGAGGCGCTCATCGACTACCAGGGCCGGCAGCGAAGATTCGGGCTTACCCAGGAGCAGCTCGTGCAAAAATAGGGCGTTCGCAAGGATCCGCTTACGCCCAACAGAGCAGTCGACGGGAGGATGTTTTCTCCAGGCCGCCACGTGTTTCTCTCCGCCCCAGCGGTGTAAATAAATCTTCTTGGAGACTATGCATGCTGCGTACGAGAGTGATCTCGGGGCTTCTTTTCCTTCCCATCTTTTATCTGGTCGCCTGGGAACTCCCGCCGGAGTATTTCACGGCGCTGGTCCTTGCTGCAGTATTGGTGGGACAGTACGAATTTTACCGCATGGCAAGGGCGTGCGGATTTCAACCACTTTCGCTGATCGGGATGGCGCACGGAGCGCTCGTACTGCTGTCTTTTTACGGTCCCCTCCATCCCCACCTGGGAACGCTGTTCCCCGTTGCCGTGAGCATGCTCGTCATCATGATCGCTCGGCTGTTTTCGGCCCGCCCGGTTGACGGCGCGCTGGAAGACATCGCATCGACGTTCCTCGGTGTGTTTTATGTTGCCCTGCTGTTCGCCTTTCAGGTCGCCATCCGGACCGGCCCTGACGGGAAGCAGTGGCTGGTATTCCTGTATTTTATCATTTGGGCAACGGACATCGGCGCCTACTCGATCGGCAGGCCCTTCGGCAAGCACCGGCTCTACGAAAAGGTGAGCCCCAAGAAAAGCATGGAAGGGCTGGCCGGCGCCCTTGCCGCATCAGCGGGCATGGCCCTGCTGTGCCGCGTCTGGTTCATGCCGCCGATCAGCGTGCAGGAAGCGGTCGCAATCGCGCTGGCGCTTGCGGTATTCGGGACCATCGGCGATCTCGTGGAGTCCCTGCTCAAGCGTTCGGCCGGAGTCAAGGATTCGGGCAGCGTGATCCCCGGCCACGGCGGCATCCTGGACCGCATGGACAGCATGCTCTTTGCCGCGCCGGTGCTGTACTATTATCTCAGGATACGATAGAAGAATGCGGAGAGTAAGCGGTTGAAGAAAATTTCCATACTCGGCTCCACGGGCTCGATCGGCCAGTCTACGCTCTCCGTTGTCTCGCAATTTCCGGATCGGTTCAAGATCGTTGCGCTTGCTGCGGGCAATAACGTTGCGCTCCTGGAGAAACAGGTACGCCACTTTAAACCAACAGTCGTCGCTGTCGCAGGAGAAAATGCCGCCCTGAGCCTCAAGGCGAAGTGTAAGGACCTGAAGGTACACATCTTCTCCGGCGTCGAAGGCATGATCCGGGTCGCTGCCACTGATGATGCAGACGTCACCGTATCGGCAATCGTGGGGACTGCCGGCCTCGTGCCGACGATGGCAGCGATCCGCTCAGGCAAGACCATCGCGCTGGCGAACAAGGAAGTCCTCGTGACGGCGGGCGAGCTCGTCATGGCCGAGTCCCGTTCACGCGCGGTCAGCATCCTGCCGGTGGACAGCGAACACAGCGCAATCTTCCAGTGCCTGCAGGCGGGCGCGAACAATGAAATCCGGAGCTTGATCATCACCGCGTCGGGCGGACCCTTCCGGGCTTTTTCCAAAAAAGACCTCAAGAAGGCGACGCTGACCCAGGCGCTCAAGCACCCGAACTGGAGCATGGGCAGGAAGATCACCATCGATTCGGCGACGCTGATGAACAAGGGGCTCGAGGTGATTGAAGCACGGTGGCTTTTCAACATCCAGCAGGACAAGATCAAAGTGCTGGTCCATCCGCAAAGCATTATTCATTCTATGGTGGAATATCGGGATGGCGCGGTCGTTGCGCAACTTGGCATGCCGGACATGAAGGGGCCGATCGCCTACGCATTGTCGTATCCCGAGCGTCTGACGGACGTTTCGCCGGCTCTCGATCTGGCAAGGATCGGGACGCTCACCTTTGAAGAACCGGACATGGACCGTTTCCCCTGTCTTGCCTATGCCTTCGAAGCGCTGCGAGCAGGAGGCACCATGCCGGCTGTCGTATCAGCAGCGAACGAGGTCGCGGTCAAATATTTTCTGGACGAGAAGATCGGATACGGCGCGATTGCGGGCGTGATCAATGCCACGATGGAAGCACATACTCCGTCATCCATCAAGACGATTGAAGACGCACTCACCGCGGACCGCTGGGCGCGGGAGGAAGCGGAAAGAATAATCGGATCCGCCGTCAGGTGCCAGCGCAGAAGGTGCAGTGCATGAAGAGCGACAGGGAGAATGAGGAATGCGGATGTACCGTCATTCCCTGAAGGCGGGGGTCCCCGGTTTATAAGCCGGGCCTCTCTGTCGTTCTCCATTATTAAGGAGTCAACATGACATTGATTTACTTTCTCATCGTGATCGGAATTCTCGTGTTCGTGCACGAGTTCGGTCATTTTATCATGGCCAAGCGAGCAGGGGTCAGGATCGAAAAATTCTCGCTCGGCATGGGCCCCAAGATCGTTGGCTACAAGAAGGGCGACACGGAGTATATCCTGTCCGCGCTGCCGCTCGGCGGGTACGTGAAGATGGCCGGCGAGAACCCCGATGAGGTGCCGACGGGCGCTGCGGACGAATTCCAGTCGAAGACCGTTTGGCAGCGCATAAAGATCGCGGCAACGGGCCCGCTCACGAACATCGTCCTTGCATTTCTCATCATGCCGCTGGTGTTCATGGTCGGCACCTATGCGGAAGGACCGGCTAAGGTAGGCTACGTCGAGCCGGGCTCTCCGGCGGAGCGCGCCGGGTTCATTGCGGGCGACGTGATCGAGAAGATCAACGGCCGAAGCATCACCGACTGGACGAAGGCCCTGTCGTTGATCGCCGTGAATCCGGATACGGACGTGAACATTACCGTCGACCGCCAAGGCGAAAAGAAGAAGTTGACGCTCAGGCCCGTAACGGCGACGGAACTCAAGATCGGCATGTCAGGGATGTTGCCGGACATGCCCGCAGAGATTGGCAAGTTGAAGCCGGGATTCCCGGCTGAAAAGGCGGGGATCGCCGTGCACGACAAGATCCTTGCTGTCGATGGCAAAACAATCTATCATTGGAACCAGTTCTCGGCCCTCGTGCGCGACAGCATGGGAAAGAATCTGACGATTACCCTCGAACGAGGCGGCAAACGCATGGAGCTGAATGTCACGCCGATCGAGGACGGCGGCCGTTATGTGATCGGCGTTGAGCCGGCATTCCAGCTTGTGTTCAAAAAGTACGGGCTCCTGGAATCCATTGAGCTCGGCTTCGACAAGACCCTCGAGTCGATCGACCTCACGTTCATTACCCTCAAGAAACTGGTGACCTTCGGCTTGTCGATCAAGACCCTCGGCGGCCCCGTGATGATCGCCCAGATGTCCGGACAGGCTGCCGCGGCAGGATTGTCGTCGTTCCTCTCGCTCCTCGCGATGATCAGCATTTCACTCGGTATCCTGAACCTCATGCCGATCCCGGTTCTGGACGGCGGCCTGATCCTGTTCCTCGTGATCGAGGCCATTCGCAGGAAGCCTGTCAGCCGGAAAGTGATGGAAGTATCGCAGAGCATCGGCGCTGGCCTCCTGATTACGCTGATAGCGGTGGTTTCGTACAATGACATCATGAGGATGTTCTTCGGTAAATAGAGAGGTAGTGCCACGCGGGAACCAAACGCCGGACATCTCCTTGTGCCGTGTTAGCCCGAGTCGTGGATGACTCTTTCTCCAACTATGAATTCTGAAATTACCCGAAAAAAAACCAGACAAATAGCCCTCGGCAGGGTGATGATCGGCGGCGGCGCTCCTGTCGCGGTCCAGTCCATGTGCAACACCGACACGCGCGATCACAAGGCGACGCTTGCCCAGATCGATCAACTCGGGCAGGCAGGATGCGAGATTGTCCGCCTTGCGGTCCCCGATGAGGTCGCCGCGAAAGCAATCGGCAAAATCAAAAAAGGGACTGCCCTCCCGCTGATTGCCGACATTCATTTCGACTACCGGTTGGCGATCGAAGCAGTGAAGCAGGGGGTCGACGGCCTCAGGATCAACCCCGGAAATATCGGCGGCAAGGACAAGGTCTCCGAAGTGGTCCGGGCCTGCAGGGACAGGAGCATCCCGATCCGCATCGGCGTGAACGCGGGTTCGCTTGAAAAACACCTCCTGGAAAAGTACGGTCACCCGACGCCTGAGGCCATCGTCGAGAGCGCCCTCGGTCACATCCGTATCCTCGAGGAGCTGAATTTTGGGGACATCAAGGTCTCGCTGAAAGCCTCGGACGTCATGGTCACCGTCGCGGCCTACCGCTTGTTTTCGCAGAAGTCCGATTACCCGCTTCACATCGGAATCTCCGAGGCAGGCACGCTCTTCTCGGGGACGATCAAGTCGAGCGTCGGTCTCGGCATCCTCCTTGCCGAGGGCATCGGCGATACGATGCGCGTGTCCCTGACCGCGGATCCTGTCGAGGAAGTGCGGGTATCATACGAAATCTTGAAGTCACTCAAGATCCGGCAGCGAGGGGTGAACATCATTTCCTGCCCCACCTGCGGCAGGACCGAGATCAACATCATCGGCCTTGCCCAGGAGGTGGAGAGGCGTCTCGCTCATATCAAAGAGCCGATCACGGTAGCGGTCATGGGGTGCGTCGTGAATGGACCTGGCGAGGCGCGCGAAGCGGACGTCGGCATCGCGGGCGGCAAGGGCGTAGGGCTGTTATTCAAGCACGGTGAGATCGTAAAAAAATTTGAGGAGACGGAACTGGCCGATGTTTTGGTAAGAGAAGTGGAAGCATTGGTGAAAAAAGCAGGCAGCTCGCAGTAGGCAGCGGGGAGGGGGGAGGGGCTCCCGCGGAGAACCCCCTGTTTCCCGGCTGCGGCCAGCGCGCTGCCGTTTCCCGGAGGCTTCATGCGTTTTTCCCGTTTATTTATACCAACCTTGAAAGAAGCGCCGGCCGAGGCGGAGGCCGTATCTCACAAGCTCATGGTGCGCGCCGGCTTCGTCCGGCAACTCGCGGCGGGGCTCTACATTTACCTGCCGCTCGGCATTCGGGTGATGGAAAAGATCAACCGGATCATCCGCGAGGAGATGAACGCCATCGGTGGCCAAGAAGTGTCCATGCCGGTATTGAATCCATCCGAGGTCTGGCAGCAAACGGGCAGGTGGGACGCCATCGGCGACGAGATGTTTCGCCTGAAGGACCGCGGTGGCCGCGACATGTGCCTCGCAATGACCCATGAAGAGACCATGACCTGGCTTGCTGCCCACGATATCCGCTCCTATCGCGACCTGCCGCAGATATGGTATCAGGTCCAGACGAAACTGAGGGACGAAGCACGGCCCAAGAGCGGCATCCTGCGCACGCGCGAGTTCACCATGAAGGATTCCTACAGTTTTGACCGAGATGACGAGGGGCTTGATAAGTCGTACCAGCTCCACCTTGAGGCGTACAAGAAGATCTACGCCCGATGCGGCATCAGGTTCTACGTGGTCGAGAGCGACACAGGCATGATGGGCGGCTCCCTGGCCCACGAGTACATGGCTCCTTCCGCGGCCGGCGAAGACGATGTGGCGCTCTGCGACGGCTGCGGATATGCAGCGAATACCGAGCTGGCGTTGTCCGTCCCCAAAGCGAGCCCATCGCCGGAGTGGGATGTTGAGGAGGTAGCCACGCCGGAACGGCGGACCATCGATGAGGTGACCCGTTACCTGAAGGTGACGCCTGAGCAGCTGATCAAATCAATTCTCGTCATAAGCGATTACGGCCCTGTCCTCGCGCTCGTGCGCGGCGACCAGACGCTGCATGAAAAGAAACTGGCAAAGCTGATCGGCCCGCACCGGCCGGCACAGAAGGACGAGGTAGGGTCCGTCCTCGGTGTGCCCGCAGGTTTCATCGGCCCGATGGGCCACACGATAAGAAAAATTGCAGACCCGGTGCTCACGCAGGGGCTGTACATCGCCGGGGCGAACAGAGAGGGATATCACGTGAAGGGAGTAAGCGCGGCCAAACACTTTGCCGATGCCGAGGTCGCCGACATTCATACGGCGGCAGCGGGCGATGCCTGTGCCCGCTGCGGCAAGCCGCTCAGGGTCGAACGGGTCATCGAGGTGGGGAATATATTCAAGCTGGGGACCAAATACTCGATAGCGCTCAAAGCGAACTATCTCGACGAGCAAGGCAGTGAGAAACCGATTATCATGGGCAGCTACGGCATCGGCCCGGCGCGCATCGCCGCCGCCGCCGTTGAACAGGGGAACGACGAGAACGGGATCATCTGGCCGCTCGCAATCGCGCCTTACCAGATACTCGTCGTGCCGGTCAACGTGAAAGACACGAGATCCATGGATGTCGCCGAAGAGATGTACACGGCCCTGGAGGAGAATGGGTTCGAGGTGTTGATGGACGACCGGGACGAACGGGCCGGCGTCAAGTTCAAAGACGCCGATCTCACTGGAATACCCTGGCGCATCGTGATCGGCGAAAAAAATCTCAAGGACAATATGGTGGAAATCAAGGAACGCAAGACCGGCGCTGTGGAAAAGTTGAAGGTCGAAGAAGCGGTCGCAAAAATTGCGGAGAAGCTGACCATGGAGCTCTAACTGCGTGCACGGTTCGGGATGCGGAGTCCCTTGCCGGGCAGATTGAACCTTTTCTCCCACGTCAGGTTGTGGCACGGTGGACCGGAGGTCCCTGCATGGAATCGGACATCGAACGGATCAAGATGATCGTATCCGAGATGAGCCGGCGGTGTCGGACGAAAGATGGTGAAGTCAAAGTAGCCGGAGTCGACGGAGGCACGGTCAAGATTGCTCCTGCAGGCTTCTGCTGGCGTTGACATATGACGCGAATGGCCCTCCTTCGGGCTTGCAAGACAGGCAATTCCCCTGGGTTATGCAGGTCATGGTCGTGAAGCCGCAACAGTGAGCAGGGGACCCAAAATAAACTTGAAATTGACCGCGGATAAGCCTATAATTGCGGCTTATACTGATTTTCGGGAGGGATCATTCTGTGGACGAAATCGTAAAGCTTGAGCTGACACCGCAGCAGATGGCGGAAATAAAAAAACAGATCGGTTTTGAGCTTCGCGAAATATACCTGACGAAGCAGTCGCTCAACAAACTGCGCGTCTTCCGTCTTCGCTTAAGCGAGGAACAGCAGCTGGTTCTTGAGGATAAGCTCGGGCAAAAAGTCAGGGAACTTACCGTAACTCGCTCGGTCGCAACCAGGATACTCTAATGATGTGTCTCCTGCACGGTGCTTCGAGCACGGGCATTATCCGCATGGTTTTTTTTCTCCAGGGCATTTGCCTGTATTTTATGCATTGACGTCAACCGGAAAGGAGGTGAGCGATCTTGAAAAAACTGCTCGCAATCATATTGACTCTCGCATTCATCATGACCGTCGCTCTGGTAGGCTGCAAAAAGGAACAGCAGCCTGCACCGCAGCCCGTTCAGCCTGCCGTAGTTCCGCCGCCTGCTCCCCCTGCTCCTGCGCCGGCACCGGCACCAGCACCTGCTCCTGAACCAGCAAAGCCGGCAAAAAAGTAGTATCGAAGATCATGAACTCTGAAAATTCGAAAACGGCCCCCCACCTGAGGGGGCCGTTTATATTTGACTTGGCAGACAGAAGAGTCTGGCCATGCAAATTTAATTCCGTGTATAATTAAGAAGGAAACGGAGTTTTTTGTAACGAGCTTTTCGGACGAAAAATGATCCAGACCGCGAATCTTCCGTAGCAACGGCTCGGTCATGCGGCGGCAGACTTACGCAGAACGGTGAGCGAGCCGTGGATGAGGTCATCGGGATAACGGGAGAGTAGCGTGATTTCGAATTGAGGGACTGCGTTTGTCTCCTCTGCAGTCTGCAATTTGCGATCCCCACGCGAACTATGGCTTCGATCACGGCCTTTATAACTGGTTTCTGGGCGCCTGTCCTCGCAGTAGGCGTCAGCATTCTCGTTGCCGCCTTCTGTGCGGCAGCCGAAACAGCCATCGTGTTTTCGAACAAGGGGCATCTTCACGAGCTGGCCGAGAAAGGGGACAAGCAGGCGAAGACTGCCCTCATGCTCGTGCAGGAACGTGACCGTCTGCATTCCGCGCTGCTTTTGGCTGAAAATTTCCTTATCGTTTTTGCCGCGGTCGTCGCCATGGTCATTGCCGCAAGCCTGGTTACGGAGATCCACCTTGCGGCTGCAATCACGGTGTTACTCGTGACCGTTCTGGTCGTCTGCTTCGCAAAGCTGGCGCCGAAGGGAATCGCCTGTAAAAATCCAGACCGGTTCGCAATGTTTATCGCTGCTCCTCTGACCGTGATCATGAAAGCCCTGACTCCTGTCTCCCGCCTGCTGACTGCCACCGCCGACCTTGTCGCCGGCCCGGGGTCAGAAGGCGCATCCTGTTCCACGGTGGTCACCGAGGAAGACATCAAGGCCATGATCAACCTGGGCGAAGAGCGCGGCTCGCTCAAAGAGGAAGAAAAGGAATTGCTCCACAAGGTGTTCGAGTTCGGCGATACCGTGGCATCGGAAGCAATGAGGCCCCGGACCGAGATCATCAGCGTTCCTTCGAATGCGGCACTCCGGGAAGTGTTCGCGCTCGTATCGCAGTTCGGGTATTCACGCTATCCCGTTATCGAGGATACGGTGGACACGGTCATCGGCACCCTGTACATCAAGGACATTCTCGTTGCCCTGGCGTCGGGAGACGTGAATCGCGAGGCAGGAATCCAGCAGTTCATCAGGCCAGCGTACTTTATTCCCGAAAACAAGCGGGTGAGCGAGCTCTTGTCCGAAATGCAGAGGGAACGGTTCCAGCTCGCCATCGT
Organism: Nitrospirota bacterium; assembly: GCA_035625205.1. Classification (GTDB taxonomy): domain Bacteria; phylum Nitrospirota; class UBA9217; order UBA9217; family UBA9217; genus JAJYKN01. Next base: position 3,421 of record DASPQB010000122.1, on the reverse strand, counting down.
CATAGACGAATATGGCGGCACGGCGGGACTCGTGACCCTCGAAGACCTGATCGAGGAAATCGTCGGCAGCATTCACGACGAGCTTGAATCCGAGAAAAAGGACGTCCAGATCGTTGACGAGAAGAACTTCGTGGTTTCGGGCCAGTCTCCCCTTGATGAAGTGAACGAGCTGCTCGACACGAACCTCCAGTCAACGGACTTCAATACGCTTGGCGGCTTTGTGTTCGGGCTCTTCGGCAGGATGCCGAAAGTCGGCGAACAGTTGCGGTATCGGCACCTGAAGCTTGAGGTCCTCGAACTGGAGGGGAGAAAGATCAGTAAGGTAAAGATAACGAAACTCTAAAAGGAACAGGGCTGGGAGCATGACGCACAAGGTCGTAGGTAACGTGGGCTCTCTTCCCCGGAGCAAACAAAGTTCGAGGAGGTGTTATGGTGCGGAAGAAAGTGACGGTTGTTGGCGCGGGCAATGTGGGGGCGACGCTGGTACAGCGTATCGCCGAGGCCCAGTTAGCGGATGTGGTGATGGTTGACGTGGTCGAAGGTGTGCCGCAGGGCAAGGGGCTCGATTTGCTGGAGACGGGTCCGGTCATGGGATATGATTCAATGATCACCGGTACCAATGGATATGACGAAACCGCGGGATCGGACATCATCGTGATTACGGCCGGACTGGCGCGAAAACCGGGCATGAGCCGCGACGACCTGCTTGCCCTCAACGGGAACATCGTGAAGACCGTTGCTGAAGAGACCTCGCGCCGTTCACCAAAAGCGGTCATGATCGTGGTCACGAACCCCATGGATGTGATGGCCTTCGTGGCAATGAAGGCGAGCGGGTTCCCGAAGGAACGGGTCATCGGCATGGGCGGCGTGCTCGATTCCGCGCGGTTCCGGGCATTCATCGCCATGGAGCTCGGCGTGTCGGTAGAAAATACTCATGCCTTCGTGCTCGGCGGTCATGGCGATTCCATGGTCCCTCTGCCGCGGTATTCGACCGTGGCAGGCATACCGATCACCGAACTGATGAGCAAGGCGACCATCGATAAACTGGTTGACCGCACGAAGAACGGAGGCGCCGAGATCGTTGCGCTGCTTAAAACGGGAAGCGCCTATTACGCCCCGTCGGCATCCACCCTCGAAATGGTCGAGGCCATCCTGCTGGACAAAAAAAAGATACTTCCCTGTTCCGTGTACCTCGACGGCGAGTATGGCGTCAGAGGTGCGTACTCCGGGGTGCCGGTGAAGCTCGGAGCGAAGGGAGTGGAGCAGGTCGTTGAAATCAAATTAAACGCCGATGAAAATGCGGCCTTCATGAAATCTGTCGAGGCGGTGAGATCGGGATGCGCGAAATTCATGTAGATGAGATCGTCGACCATATAGCGCAGATATGCGTCGATGCAGCTTACAACCTGAGTGAGGACGTGCTTACGGCCTTTGAACGCGCCGCGGAGACCGAGACGGCGCCAGGGGCGAAAGAGATAATCGGGCTCCTGCAGGAGAACGCGCGCGTCGCGAGGGAAGAGCATATCCCTCTCTGCCAGGACACGGGCATCGCCATATTTTTTGTGGAGATGGGCCAGGACCTCAGGATCAAGAACGGCTTCATCATCGATGCCATCAACGAGGGTGTGCGCAAAGGGTATAAAGCGGGATATCTCCGAAAGTCCGTTGTGGACCCGATCACCCGCAAAAATACGGGTGATAACACGCCGGCAATCATCTATACCGAGCTTGTGCCCGGCGATAAACTCAAGATCTCGTTCATGCCAAAGGGGGCGGGGAGCGAGAACATGAGCGTGATCCGGATGCTGAGGCCGACCGAAGGCATCGAAGGCATCAAAAACTTCGTGCTCGAATGCGTACAGAGGGCCGGCGCGAATCCCTGCCCGCCGGTTGTGATCGGCGTCGGGATCGGCGGTGATTTTGAGCAGGCGGCGCTCCTTGCGAAGAAAGCGCTCCTGCGGCCCATAGGCAGCCCCCATGCCAAGCTGGAATTAGCGTCCCTGGAAGAGACCCTCCTTAAGGCCGTGAACAAAACCGGCATCGGTCCGGAGGGGCTCGGCGGCAAGATAACGGCGATGGCCGTACATGTTGAAAGCTTTCCCTGTCATATCGCGAGCCTGCCGGTGGCAGTCAATATAAATTGCCATGCGGCAAGGCATAAGACGATAATTCTGTAGATGAGCTACGGGCCCGGGGTGCAGGTCCATCGCGTCAAACCCCGTGCGCACGTTTCGCTGGTACGAGAAGAGAGAGCATGTCCAACTCCATAAAAATAGAACCTCCCTTAACCGACGACGTCATCTCGGACCTCAAGGCCGGAGACCACGTGCTCATCACGGGCGTGATCTATACGGGGAGAGACATGGCGCACAAGTACATCGTAGACGGCCACAGCAAAGGCGAGAAACCGCCGTTCGACCTGACGGGTCAGATCCTATACTATACCGGGCCCACTCCCGCACCTCCCGGAAAGCCCATCGGCTCCGCAGGCCCGACCACCAGCTACCGCATGGACAAGTACACGCCGACGCTGCTTGAGCTCGGTCTTAAGGGCATGATCGGCAAGGGGCCGCGCGGCCAGGCCGTAAAAGACGCGATCAAACACCACCGAGCGGTTTACTTCGCGGCAATCGGCGGCGCAGGCGCGCTCATTTCCAAAGCAATCAGAAAGGCCGAGGTCATTGCCTATCCAGAACTTGGAGCGGAAGCCGTGATGCGGCTCGAGGTGGTAGACTTTCCGGCGGTTGTCGCGAACGATATCTACGGCAACGATCTCTATCAGATCGGCGTGGCAAAATACAGGGAGATCGAAGGCGCGGAGAGCGAGGCCTGCTGATGGAGGGAAGAGAGAGAAACGAGAGCGGCCGCACCGATCGACGCTCAATTTGTCAGGAGAAAAAATGACGATTAAATCAAAAATCAGGACCATTCCAAACTATCCCAAGAAAGGGATCATGTTCCGCGACATTACGACGCTCATCAAGGACCCCGTCGGCTTCCGGCTCATGATCGACACGCTGACCCAGCGCTACATGCATAGGGACTTTGCCTTCGACACGATCGCAGGCATCGAGTCGCGGGGGTTCATTATCGGCTCGGTTCTGGCATACACGCTCGGCAAAGGGTTCATCCCGATCCGGAAGAAGGGCAAGCTCCCTGCTGAAGTGGTGTCGCAGGAGTATGAACTCGAGTATGGCACGGACAGGATAGAAATCCACAAGGACGCGCTGAAAAAAGGCGAACGGGTTCTGCTGATCGACGACCTCCTCGCAACCGGAGGCACCGCGTTGGCTGCCGCCGCGCTCATCGAAAAGCTTGGCGCAAAAGTCGTCGAGATGGCCTTTATCGTAGATCTTCCCGACGTGGGAGGGAGAAAAAAGCTGAAAGAGAAGGGATACAACGTCTTTGCGCTTACGGAGTT
>DASPQB010000121.1:0-8536 GCA_035625205.1 Nitrospirota bacterium | reverse complement strand
CAATGCCATGCTCGCAACCAAAATATCGTTCATCAATGAAATGGCGATTATTTGTGCCGGCCTCGGTGCCGATATTGACAGTGTGCGACGCGGCATGGGATACGACAGGCGCATTGGGTTCGAATTCCTCTTCCCCGGCGTAGGATATGGAGGCTCCTGTTTTCCGAAAGATGTGAAAGCCCTTGCTCAAACGGCGCAGGATATCGGCGTCGATGCGCAACTGCTCAAGTCCGTAGAAGCGGTGAACGAACGTCAAAAATGTCTCCTCTCAGACATGATCTTGCATCATTTTTCCGGTATGGCAGGAAAGAAGAAGGTGAAGCCAAAAAAACCACTTACGGGGAAAACAATTGCAGTCTGGGGTCTATCGTTCAAACCGAAGACTGATGACATGCGTGAAGCGCCATCAGTAGCTATCATTAATAACTTGCTCCGCGCCGGGGCCGTGGTCAATGCTCACGATCCCGTTGCCATGAAGGAGGCGCGAAAGATCTTCAAGAACAGAATTAACTATATGGAACGTGACTATGAAGCGCTGCAAGGAGCCGATGCACTCGCTGTTGTGACCGAGTGGAGCGAATTCCGTACTCCTGATTTCAAGAAGATAAAAAAACTGTTGAATAAACCGGTCATCTTCGACGGCAGAAATATATATACCAAGGAAGAACTGCGGAAACTTGGATTTGTATATTATGGCATTGGAAGAAAGTAAATTTTGTCCACGCCAGAGGGCTAAGGCAATTGGCTGAGGACTGGCATGTCGATGGAACTTGGGATTACTCCATGCGTTTTACCATGCACGTTCTGAGAAATAATCCGAACTTGAGGAGAAACAATGAGAATACTTGTAACGGGCGGCGCTGGGTTTTTGGGATCGCATCTTTGTGAGCGGCTTCTCGAGGCAGGAGATGAAGTACTCTGTCTCGATAATTTTTTCACTGGCAGGAAGAAAAACGTTCAGCACCTTATGAACAGGCCTTATTTCGAATTGATCCGTCACGATGTGACCTTGCCGATCCTCCTTGAGGTGGATAGGATTTATCATTTGGCTTGTCCGGCATCTCCCATTCATTATCAGTATAATGCCATTAAAACTATCAAAGCTAATGTGCTGGGGACGATTAACATGCTTGGCATGGCAAAGCGGGTAAAGGCGAGGATCCTTTTTGCATCCACTTCGGAGGTGTACGGAGACCCCATCGTGCATCCCCAAAAAGAAGACTATTGGGGCAACGTAAATACCATCGGCATCAGGAGCTGTTACGACGAGGGCAAACGCGTGGCTGAAACCTTGATGATGGATTACCACAGGCAGAATAAGGTCGATATCAAAATCGTCCGCATATTTAATACCTACGGTCCGCGAATGATGGCGAACGATGGACGGGTCGTAAGTAACTTCATCATTCAGGCATTGAAGGGAGAAGATATCACTGTCTATGGCCAGGGTTCGCAGACCCGTTCATTCTGCTTCGTAGACGACCTTGTCGAAGGAATGATCCGCATGATGGACAGTGAGAGTTTTATTGGACCGGTGAATCTGGGGAACCCTGAAGAATACACCATCCTCGAGTTCGCCCAGAAAATCATCGCGATGACCGGATCAAAGTCAAAAATATCTTATAAACCGCTCCCGTCTGATGACCCGAAGCAGCGCCAGCCAGATATAACTCTTGCCGGTCAAAAACTGGGATGGAAGCCCGTCGTCTCAGTGACAGATGGTCTGAAACGGACCATAGACTATTTTGAAAAAGAGCTAGCCTTATGAAAAAGCGGGTTGATTAAAATACATAGTGCATAATTTAAAAATTGATATTCCTCAATCTTTGCATACGCAGATCACTATAGGACTATGAAAGATAATCAAAACAGCATTGTTGCTGTTATTCCCGCCCGCTACGGATCCACACGGTTTCCTGGCAAAGCTCTTGTCTCAATAAAGGGAAAACCCATGATACAATGGGTCTACGAGCGCACTCAACGGTCCCGACTGATCAGTCGCGTGGTAGTTGCTACCGATGATGAACGGATCGTGCAAGTTGTCACGGCCTTTGGAGGCGAAGTTGCCATGACTTCATTATCCCACAAGACCGGAACGGACCGCATCGCTGAGGTTGTGCGGCAGCTTGACTGCGACATTGTAGTCAATGTTCAGGGAGATGAACCATTGATCCAACCAGAAATGATCGATCAGGCGATCCAACCCCTCGTTGATGATGTTTCCATTCCCATGGGCACACTCTGCAAGAAAATCGAACGTCACGATGAGGCTTTCGATACCAACGTCGTCAAAGTGGTCTTTGATATAAACAATTTCGCCATGTATTTTTCGCGTGCGCCGATTCCATGGGACCGTGATCACTGGTCAGGCAAAAAACGACTCTCAGAGATGGCTTTGGCAGGAGCGATGTACAAGCACATAGGTTTGTATGTTTATCGCCGCGAATTCCTGCTGGCATATACTTCCTTGCCTCAAACTTCTCATGAAGCCTCGGAAAAGCTCGAGCAGCTCCGCGCGCTGGATAATGGACACAAGATAAAAGTTGTTGTGACATCCTACGAGTCCTTTGGTGTTGACATCCCCGATGATTTGAGTAAAATATTGAAACATATTGAGGAACGGTGAGGGCTGCCATGGAAATGAAAAAGAAAGCAACAAAGTACATCTTTGTCACAGGCGGCGTTGTCTCATCCCTCGGGAAAGGACTTGCCGCAGCATCCATTGGTGCGCTCCTTGAATCACGGGGTCTCAAAGTGACTTTTTTGAAGCTCGACCCGTACATTAATGTGGATCCTGGGACCATGAGTCCATTTCAGCATGGCGAAGTGTACGTGACAGACGACGGCGCTGAAACGGACCTGGACCTCGGCCATTATGAACGTTACTCGAATGTCACGACCGGCCAGAAAAATAATTTTACGTCTGGAAGGATTTATAACAACGTAATAACGAAGGAACGGCGCGGTGACTACCTTGGCGGCACTGTACAGGTCGTGCCGCATATCACCGACGAGATAAAGCGAGCAATCACCGATCTTGCTGATGACGAAGACGTTGTGATTGTAGAAATCGGCGGTACTATCGGAGATATTGAGAGCTTGCCGTTCCTCGAGGCCATCCGACAGCTTCGGTACAACCTTGGTAGGCAAAATGTGCTTTATATCCATCTAACCCTCGTACCCTTCATCAAGGCGGCTGAAGAGCTCAAAACGAAACCAACGCAGCACAGCGTCAAAGAACTTCTTTCCATCGGTATCCAGCCAAACATCCTCGTTTGCAGAAGCGACCGAAATATCCCAAAAGACATGAAACGCAAGATAGCGCTATATTGCAACGTAGACGAGAATGCGGTCATCACGGCACAGGACGTCGAAACCATTTATGAAGTGCCCATTCGTCTGCACGAGGAGGGCATCGATGACCGTATAGTTGAATTGCTGGATATGAAGGTTTCGAAAATTAATCTCAAACCCTGGGAAAAGATCGTAGAGCGCGTCAAACATCCGTCAAAGAACGTGACCATTGCTCTTGTCGGTAAATACATCGATCTCAAAGAAGCGTATAAGAGCCTCTGCGAAGCGCTCACCCACGGCGGTATTGCCAATGATTCAAGAGTGAATATTTGCTGGGCGGACTCTGAAGACATTGAGGACAGAGGAGCTGACACCATGCTCAAAGGCATGGACGGCATTCTGGTACCCGGCGGATTCGGCATTCGTGGCGTAGAGGGGAAAATCGCAGCTGTTAAATATGCCCGGGAAAACAAGATCCCGTACTTCGGCATCTGCCTCGGCATGCAGTGCGCAGTGATCGAGGCCGCACGCGACCTCGCCCATCTGGATCACGCGAACAGTTCTGAGTTCGACCTCAAAACGCCCCATCCTGTCATTTATCTGATCGAACAATGGTATGATTACCGAAATAAGAAAATCCAACAAAGGGACCTCACGAGCGACAAAGGAGGAAGCATGCGGTTGGGCGCATATCCCTGTAAGTTGGAAAAAGGCACGCTCGCATACCAGGCATACGGGCAAGAGGAAATATCCGAACGACATCGTCATCGTTACGAATTCAATAATAAATACCTGGAAACACTCAAGGCGGCCGGTCTCACTATCAGCGGATATTCTCCTGACGGAGCATTGGTAGAAATTGTGGAAATCAAAGATCACCCCTGGTTCCTGGGCTGCCAGTTCCATCCGGAATTCAAGTCAACACCGCGGAAACCGCACCCGCTCTTCACGGCATTTATCGGCGCAGCACTTAAAAAGGCGAGTACGTAGTTGCTAGTTCAACGTTCATATTTCTCCCAAAAACATACACACACCGTTACCAGAAGGCACTAATTTGACGAAAGAAATCAATATTCGCGGGGTGATGATCGGTGGCGACAAACCCTTTGTCCTGATCGCGGGCCCCTGTGTGATTGAATCGGAACGTGCAACCCTTGATGCCGCTTCACAATTAAAAAAAATTACCGAAGACCTCGGCATTCCATTCATATTCAAGTCGTCCTATGACAAGGCAAACCGCAGTTCAGGGAAATCATATCGCGGTCCGGGCCTGAAACAGGGGCTACGTATTCTCAAACAAGTGTCGACCGAACTGGATCTGCCTGTCCTTTCCGACGTGCATCGCTTTGAAGAAATTTCACCGGCAGCGGCCGTGCTCGACGTTATCCAGATCCCGGCCTTTCTGTGCAGGCAGACAGATTTCGTGGTGGAAGTGGCGAAAACGGGAAAAGTAGTCAATATTAAGAAAGGCCAGTTCCTAGCGCCCTGGGACATCAAAAATGCGGCAGAGAAAGCCATAGATGCCGGGAATGACAGAATCATCATAACCGAGCGTGGCGTGTCCTTCGGCTATAATAACCTGATAGCCGATATGCGATCGCTTCCCATCATGCGAGCCTTTGGCTATCCAGTCATGTTCGACGCGACGCATTCCGTGCAGCTTCCCGGGGCAGGCGGGACCGCGTCATCGGGAGACCGAAAATTCGTGCCTCATCTTACGCGGGCCGCAGTGGCGGTAGGCGTCGACGCCATCTTCATGGAAGTTCATGCGCGTCCGGACGAGGCGCTGTGCGACGGTCCGAACATGCTGAGTTTAGATGACCTCCCGAGTTTGCTGAAGCAGGCTCAGGATATAGACCGGATTGTGAAAAGAACCGTGTAGATCGGAGAATCAAATGCGATTCCCTATACACCAAGCGCTTCGCAAAGGATTTTGAATGTCCATAGAACAGGCAAAAAAAGTTCTTCGAATAGAAGCAGAGGCCGTTGCCGCCCTCATCGATAGGATCGGCGACAACTTTGATGAGGCCGTTCAGATGATCCTGAACTGCGAAGGACGAGTCGTAGTCACCGGAATGGGCAAGTCAGGGTTAATCGGGAAAAAGATCGCCGCCACGCTCGCCTCGACCGGTACCCCTGCACTTTTCCTGCATCCTGCGGAGGGCATCCACGGCGATCTCGGCATGGTGACACGAGGGGATACGGTAATCGCACTGTCCAACAGCGGGGAGACCGACGAACTATCGCGCATGCTGCCGTCGCTCAAACGGCTGGGCATCGGGATCATAGCTTTGACAGGCAATGTCGATTCTACTCTGGCGAAAAACAGCGATGTGGTTATCAACGTCGGTGTAAAAGAAGAGGCTTGCCCCCTCGGGCTCGCACCGACAGCGAGCACTACCGCGGCACTTGCCATGGGAGATGCTCTGGCAGTTGCGCTCTTGGACAAACGAGGATTCAAGGAGGAAGACTTCGCCTGTTTCCACCCCGGAGGCGTGCTCGGCAAAAAGCTGCTCCTTCGCGTTCAAGACCTGATGCATACGGGAGATGCCGTTCCCGTGGTCGCTGAGACAACACTCATAAAGGACGCCATTTATGAAATATCGTCGAAGAAGATGGGGATCACCGCGGTAGTAAATACTGCGGGAAAACTGATCGGGGTGATCTCCGACGGAGACCTGCGCCGATGGATGGAAAAGACCGAAAAGACCGGTGAAAACCTTCTCTCCAAAAAGGCCATTGACATCATGACTCTGAATCCAAAGATCGCGAACAAAGAGTCCCTGGCTGCAGAGGCCGTCTCCATCATGGAAAGACATTCTATCACGTGCCTCATTGTGACTGATATCAATGCCAAACCAGAAGGTGTTATTCATCTTCACGATCTGCTCAAGGCAGGAGTCGTGTAACTCAGCAACGGTTGCAACAAGCACATTATACCATTCTTTATTTCATGCTCTTTGCCCTGATGTCATCATAACTACGCTGGGCAATTTTATTTTATGAGAAAATCCAGACAGATCCTCCAGTCAAAAGCAAAAAAAATCAAACTTCTCCTGCTTGACGTGGATGGTGTCTTGACTAACGGAACGATTATCCTTGACAACCAGGGAAATGAGCTTAAAGCCTTTCACGTCAGGGATGGTCATGGAATTAAACTCGCCCAACGTGCAGGTATCGTAATAGGCATTATCACCGGCAGAAAGTCTGAAGTCGTAAACATCCGCGCACGGGAGCTCGGCATCGAGGAAGTGTACCAGGGTGCCTTCAAGAAGATAGAGGTTTATGAGGCACTCCTCGCCAAATACGGAGTCCACGATGGTGAAGTAGCCTATATGGGGGACGATGTTGTGGACGTTGACATCTTCAAGCGCGTTGGTGTTGCTGTAACGGTATCGGATGCCGACCCTGCGGTCAGACCCTACGTCGACATGATCACGAAGACCGAAGGGGGCAGAGGAGCAGTACGTGAATTCATCAACATGCTCCTGAAAAGTCAGGGAAAGTTGCCAATAGTATGAACGAACGGCTGCTTCAGGTGAGAAAACGAATCACCCTGGGTTCTCTGATCGCTATTACCTGGCTCATCAAGCTGTTTTCCCGCATCGTACCGTATAGAATCGGCGTACAGGCAGGCGGCGTCCTGGGTTTCATCACTTATTATCTACTTTCCAAAGAGCGTAAAAAGACAATCGCTCATTTGACCCAGGCATACAACGAACGCAGCCACGCGTGGATTCGCCGCACGGCAAGGCGATGTTTCGTCCATTTGGGCAAGTCCTTGCTCGAAGTCGTGCTCATTACCCCCTCTCGACTGTTGAACACTGTCGATGTCCATGGAGAAGAGAATCTCCACTCAGCACTCAGCAGGGGTAAAGGAGTCGTTTGGGTCACGGGCCATATCGGCAACTGGGAGCTGATGGCCTATAAGATCGCACAAAAATATCCGGTCAGCGTAATTGCCGCTCCGATCAAACCTGTACAGGTCAACGACATGATCATCGGGCTGCGTGCTGCAATGGGGGTGAAGACAATTGTGCGTACGAGACCTGGTGCAACGAAAGAGCTTATCCGGTCATTCAGAGAGAACCGTATCCTGGGAATATTGATCGACCAGGATACCGATGTCGAGAGCGCCTTCGTCGATTTCATGGGGAAACCGGCCTGGACGCCAACGGCAGCTGCTTCCATGGCGATCAAGTTCGGAGCGGCGGTACTTTTCGGCCATATCAAGCGCGGCCCTGATGACCGTCATACGGTCATGATCGAAGGTCCACTCCATCTTATCAATACGGGTGATACGGAAAAAGACATTATCGCCAACACAGCAATGCTATCGAAAAAAATAGAGGATTACATAAATAAGGACCCTGAGCAATGGGTTTGGATGCACCGCCGCTGGAGGAGACAGCCGTGAAAATCTTCAATGTACCGAATATGCTGTCACTCAGCCGCATTTTGTCGGTGCCAATATTCATCGTGCTCATGCTTGAACCAAACCCAATTCGAGCTTTGGCAGCAGGGGTCGTCTTTTCTCTCGCCTCAGCCACCGACTGGCTCGATGGTTACCTTGCGAGAAAATGGGGTCAGGTAACCAAGATGGGTAAATTACTGGATCCCATCGCGGACAAGATACTGATCATGTCGGCGCTGGTCACTTTAGTGGAAATCCGATCCGATGTCGTACACGCGTGGATCGCTATCGTGATTATTGGCAGAGAATTTGCCGTTACCGGGCTCCGCGCTATTGCATCGAGCGAAGGAATCATCATCCGGCTGAAGGCGTGGGCAAATACAAAGTCGGTGCGCAGATCGTTGCCGTCCTTTCGTTGCTGCTCGATTATTATCTTTCCAACGAATGGCTGAGGACCCTCGGGGCCATTGAGCTCTGGATATCCATGGTCTTGGCCGTCTATTCCGCAGTGCGCTATTTCATGCGTTATTGGAGCCAGTTGGATTCCTAGTGATTATCTGCTGATCAGATTGTCAGTATTTCAAGCATTCATATCACTTTTTTTAATCGTGAACTTTAACCATGAACTCTGAACTGACCATTTTCTTTGCCGTCTTAGCATCCTATCTGATCGGAGCCATTCCGTTCGGACTTATTTTTTCCAGAATTTTCTCAAACGTCGACGTACGGACCATCGGAAGCGGGAATATCGGTGCCACCAATGTATTGCGAGCTTCCGGGAAAACTGCCGCGGCACTGACCCTGGTGGCCGACGCGCTCAAGGGATTC
>DASPQB010000120.1:0-3859 GCA_035625205.1 Nitrospirota bacterium | reverse complement strand
GTAAGCTGATTAACTCTGAATTTAATGGTACAACCAAGGCGATTCTCACCCACGAATTATCCCATCTTCAGCTTCAGCAACAACTCGGCATCTATTCCTTCAATGCCAATATCCCCTCGTGGTTTCAGGAAGGGCTTGCCGTCATGGTATCTAACGGAGGCGGTGCTGAGAAAGTCAGTGATACAGAGGCAATAAAAGCCATATTGGAGGGCAAGCACTTTACTCCTGAAGCAAAGGGAAGTTTCTTTTTCAAGAAGTCAGGGCATTCCTACGGCTTAGAACCCCATATGTTCTACAGGCAGGCTTCGCTGTTCGTGAGCTATCTGAAGAACTTTTCTGATATCAAATTCGGCTTGTTCATGCTTGCCATTGAGGACGGCGGAGATTTCGGGAAATCTTTCAAGCGTATCTATGAAATTGGCGTTGATGAGGCGTGGCAGGAGTTTATAACAGAGCTAAAGAACAAGCAACGTGCAATGCCATTTGCATAATTCTCACAGGTTCAACCATGAAAATCATTTCCGGTGGACAGACAGGAGCAGATAGAGCAGCCCTTGATGTAGCCATCGAGCTGGGGCTTGCTTATGGCGGTTCCATTCCCAAGGGCAGGCTTGCCGAGGATGGTCCTATTGATGCTCAGAAATATCCAAAGCTAACTGAGCTGGAGAGCGAAGAATATCTGGTTCGCACGAAGAAGAACGCTCAAGATGCTGACACTACCCTTGTTATCACCGATGGGGCATTAAGTGGCGGGACGAGAGCGACAATTGAGTTTGCCAAGAAGATGGGGAAAAATTATCTTTGGATTAACTTGAAAGAAGTAACCCGTGAAGAAGCTATTGCGAAAATAATCGAATGGCTTAATAAACAGAAACCTATCGTTTTGAATGTGGCAGGCCCCAGAGAATCAGGTGCTCCTGGCATATACTCAAAAGTTCATGGTATCCTTATGGCTGTATTCCAACAGATGATGAATGCATAAATTTCGTGAGTGCTATAACCATCTTCAGAGCATAATTGGCACTGGAATCGAACCTTACGAATCTGTCGAAGTCGTAGAGAGTATATAGGCGGTATTGGAAACCTGACAGAGTAAGAATCATCCTCCTGGCTGAATCTCATGTTTTCGCTACTGATGCTGACAGAACTATCAAGCTACAGGACATCAGACAACTCCACGGATATCCCACCGAGTACGCCAAGTTCATCTATTGCCTTGCTTAGGGAGAGAACAGCTAACAGGCAATGTGCATCATCCTAAACGAGACGATACTCCTCAGCTTTGGAAGATATTCTACAGTTGTCTTAATCCAGTAGATGGAAATAGTGACTTCAGCCCAACGTACTAACTCAGGAAGTCAAGTCCACAATAATTGGGCACAATAATATCCTGCTTTAAAAACGGTGGATTCCCGGAATCCTCCAAGTGCCTTCCACTGAGCGAGGGAAACCTTTTTTAGCATAGTGATACAAGGTCTTGTGAGAACGCAGCCTTTACCGTACTTGAAATAAAATAAGTTCCAAGTGGAAGATCCCATCATTATCTACGAGGTCAATTATGCCTCAACGGCCGCTATCGAAAGGATTTTTCCACTTGGTATCGCTGATTCAGAGAAACAGCGATAATCGGTTCCTGACTTTATAAGGCTATACGCCACGCGTGCCATCTTGGCCGCAACGGCGGTATAGGCCTTGCGTTTGAGGTCCTTATTGTCGGGAGCTGTCTTGATATATCGTTCAAATTTATCCCTGAACGTGTTTTCGCGCATTCTCACAGCCACGGCAGCTGCAAGCCAACAGGCGAGCCGTAAACGGCTATTACCGTTTTTCGAAAGTTTCGTGACGCCTCGAAAGCGTCCCGACTGTTGCGTACACAGGTTCACCCCACAATAATTCAGGAACTTCTTATCGTGGCTGAATCTCCTGAGATCGCCTGCTTCTGCCAGGATGGTCACGGCATTGATTGGCCCTCACCCTGGAAGGGTCTGTAACCGCCGGTAATCCTGATTTTTTTGCATGTACTGATCGGCTATGCGTTCGATCCGTTGCCGCATGTGACAGAGGTCAATATATTCTTGCAATACCAAGCGGAACATGTTCATTGCTTCTGAGTCATCGGCTACCGGCAGGGCAATGCTCCGCTTGGCAGCTTCATAGAACTCTGAAAGCCAGGCGGTTTTATTCACTTTTCTGCTGTCTGCATCCCATGCGGCTTTCACAAACTCGTCGTTGGTGTATTTCATAATTGCTGATGGATTCGGGAATCTCACAAGCAGAGAAGGGAACTGTTCTGCTCGAGAGGTGTTTCAGAACTTCTCCGCCTCGGGAAAATAAAGAGGCAGGTAATGCGTCATGATACTGTGCTGAACCTTAACCTTACGAACTGATACCTGATAGTATTTTTTCGAGATCTTCTGGATATCATTGAACTGGGAAGTCATAGGGTCATGATAAATCTGGGTAACTCCCGTTTTGAGCATATGCAGAATCACTTGTGCATCTTTGGGATCATTCTTGTCCCAGGAGTTATATAAGGCTTCCCGCGTTCTGGCGGCAGCAACCGAGGAAACCAATCGTAACGAAAAGCCTTCTTTATGAAGATAATAGGCTAGTGGCCAGTGGTAATTTCCTGTTGCTTCAAATGCGATAACACACGGCAATGAGAATCCTTTCAGATGGCCTGAAAAAGCCTTGAAGTCCTTTGCTGTATTAGGAAATTTAGACTTTTTGCGGTGACCATCTGGGAATTCAATTAAAACAACATGCCGGTGCTTGGAAATATCGATCGCTCCCAATATCGTTTTATTTGTGCTAATAATAGATTGAGCCATGGTCGGACACCTCCTATTTGATATGAAGTACGCTAATTCTTATTCTATAGGATGTTGTGTCCGACTGTGTCTCCTTCCAAATATACTATGGCTATGAATTTATCACAAAGGCTGCCCGCGAATGGCTGGCCAACGTCGAAGTCAAAATGCTGTTCATCGAGCCAGGCAGCCCTTGGGAGAATGGCTCCATCGAGTCTTTCAATGGGAGGTTTCGGAATGAACTATTGAACAGAGAAATCTTTACGACATTAACAGAGGCAAAGGTCTTGATTGAGATGTGGCGGAGGGAGTATAAACACATTCGACCGCACAGCTCTCTGGGTTACCGGCCACCGTCCCCAGAGGCAATTCCACCCAAAAACCCGACTCTCAACTTGGTACAATAACCGGGGCAGCTCACATGGGTTTATCACGCTAACAGAAACAATGAATGGTGAAAGACGAGAGATACCGATTAATGACACGCTCAGAGAAACGCTTAATAAACTTCCCCGGCACTTTGTTGAGAAAGATGAGAAAAAGGAGGTTGTCCCCTATCTCTTCCGTGACACTAATACGCTCAAACCCTATGCTAGCGTCAAGCGTAGTTTTGGAACGGCATTGACTCATGCAGGAATAGCCGATTTTCATTTCCATGACCTTCGGCACACCTTCGCAAGCCAGCTTGTGATGAACGGCGTGGATTTAACGACTGTAAAAGAGCTATTAGGCCATAAATACATTAAGATAACCCTTTATTATGCTCATCTTGCCCCTGCACACAAAAGGAACGCTGTAAGCGCCCTAGACAGCCTCTTGGCCCCTTCCCCGAACACCGCATCTCAAACGAACTTCACAATTACTTCACAGTCAACAAAAAAGAGCTACGGCAAAGACCGTAACCCTTTGATTAACATGGTGGGCGATGCTGGGTTTGAACCAGCGACCCCTGCCGTGTGAAGGCAGTGCTCTCCCGCTGAGCTAATCGCCCGAAGCGGTTACTTTTTAACATAGGCGAAGCTTATTAGTCAAGATAATTCTCGAAATCT
>DASPQB010000119.1:0-8979 GCA_035625205.1 Nitrospirota bacterium | reverse complement strand
GATAGCACCGGGAAAATCGAATTCCTCATATTTGACGCGGGGCGAGCAGGCGGCGATGATGATCGTGTTCACGCCTTCTTTCGCCATGTCGTCTTTTATCATCTGGACACCCTCGGTGCTGCACAGGGCGTCGTGGAATTTATAGTTCTGGACCTTTTTTGCCGCGCCGGCGACTTTCTCGACGTCCATCGCCTCCTTGATGCCGCATCCCTTACAGATATATACGCCGAATTTCTTCTCCATCCTCATTTCCTCCTCAAGCTCTGGATGCTTTTCATGACCACGCCAGTAGCATCCTGCGCTGACCGCGCAACGTCAACGGGAGTCTTGAGCGTCCCGGTTGCGTAGATGCCGGCAGGCAGCGTTGCCTGGTCCAAAAACCCGTCCTCGGTCAGAGCAATCCCGGCTGCGCCCTTGAGGGCACTTGCCGCAGGCTGCATCCCTGTGGCCAGCACAACCATGTCGAACGTTTCGGTGACCTTGCCGCCTCCATGGATGTCCTCAGCGGTAACGGTCACGTCTCCGTTCTGAGCCTGCTCGATCTTGGCGACTTTACCCTTGAGGAAGGACACGTTCTGGTCTTCTTTGATCTTGGTGTAAAACCGGTTTTCATACAGCCCCGGGGTTCGCATGTCAATGTAGAAGATCTTTGCCTTTGAGTCCGGATAGAGTTCCCGTACATAGGTAGCCTGCTTGATGGACGCAAGGCAACAGATGTAAGAGCAGAATTGAAGATGGTTTTCGTCCCGTGAGCCGGCGCACTGCACAAAAGCGATGTTCTTGACTTCTTTCCCGTCCGAGGGTCGCACGATCTTGCCGCCAGTCGGCCCGTTGGGAGAAGCCAGCCGCTCCATCATCATGTTCGTAACAACGTTCTGGACCTTACCGAACCCGAGGTTGTCCATCTTGGTGGCATCATAGGGGTTCCAACCCGTGGCCATGACCACGGCGCCAACCTTCACCTTCACGGTCTCCGGCTTCATGTCCAGGTGAATCGCATCGTATTTGCAAGCCTCAACGCACTTGGCACAGGAAGCACCTTTGCAGGTCTTCTCGTCGATGACGTACTTGAGCGGGAAAGCCTGGTTATGGGGGAGATAGGCCGACTTCGTGTTGCTCATGCCAAAATCAAAATCATTCTTGCGCTCCACCGGGCACGCTTCGGAGCACTTGTTGCAGCCCGTACATTTATCGTTCACAAACCGGGGCTTGATGTTGATGGTTACCTCGAAATTGCCCTCGGAACCGGAAAGCTTTTCCACTTCAGCCATGGTATATATGGTCACATTGCCGTTGTTCCTAATGCGTTTATACTGGATCTCCAAACCGCAGTTCGGGGGACAGAGTTTCCAGAAGTACTTGTTCAGCTGCGTCACCCTGCCGCCGAGATAGGGGTTCTTTTCCACAAGAATGACCTCGGAGCCTGCTTCCGCCGCTTCCACTGCTGCCGTGAGGCCGCTGAAGCCTCCGCCGACAATCAACACCTTATTTTCCGCCATGGTATCTTATTCCTCCTTAAGGCAGTGAAACCTGACAAAATGGTAAATTGGAGATTGGAGATTAGAAATTTACGATTGAAGAGAATTAGCTCGATCAGTGCCTTTCTGCCTTTTGCACGGTACAATTTCCAATATTCAATTTCCAATAAAATCTCCGGGAAAGGCAGCGCCCTTCCCGGAGCGATCACAGTTACGGAACCAGCTGTACGTAGGGAACCTTCTTGAGTTCCCAGGTGTCCTTCTCGATGTCATACTTGGAGTTCACGAAAGCCTTCCAGTTGTTGTCGTCGACGAGATCGAAATCGCCGCGATAATAGTAGCCGGGATACCGTGATTCTTCCCGGAACAGGATGTGGCGTGCATGGGCCTCCACGGAGAGGATGCGGTGATAGTTCTCCCAGCAGCGCATCAGTTCGTGCAGGTTGCTCGCCGCCATCTTGCTCGTGTCTTCCTTGAGCATCTGGAGCTGTTTGAGACCCTCGTTCAGCATGGTCTTGGAAGTCATGTACCAGGTCGAAATGCCGCCAAAGTACTCGTCAGCGATCTTCTGCAGGCGAGTCTGGAGCATCTTCGGCTTGATGTAGTTCGGGTTGATCTCTGGCGCCGTCGTGTAGGTCTTGTACTTCTCATAGACCTCGAAGGGCAGATAGAGCTCGGCTGCCAGGTGGTCCGCTGTCTCCTTGATGGTCGGCGTGTAGTTCGGATGATCGAGGATGAACGCGATTGCGTTCTTTGCTGCAATACGTCCCTCAGCATGCGAGCCTGAGGAGAACTTGTGGCCCGAAGCACCGCAGATGTCGCCGCACATGAACAGGCCGTTCACGGTCGACATGCGGTTGTAGCCCCAATGCCACTCTTTCGGCGCTCCGAGATCATCGGGCCCGGAGCACCAGAAGCCCGCGCAGCCCGCATGGGATCCGAGGAGATAGGGCTCGGTCGGCATGATTTCAGAGGGGGTCTTGTCCGGCTCGACGTTCTTGGCAGCCCAGAGTCCGGCCTGGCCGATGGCCATATCGAGGAAGTCTTCCCATGCTTCAGCCTCGAGGTGTTTCACCTTCTTGGCGCCCTCTTTGTCGCCGAGCTTTTCCTTAAAGGTTTTGTTGATCGCTGCCATGGCCTCGTCGGTCCTCATGAGGATCGGGCCTTTGCCCAGCTTCATGTCTCGCATCATCAGATGGTTACGGATGGCGGTGCCGAGGGCATCGACGTACTTGCCGTATTTCGCCTTGGACTCTGCCAGTGCATCTGCCTTGGCGCAATAGTCTTCGCCGAGGCTGTTGGTTGCCTTCGCCTTGAAGAACAGGAACCAGGCACCCACCGGGCCGTAACCGTCCTTGAAGCGGGCGGGCACGAAACGGTTCTCCATCATGGTGAGCTCTGCGCCGGCCTGAAGGCCGAGCGCATAACCGGAACCGGAATTCCACACCGGATACCAGGCGCGGCCCTGCCCTTCCTGGGTCGACCGGGGACGGAATACGTTCACTGCACCGCCGGCTGCCAGGACCATGGCTTTTGCCTTGAAGACATAGATCTTGTTCTCACGAACGCTGAAGCCCGCCGCTGCTGCAACGCGATTCGGCTCCTTCGCATCCTTATAAAGCTTCACGATAAACACACGCTCGAAGTGGTTTGTCGTGACGCCGGTGGCAGCACGGTTGGCTTCGAGTGCCTTCTTTGCGGCTTCCGCAACGATGACTTTATAGGACTCACCATTGATCATGATCTGCCACTTGCCGGAACGGACCGGCTTGCCGCCATCCTTCAAAGAGGCCTTTCCTGCTTCCTTTGCCTGGAACCCGTCAAGGGAGAATCCGTCATCGCCCACTTTCCAGATCGGAAGGCCCCACTCCTCGAAGAGCTGCACGGAATCATCGACGTGACGGCCGAGGTCGTAAACCAGGTCCTCCCGGATAATGCCCATGAGGTCGTTGCGAACCATCCTAACATAGTCTGCCGGATCGTTTTCACCCATGTAGGTGTTGATTGCCGACAGGCCCATGGCAACAGCACCGGACCGATCGGTCGCGGCTTTGTCTACCATCGTGATCTTGATCTTTTTAGGATTCGCCCAACGTGCGCCTTCGAAAGCCGCACCGCAGCAGGCCATACCGCCGCCGATGAGGAGGAGATCGGTCTCTACTTCTTCAATCGCCGGCTTTTTGCAGAATGAAAATGTACATGTCTCTTTTTCCACGGTTAATTCCTCCTTATTTCTTGATTACCGGCATGGTCTTGCCAGCGCCCTGATGCGTGAAGTATCCAGGCTGTTTGATCTTTGACATATCCGCTTCTGGCTTGCCCTTGTAGGGATCGACCGAGCCTTCGGCAGTGGTCCTGATCGGGAACTTGAACCGTTTGAGGATCCCGTTCCGGAACTTAATGGTCCACATGATGGAGTCCGTACCCCTCATCGGGATAACGTTTGCTCCGAGAGGATTGAAGTCCTGATATCCTCTGATTTCGATCGCCTGCTGCGGGCAGATCTTCACGCAGTTGTAGCACTCCCAGCACTGCTCCGGCTCCTGGTTGTAGGCCTTCATGAGATCCCTGTTCAGGGTCATGAGGTCGTTCGGGCAGATATACTGGCACGCAGTCTTATCTTGCGCCTTGCAACCGTCACACTTCTCTGTAATCACATAACTCGGCATGTTTCTGAACCTCCTATCTGTAGAATGTAGTAAACTGCTTTTGCAGTTGTAAGCACTGTGCGGCTACTATCTCTTTTCCGTATGAGTACCTTCGGCATGGCTGTGCAGTTTGATCTCCACCTTTTCGGTGAGACCGGCATAGTATTTTTTCAGGATCTCGAGCACCTCGGGGCGGCTGAAGTGATCAGGGACATTCTCGCCCTCGGAGAGCATCTTACGGAGCTTGGTGCCTGAAAGCATGAGCCGGTCCTCCTTGCCATGGGGGCAGGTCTTCATGGAGGCCATGCCGTCGCACTTGAAGCAATAGAACGTATGGTCGATCTTGAGCGGCTGGGTCTCGAGCGAGCCTTTCGGGATTTCGTCGAAAATCTTCTGGGCATCGAAGGGGCCGTAGTAATCACCAACGCCGGCGTGGTCACGGCCGACGATCAGGTGGCTGCAACCGAAGTTCTGGCGGAACAACGCATGAAGGAGCGCTTCACGCGGGCCTGCATAACGCATTTCCATGGGGTAGCCGCACTGGATGGCGGTGTCTTTTACAAAGTATTTCTCCATGAGCGTGTCGATGGCATTGGCGCGGACATCGGCCGGAATGTCGCCCTCTTTGAGCTTACCCAGGATCTGGTGGATCAAGACGCCGTCCATGGTCTCGATGGCGATCTTGGCGAGGTACTCGTGCGAGCGGTGCATGGGGTTTCTGGTCTGGAACGCGGCGATCTTGCTCCAACCCTTCTCTTCGAACATCTTGCGGGTCTGCGCCGGAGTCATGTAGATGCCTTTGAACGTCTCGGGGAAGTGCGCCTCGGACAGTACCTTTACCGGACCGGCCAAATTATAATCAGGCTGGTTCATGACCTTCTGCACCCCCGGGTGGCCTGCAACGTCCACCGTGCGGAAGATCTGCTTGCACTCATGCTCCTTATCTGCCTTGGTCATTGCATACTTCTCGGTCACCTTCATGGTTGCCATGATCGTGCCCGACTCTTCATCAACGAGAGTGATTTCTTCATTCTTTTTGAGCGAGCCGGCGAATTCCGCTGACGCCGAGAGCGTCACCGGGACGGGCCAGAAGGTGCCGTCAGCCAGCTTGTACTTGTCGCAGACGCCCTTCCAGTCCTTCTTCGTCATAAAGCCCGCGAGCGGGGTGAATGCGCCGATGCCCATCATCACGAGGTCTGCGGTCTCGCGCGAGGATATCTTGAGCTGCTTCAGTTTTGCCGACTTTTTAATCTCTTTCTGAAGCGCAGTTCCTTGCAGAAGAAGCGGCATAAGTTTCTTCTTTTTACCATGAGGTTTTACCAGTGCCATGACATGTTCCTCCTTAAAAGAATGTTAAATAGATAATTCCTTATGGATGAAATCGTAACCTTGCATGCACATAACCGGGGATTTTACCCGAGAACAGCCGTCACTTTATTGAAAATCTCGTTGATGCTCCCCACACCCATGACGGTCTTCATGATGCCTTTTTTGGAGTAATAATCGATGAGCGGTGCGGTCTGCTGAGTGTACACCTCGAGACGTTTTTTGATTGTTGCCTCCTTATCATCATCACGCTGGAAGAGC
This sequence comes from Nitrospirota bacterium, assembly GCA_035625205.1. Taxonomy (GTDB): domain Bacteria; phylum Nitrospirota; class UBA9217; order UBA9217; family UBA9217; genus JAJYKN01. The sequence continues at coordinate 3,266 of DASPQB010000119.1, read as the reverse complement.
TGTCCGCCGCACTTGTCGCAGGTTCCCTCTTTTTTCGGAGCAGAGAAATAAATATTGTACATCTGCTGGCAGCCTTTGCAGGTACGCCGTCCGGTCAGGCGCTTCAGGAGGTCGTTCATATCGACATCGATGTTAAGAGCAATGGTGAGGGGCGAACCCATGGCGGAGAGTATCTTGTCGAGTGCCTCGGCCTGGGCAGTGTTCCGCGGGAATCCGTCAAGGATGAAGCCATTTTTGCAGTCAGGCTGCTTGATGCGTTCTTCGACCAGGCCGAGCACGATCTTGTCCGACACCAGCCCGCCCTGGTCCATGATCACCTTTGCCTCTTTGCCGAGCGGTGTGCCGTCCGCGACTGCCTTGCGAAGGATATCGCCCGTGGAAATTTGCGGAATCTTGTACTTCTCGATCAACATCTTCGCTTGCGTGCCCTTACCAGCTCCGGGAGCTCCGAGCAGTACAACCCGTTTGGCCATGGTGATAATTCCTCCGTAAGTTAAAATGAGAATGGAAGTTAAAAAAGAATAAGGGCGCAATGAACCCTTCACACGATTTAACCGGAGCTATATTCGTTTAAATCGAAACAATTTTCAAGTTAATAATTATAATTCAAATATTAGTTTTGTTTATAAATGGAGGTCAGAATGCAGGAATTCGGCAAGTTTTTTAAGGGCTTTTCCCCTGTGGCTAAGGCTGTCCTTCTCTTCGCCGGTCATCTCGGCAAAGGTGTTTTTTTTGTTCTCCGGGATGAAGACCGGATCGTACCCGAAACCGGTTTTACCCTTTGGTTCACATCCAATGCAACCTTTTGCGTATCCAAAAAAAGTTTTTGTCGTGCCGGACGGAAATGCGAGGGCCATGCAACAAACGAACTGAGCACCTCTTTTTTCGGCCGGGATGTCCCTCAACTCTGCCAAGAGCTTCTCGTAATTCCTGATATCGCTCTTGCTGCCCTCGCCTGCATAGCGTGCCGAATAGACTCCCGGCGCACCGTGTAAAGCATCCACTTCAAGGCCTGAGTCATCTGCAAGGGCTGGTTTTCCCGTGCATCGGCAAACCTCTACCGCCTTCTTGACCGCGTTCCCCTCAAAGGTGTCTCTATCCTCGACTGTTTCCGGACAGTCGGGAAAATCATCAAGGGAGAGAATGATGATAGGCAAATCAGCAGTGATCCGCCTGATCTCCTCGATCTTCTTTTTATTTCGCGTCGCCAGAACGATTTCCATGGACAGCGTTATTTCCCTGCCACCTGTTTGTCTTTTTTAACTTTCTATTGGTTACGATATCGCCATCTTATTATAAAAAAAGAAGATTTGCAATAAAGGTATAACATGCAGGACTGAATATATGCTTTGGCTCCTTACAAGCTTCAATCGGCAATAACCGTGTGGCCGGTTACTGGTCAGTAACGCCACCTTCTCTCTCCGGTTTCGGTCTTCTCTATCACTGCAATGAACTCACCCTGATCACTCCTGGAGATAATGCGATAACAACTTCTGCGGCGGCACCGAGCAAGGTGGATTTTTTTGGATCAGTCTGAGACTGCACGCCTTAGGTTACGTAGAGACCTCTGTGTTCTCTGCGGCTGAGAACGTTTTTTTCAGCTTACTCAGCGTCTCTTTCGCCTTGATGATATTCGTAATGGTTTCGTTCACAGGTGCTGCAATGCCTTTTTCCTTCCCCAGCTTCACCACGGCGCCATTAAGCGCATCGATCTCGAGCCGCTTGCCTGCTTTGACGTCATAGTACATGGAGGGATAATGCTTGGCCGTGGGGGGGACAAGCCGCGTATAAAAATGGTCGCAGTAGGCGGCTGCGGATTTCCAGTTCAACGATATTCCGAGCGCTTGTGCGACGCGAAAGGTCTCGTCAATGATCGCGTCCATGATCCGGCGCGTTTCAGCATTTTCCGCAAGCTGCCCGTACGTACATTCGAGGATCGCACCAAGCGGGTTCAGCGCCGCATTATAGAGAATCTTGTCCCACAGGATGGCCTCAACGTTCTCGTCATAAGCGGTCGGTATGCCGGCAGACGTGAATGCTCGTGCAATTTCCTGCACCCGCCCTCGCTCCACTGCATTATGAGGCTGGCCGATTCGTACGTCGTCGGCGATGACCGTGACCTCGGCGCTGCCCGGCGTCGGCAGTTTTACTCCGAAGATGATCCGCGATAAAAGCGTGTGGTCTCTGCCGACAGCACCTGACACGGTCTCATAATTCCCGTATCCATTCTGCGCGATGATTACAAGTGTGTCCTTGCCCATGAGCGGTTTGACCTGGTTGATTACCGCATCCGTGTCGTATGATTTGACCGTGAGAATGATGAGATCGAGCTTCTTTTGTTGAAGTGGACCAATAGAGCTGAAAATTCCGTCAAGATCTGCCTCGTGCTCTCCCCAGATGCCTGAGACGCGGACTTTTCGGTCAGAAAATGCCGCCACATACTTGTCTTTGGTCAGAGCGAAGACCGTATGACCCGCTTTTTTGAGGAGCGTGGAGAAAACGGTCCCCAGAGCGCCGAGACCGGCGATAAGAATGGTATAAGAAGATGATGGCTTCATACGATGAGATAACAAGACTACTCCTCCAACAAGAATCAGGGCAATGAAAGTGGCGGCGTGAAAACTTCGGACATTCTCACTCTTTCTCCATGCGTTTTCTTCCTTTCTCCTGGAAGGCCCTTGCTTTTATTGGAAGGTATCGCATGACGTGATGAAACATTACGAGAGTGGTATGGCTGATGCATCGTAGAAAACGGTTTTATCCCCGGCGAACATCGCTTTATTTAAAGCTTCCATATACATACCCGGAGATCATAGATGATTTTAAGCTCGCCCGCAAGCAGAATAGGTTGGCCTCTGCTCTGCGAGCTGTATGTAGTGCTGCTTTAGTGTCTTCAACCCACTCCCGCAAATTCCCAGCCATGAAATGTTTCTACTAGCACGACCAGGCTTAGCATATGGGGAAAAACGGGTGTATGGAGGTAATGAGCCTTCTCTGACATCCTGAGGATCATGCTCCGAAGATTGGTAAAGAAGTCACGTCCCGGCAGATACCGCCGGCCGTTGTTTGCCCCTGCTCAGCCGCATACTCAAGGAAATGGTTCGGGGATGATAGCCGGGAAGAGGGACGCGATCAATCCTTGATCTCTTCGATAGTCAGCCCTACTGCTCCGGTAGCAGGATCTGATACGGTCCATCGCAGTGACCATCGTACGGCGGGCGTCTGCAAAGGCTCAGAGGAGTCCGAATGCCGGTATTGGGCCCATG
>DASPQB010000118.1:0-2346 GCA_035625205.1 Nitrospirota bacterium | reverse complement strand
CTTTGGCGCAGCTCTGTCAGGTGGAAACACGGGATGGCGCGACGCAGATCTATCGTGAGGGAAACCGGCGCTACGTGGCGGTCAAGTACAGCGTCCGCGGCCGCGACCTTGGCAGCACCGTCGAAGAAGCGATAGACAAAGTAAACAAGCAGGTAAAATTGCCCGCGGGATATAGCATCAATTGGATGGGCGAATACGAAAGCCAGAAGAGGGCGGAGAAGAGGCTGCTCGTCATCGTGCCCGTGACGATCTTTTTCATTTTCATGATCATCTATGGCGCCTTTGGCTCCGCAAAGTGGGCCTGCCTCAATTTGCTCAGCATGGTCGTGGCACCTTTCGGAGGTCTCCTGGCATTGCTCGTAACGGGCACTTATCTTAGCGTGTCCTCGGGAGTGGGGTTCATGGCTTTATTCGGAGTTTCGGTTCAGGTTGGCCTCGTTATGGTTGAGTATATCAATCAGTTGCGGGCGAGAGGCTATTCGATCACCGAAGCTGCCATTGAAGGAGCAACCCGCCGGCTCAGGCCGATTATGATGACCATGCTCGTAGCTACGCTGGGTTTGCTGCCGGCGGCCATGTCCCATGCCATCGGGTCCGATTCACAGCGGCCCTTTGCTATCGTCATTGTGGGCGGGTTGATCGCTGGCCTGTTGATGAGCATTTTTCTGCTTCCGACTTTCTACGTCTGGTGGGCGCGACCCACAGACCGCCTGCCCAAGGTTGAGGAATCGGGGAGAATCGATGCTGGAGACGACATCCCCGAGGGCAAATAGTAATCTCTCAGTGCCGAGGAAACTATCTGACTAATAAGTCTCGAAGGGAATATGCAATTTAATTGATGCCTCATTATGTTTATTACATCCGATAATCTTCAAATCTCGCCATGACCCATTTTTATTAACTTGGTGTTATCCCCCACCCTTTTTCCGAGGACTCCTTCCTGAAGTTGAGCATTTCAAGATTTTTCATGCAATGCAAGAGTACTGGTGGTAATAGTGGTTTCTTAACCACACCCCACGAATGTTTCAAACAATAATTCGGAAAGACAAAGTTACTCGTTAGGAGGGAAGCAAGACATAGAAAATAATTCTTTTCTGTTCTCTGTTCTTTTCTCTTGACAGAATTTTTAATTAGTGTTAAACGAAATTCAAAAAGACGAATCCTCGGTAGGCGAGGCTCCCGCGTCACAAACAGGCCACTGCCCGGAAGCTTCCAGAGAAGCTCTCCGAACAGGTTGACCAAGCACTCCCGGCTTAAGGGTTTGCTCAATGTGGCTGAGGCCATTCGGCCTCTCACGGTACGCGGTGCCGAAGCTTGGACGAGTGGGGAACGCAAGCAGTGTATGCGGTTGGGCAATCAGGATGGTTGTCCAATCCAAGTTTTAAACCATTCCCCCTCGTGGAATGGTTTTTTTTATTTCTGTTCCTTCCACTCGGCTCGGTACCTAAAGGAGGTTTATGGAAACGGATACACAGGAACCTCCGGGTAACGGAGATTCAAACAAGACACCGTGGAAGAAGCAAAAGTGATTTAGTAACTTCATTCTTTTATCCGCCTCACTCCTTGCCTCTCCCATGGGAATCGTTCTGGTGGAGGCGGGAGGCGATCCTCCTCTTTGATCTCCCCGGCAACTCAAGAATATCTGGCCCTGTTGACATCCGGTGGATGCCACGACTGAGCTCAAACTTTGCGGACTATTTATCTTCACACGGGTGTTGGGCCGGCTCATTTATATTTGGCAATAGGAGGCTAACGATGTATTGGATTAGTAAGAGTATTCATCTTACGGCCCGCTTTCGCCGGCAATTGATCATCTTCCTGTCGGTGCTGGGACCAGGGGTCATTGTCATGGTCGCAGACAATGATGCCGGGGGTATCACAACTTACACTGTGACGGGCGCCAAATACGGGTTTCATCTTCTATGGTTCTTGATCTTGCTCGGCCCTGTTGCGTACTTCGTTCAAGAAATGACGGTGCGTTTAGGTGCCGTCACAAAGCGAGGCCATGCCGAGGCCATTTTTCATGCATTTGGGTCTTTCTGGGGATGGTTCTCGCTCTTGGATTTGGTCTTCACCGACTGGCTGACGATGATCACCGAATTCATCGGCATGACGGCTGCCATGAGCATTTTTGGGATTCCGCCCTGGATAACCGTCATTGGTTGTTGGTTGATGATGGGTGCGATGATCACATCGGGTCGCTACTGGACGTGGGAAAAGCTCGCGCTGTTCTTCTGCGTCGTAAACTTAATCTATATCCCCTGTGCCTTTATGGTGAAGCCTTCGATGAGCAGCATTCTCTACAACAGTTTCATTCCTCATCTCCCTCCCGGAGGGATCACTAAT
>DASPQB010000117.1:0-3682 GCA_035625205.1 Nitrospirota bacterium | reverse complement strand
AGCGCCAGCAGGAGCAGAAGCGCCGCAAAAGATAAGGATATGATGCTGATAGGTGAAAAATCCATTTCCCTGCCTCCCTGGATATCCCAGCATCTTAACTTGAAAGGTATCGGTTCTCTTTCATACTGGCCGATACTCAGCTTCCGTCTATTTCACGCACTGATCGATGAGCCGAAAAAGTCCCAATAAAATCGAAATCGGCGTCGGCGGGCATCCCGGAATGTAGCAATCCACCGGTATAACGTTTGCCCACCCATTCGTGACCGCATAGTAATCCCGAAATATGCCGCGGTCATGCGCACAATCGCCACAGGCCACAACGAGCCTCGGCAAAGGCATCGCGACGTATGTCCGCTTGAAAGCGAGTACATGTGGCGGGACACCGGCCCAGAAACGAGCAGGATATCCGCATGACGCGGTGAAGCTACAAAATCGATGCCGTACCGCTGGATGTCGTAGACAGGGTTAGTTAGTGCCGTGCACTCCCATTCGCATGCGGTGCATGATCCTGAATCTACCTGCCTGATGCGAAGCGACCTACCGAAGATTGTATCAATCTTTTTCTGAAAGTCAACAATCTTTGATGCCTGTCGGCGATTACGTGGATGAGTTTGGTTAACGGCTCATAGAGGTACCGTTGAGGTACCGTTCAAAAAACGGCGTAATCGCACTTCCATAGCGGATCGATTTAACAAAAAAGGGCTTTGCGATGTAGTGCACCTTAAGATCGCGGTTCAGGAGATAGATGCGTTTGTAGATAATTCTGAGCGGTTTAGTAAATGCCGTAGCTGTATACTGTATGCGAGATGAAAGTCCGGGGATACCGCAATCCCAGGAATCGGCATAAAAAGTCTGTCTTTTCCCCCGAAGAATCTTTCTTTTTCAACGCACAATATATTTATACTTGTACTCAGACTGAAAAACAGGAGCTGACTTTTTTAGCTGTATCAACTTTTTCTAACTGGCAAAGCTGTAAATTCATGCGGCTCTCGTATGAAGAATCTTATCGTATATTTCCCGCACTTTAAGGCTTAAACGTTCATAATCTGAAAGAAGTTTCTGCCCTGCTGAACTATCCGAGTCTGTATATCCCATTCGGCGTGCGAGCAAATATAGATTTTCGGGATTTCTGCTCAGCTCGCTCGTAGCCAAGTTCGAGATAATCCGCATCCTGCTTTCAATCTGACGCATAAACAGATAAGCCCGTTTCAAAATATCGAACGTACCATCCTCAATGAGCTTCCTCTTATGGAGAGCACGGAGGGCATTGTACGTACCCGGTACTCGTAGCAATGCGTGCTCATGCCCGTATAAGAGCTGAAGGTATTGGACGAGGAATTCGATGTCAACAATGCCTCCTGCTCCTTGTTTGATATTGTAATGAGTCGCGCTTTCCTTGCCAATTTCTTCTTCCATCCGTTTCCTCATCATAAGTACATCGCGTGCAAGCGCCGCATGGTCGCGCTTCTGGTAGATCAGGTTCTGTATGGACGTCGTAAACTCAGCGCCCACAATCCGGTCACCTGCCACGCACCTTGCCTGAAGCAGGGTTTGCAGCTCCCAAGTCTGGGCCTGTTCTGCATAGTATTGTTCGAACGCCGTGATACTCTGTACGAGTGGCCCTTTGGATCCCGTCGGTCGCAGTCGTGTATCTACACGGAAGACAATCCCTTCTCGGGTGAGCGTCGACAAATATGCTAGAGTTTTTTCGGCCACTTTGTTGAAAAACTCGAAGACCGTTAGGCCCGTTGGAGGTGCGACTGCGCGGCGTTCTGAAAAAGCGAACAGGATGTCGAGGTCCGATCCATACGTAAGTTCTCTGCCACCGAGCTTGCCCACCCCTATGATGGCCAGGCCGGAAAGTGAACCCGCACCACCGTATCGTTTGCCAGTTTCCTTCGCCGCCAAGTTTAGCGCGGCGTCAAGGCACACTTCAGCAAGCTTTGACAAGTCATGGAACACTGTCATGGGCCGAGCGTGAGAAAGGAGGTCCGCCATCCCGATTCTGATTTCCTCCTGGTGTTTGAATTGTCTGAGGGCATCAAGCTTCACCGTTGTGTCCTCAGCATGTTCAAGTGCATCTCTCAGTTCCTTCGCAAATTTCGCATAGGTACCTGAACCTGAAGCCCTGCTCGACTCTAGCAGGCTCTGCAGGTACTGCGGCCTGCTCACAAGCATTCTCGATAAATACTCGCTGTTCGCAAAAATAGCGACTAAGACCCGGAGGGCCGATGCATCGATTTTTGCCAGGGACTGGAAGGCATACCAAGAGCCCTGTATGGCAAGGAACGACTCAAAGTGGTTCAGTGCCATATCGGGGTCCGGTGAGGCGATAATTTCCTCGAAGAGCTGTGGGAATATTTCGTTAAATAGCTTTCGGCTGCGGGGAGTCTGATGAACAAAAGCCACGCCATCACGAAGCAAGTGAAGGTTCCGATAAGCTTTCCTGGGGTCGCGAAACCCCAGTCTCTCCATAAGCGAAACCGACTCTTGCTCCGATGTTTCCGGATCAAGTAACGCTGCATAATCTTTTGAAGATGGTTGCGGCCCTTGCTCTTCCCCAGTGAAGGAGAACAAGTTGTCGTAAATACTTCGCACCTTACGTGTATGGTCCGTGTAGTCCCGCAGTAGCAATTCTGTCTCTCTTCCCCGGACCAGGTATCCCGTGCGTCGGGCTAGGGTTCGTAACTCCCGTTCACCTACCGGCAGAGTCTGCGTTTGCAGGTCGTCTACGATCTGGATTCGGTGCTCTACCGTGCGAAGAAATACATAGGCCTTCGCGAGAATTTCATGTTCCTGGTAGGTGATCAGTCCTTTTTGCGAGAGCATGTGAAGAGCCTTCAGTGCGTTCTTTTCGCGCAGCGACTGGTCCTTGCCCGCATAGATGAGCTGGAGTGCCTGAATCACGAATTCGATCTCGCGGATCCCCCCGTATCCGAGCTTGACGTCACGGTACGTTTTCCCTTTCTGTTCAACGTCCCTGTTGATTTTACGCTTCATTTCACGGATCTCGGCAATGGCGCTGTAATCCAGGTATTTCCTATACACAAATGGGGTTATTCTATCCTGAAACTCCCTGCCCACGGCCTCATCTCCGGCAACGGGTCTAGCTTTGATCAGCGCCGACCGCTCCCAAGTCTGACCCCACGATTCGTAGTAGATCTCGTAGCCGCCGAGGCTCTGTGCCAGCGGTCCAAGCTGCCCCTCGGGTCGCAAGCGAAGATCAACACGAAACACGAAGCCATCCTCGGTCTTTTGGCCTATCAGTGCACTTACTTTTTCCGCTAGTTTGATGAAATACTGGTGGTTCGTGATCCGGTTGGTTTTTTTTCCATCGATGGAAGGTATTCCTGATGTTTTCCCCTCAGCTTGGTAAACATACATGAGATCCACATCAGAGCTGAAATTTAGCTCCCGACCACCGAGCTTCCCCATTGCAATAATTGCAAAACCGGCGGTCATCGCCGTCCCATCATCGTACCGAACGACCGGCTTGCCGTATAGCTCCTGGAGTCCTTCATTGACCCATTCATAGGCTTGTTTGAGACAGACCGCCGCGAGGTCGGACAGTTCTCCCACAATCTCCTGAAGTTCGGACTTTCCCAGTAAGTCCCGTAGGCCGATCCGGAACATTTCCTGTTTACGAAACATGCGAAGCGCCCGGGCGAAGCCTGCGTCGTTA
>DASPQB010000116.1:0-5373 GCA_035625205.1 Nitrospirota bacterium | reverse complement strand
GAAAATATCAAAAGTCCGTCGTAATTTGTACCGATCAGCACGGTTACTCGGAGATTTAAACGCGATTCAAAAGGGTACTGTTGGTAAGCGGATTGTGAGAAGAACGGCCGGGCGGTATGTGAGTCGGATGTTGTGGCGAGGACTGAAATAACGTAGCTAAAAATCAATGCCTTCGCTAAAATAGGTTAACTTTGCGCTTCATTGGTTTACTCCTTCCGCTTTGTGTAAGACACTGCGCAGTGCGGCGGCCCATTCATCAGACATATCCAGATAAGAAACATGATGTCTGGAGAACGTAACCATCTCACAGCCGAGCTTCTCAGCCAGAATTGGAACTGTCTCTGCGTAAAACCTCTTTTTCTCCAGAGATATTTTTCCAGCAGCCATGAACAGCTGACCCCATTTTTCTTGATCATCGCGGCATCCGGAAGGTAGTTGGTGACGGGCAGCAACTCCTGTTTCGCGAAGAAACTGGTCGCATCCTCCGGTCGGATGAAGCTTTCGCGACTTTTCTCCCGGTGGATTTTCGAATCCTTGGAAATCTTGGCCTGCGGTCTGATGGGGGCCTGACGCCAAACACAAACCTGAGCATGGCCATCGACGCGCCAAACCGGAATGCCATCCAATAGACACTTGCAAAGAAACGTTGCCATGTCCTGGCCTTCGGATGCACGTGCGCAATCGGCGGTTCGTGCACCACTACCGCCCGGATCGCATGAGGCTGGGTCTTCGCCATGTCAAACGCAATGACTGCCGCTGCTGTTGCCAAAAACGAATGCGGATTGCTCGCCGGCCACGCGCAGCACGGCCACCGCGTCACGACTCTGCTGGCTAATCTCGAAATTCTGGGGATCGTTCATCGTGCTGCGGGAATTGGCGCGGCGGTCGTAGGTAATGACTTCGTATTCATCAGAGAGAGTATCCTCAACGAATGAATACAACCACGCACCCCTGCCACCACCCGGGATCAGCGGCAGCGGCTGTCCCTGGCCGAGTTTAGTTAGGTTTCATGTGTTAAATGAAAAACCTTCGTAACTCCTGCGCAATACGTTTTGGTTTACCCGAGTTCATAGCCGATTTATGGTCAAGGCCCAGAAGCTCAATCCGATTAACATGTGGCAAGACGTTGCGCAAGGCATCGAGGCTATCTTTCAACATTAACTCGCTCTTGCTGCCGCCGAGCAATAACACTTCTACAGATACCTCTCTGAAATTCTCAAGTTTTCCTTCTGTTTCGTTGACAAGTTCTATGTCATAGTCAAGTGTGGGCATAAGATCTTTGAGCTGCACATCATCACCTTTGACTATCATGGCATCTATTCGCAATATGAGAGTGAAAAGTATTAACAATAAAAAACTAGGTACTTTAGCAATCGCTGAAGTCGGATCATCAGTTTTTGATGCGGCTACCATTGCTGCAGCCAGTTTGCCCTCTGATACCTCCTTGTCATAACGACGTATCATGGCGTTAAATTTGTCCATATCCGACTTGTTAACGTAAAGGAGGGGTTCATAGAGGGCAATTTTACGGATGCCTGGCACAGTAAGCGTTGATTGAAGTATAATAAGGGCTCCGGTGGAAGCACCGAAGAGATAGTATGCGCCTGTTTTGGTACGGAGTGCATCCAAGTCTTCAACTTCCCTCTTTATGCTGTAGTCTTTGCCGTACGGCCCGCTTAAACCCCGGCCACGACGGTCGGGAATGTACACGGTGAACGCATCGGACAGTGCGGCGCCAAGCTTCATAAAATGCTGCGAGGCATTTACGCCCCCGTGCAAGAGAATAATGCCCGGGCCACTGCCCATCTGCCGGTAGCCAATCTTGGTGCCGTCCTTAGAGGTCACAGAATTAGTCGTGTACGATTTATTTCTATTACTCATTATCAAATCGTCCTTTATTTGTCTAATAAAAGCATTTTATCCACATCTAGTGAAGCATTTGTTTAGTATTCTAGTAATTCTAGACGTTGTAGCATGATATGCTCTCTATATTCTGGTTCATATTCATGATGTTCCTAGCTTTTATTTGCCAAGTCCATATTTCAAAAAGTCTACTAAGTTATTGACATCGTCAAGGTATCCTGACATTTCAAAATGTTTTTTTTCCGGCATAGTGAGCTAACGCAAACAGACGTGAACATCTATCTTAAGTCTGCCTTAGCCAACTTCTTCTTCGTAAGCCGGTGCAAGTATGCAAGCCCGATTGGCGTAAGGCAATTCAACCACCAAGAAGAAGCATTGATGTACTCATGGACCCGGTCGATCTTCCCGTCTCGCATGTGATAGGTAATGCAGTATCTCGTCACTCCGGTCTTTATTTTTCCTTTGAGACCAGCCGTTAATGCGCCTGTCAATACCACACCATGGGTATACTCGACACAGAGATTCTCAACATCCGCGAACCAATTCAGTACCTCTATTTTGTGATTCTTATCGTGTGTTCTGCCTGACATAGCGATTTCGACAAATCCCCTGATCTGAGCGGCACCGTGGTATTCAGTGCCACCCGGCTCCATAACCCAGACACAATCGTCTGTCAGCCACTTCATTGTCCGTTCCAAATTCTCACTGTCATTGGCCATGAGGTCCAACATCTCCGTGACGAGTGTCTCGTTGGCTTTGTTCAGCATGTTTTTCTGCATCATTACACCTGCTTTCTTGGTGGTAAAGTATATTCCCCGTCTTTTCTTTTCTTTGGTGTCGTCGTTCCTTCCTGTGACCTGTTCATAGTATTCCTCTTTCCGATTTTATGGCTTCATCTCCGATAGATCGACCACTATCCCGTGGACGACAAAATCAACGATGTACTCCCGTGCGCGTGCAAGGGCAGCAGCAGAGGAGAAATCTTCACCTGGAAGAATCATCTGATACAGGGGAAGGGAGGCAAGATAGGACTGGCAAATCTGCATAATCATAGTCAACTGTAAAATGGGATTGAAACCGGATCTGAGTAGTCCAGCACTCTGCATCGGCTGAAAGAGCGTCTCGAACTGATCAATATCGTCAATTTTCAATAGTTCGGTGATCTTTGCGTACGTCTGCCAGCCCTCGGCCATCTCCCAGGTTAACATGCGCATGAAGCGCGGATGTTCGAGCAGATAATCAAACAGTGCTCCAACACCTATTTCGAGGAAGTTTCTGAACCTCTGAGCATCGGAGATAATGGTTTCATCCTCAAGCACCGGAGCGAGACGCGCCTGTAATTCATTTATTCCTCTGTCAACCCGCTTGAGTACTTCAGCATAGAGACCAAGCTTATCGCCAAAGTAGCGAAAGATCAGGGTTTTGTTATAGCCTGAGACGTCCGCAATGGCGTCGATCCGCGCACCATCAAAGCCGTGTTCCGCGAAGACGGCTTCAGCCGCAGTAAGAATCGCCTCGCGGGTCTTCTCTCCTCGTCTGCTTTTTGATTCTGACACATTCTTCTCCAATGTAACCAAACAGTTACTTAACTATCTGGTTATAGTATATATAAGTAAGCATTACGGGCACTGGTGGAACAACGGTTGGTGTAGGTGGTGGATTCGCGGTTGGTGGGTCGGTGGGCGAAATCCAAAATTATTTAAAGCGCACAAGTCAGAGTATATACGATGGTAAAGGAATGTAAGGAATTTCCGATAATCATTGAACAAGATGAGGATGGCATGTATATTGTTGAATGCCCCCAGTTTAAAGGCTGCTACACCCAAGGCCCAACAAGAGAAGACGCCGTGGAAAACATTAAAGAAGTCATAAAAATGTGCGTGGAAGAAAAAGAGAAAGCTATCCCAGAAAAAGCGTGTTTTGAATTTGAGTACGTTAAGATAACGTTAGACTAATAATAATTATTAGGTGCATGGATGACACAGGGTAAGCTTCCGGTCATATCAGGCACTAAATTAATTGCTTTTTTAGAGAAAATTGATTTTATCAACATACATCAGAAGGGCTCTCACGTCCGTTTAAAACACATTGACGGGCGAATAGTGACAGTACCGCAACACAGCGGTCAGTCTGTAAGCAAAGGGGTACTAATAAAGGTTATCCGGGATTTAGGCTTATCAAGGGATGAATTTATTGACCTTTATATTGCTGTGACGTGACATCTTTTCAACAAACAGGGATTTTTCACTTTTATCATTGTCTTAGGTTGACATCCTCTATAGCGACCAATTATGGCAAAACAAAGTGTTGGGAATACGGCGCTTGGCGCAGCGGTGTATCGTTTGATCGAACAGTTCCAACCAGAGGAAAGCCGGCTTTTCAATGATCCGGTAGTTAAATACCTAGTCGGCACACCCATCCGAGCGCTGGTGCAGTTCGCCTGCATACGCAATTACACAATAAAACGATCTGATGCTATTACGCAAGGAATTTACGGCGCCCAGATTTGTCGTACGCGCTATATAGATGATGCCGTCCAGGCCGCCTTATCGCGGGGGATCAGACAATTGGTGATCTTTGGGGCTGGGTTTGATACGCGCCCCTATCGCTTGGCTGGGATGGAGCGCGTGAAAGTGCTTGAAGTTGACCTGCCATCAGTGCAGGAAGACAAAAAGAAGAAGCTCAAAAAACACTTCGGTCGGTTGCCGGAACATGTAACTTTTGTCCCCATCGACTTCGATACACAGAGCTTAGAAGCCGTTGTAACCCGGGCACTCTTCGACCCTTCCAGGCCGGCGGTGTTTGTATGGGAAGGCGTTACACAATATCTCCCGGAAGAAGCCGTTTGCCGGACACTAGCATTCGTCGGCAAATCGGCTCTTGGGAGCATCCTCATATTTACCTACGTCTTGAAAAGCATTATCGAACGGCGTTCGAATCTTCCGGGTGCGGATAAAATGATGGATTATGTGGCAAAAAATAACTACCCCTGGATTTTCGGCCTGGAACCCTCCAATGTTCCATCTTTCTTGAAGCCATTTCATCTTAACCCGATAGCAGACGTCGGGAATGTAGATTATCAAGCAAGATACCTCAAGCCTCTGGGACGTACCCTAGTTGTGTCTGAAGGTGAACGGATCGTCCAAGCGGTTGTAATTCGATTCTAATTGAACTTATAGCGAAGTTGATTGTTGTCACTATCTCATTATAAGAAGATCTATCCATTAGATTAAAGTATCAAGCGCCAACGAACATATAGGGATGTTACAATGAGGAGAAGTGAACTAATCGCCGTTGGGATAGTGATCATCTCATTTGTCGTCGGCATCTACATATACCCCCAGCTGCCAGACACCATAGCCTCTCACTGGAATGCCCAAGGCCAAGTGAATGGGTATATATCGAAATTTTGGGGCCTATTTTTGTTTCCTATAATCTCGGTTGGACTTGTGTTGTTGTTCGTTGCTATCCCGAGAATAGACCCACTGAAGGCCAATATTGAGAAATTCA
>DASPQB010000115.1:0-2575 GCA_035625205.1 Nitrospirota bacterium | reverse complement strand
GTAAGGAACACTGTTTCCTGTGGATACAGGGTGAGCCAGCGGCATATAACGCTGATTGTATCCTTATGATACACAAAGCACTAAAAACTTTTCTTATTCTGCTTAAAAGCAGTAAAAACAGGCGAATTTCTGCGGGCATTGAAATTGCTTCATGCAATACGGTATGAATAACAAAAAGATACTAATCGCTGACGAAGCGGGCTTTTGCAGGATATGCGCCGCGATCCTTGAACAGGAAGGATACCGGACAATCACGGTCGCCGACGCTCATCAGTTTGACCGGGGATTGGCTGGTGAGGATCTCGGACTGGTCATTACGAGTTACCCTTATGGCGCCGGTCTTCTGAAAAAACTGAAGAACAGGAATATTCCAACCATTATCCTGCTCGATCAGATGAGCAGGGAACTTATGCTGACGTTGGATGGTCTCGACAAAAATCTTTCGCACTGCTTGATAAAGCCTCTTGATTACAACAAGTTCAGGACACTGGTGAACCAGACCATGTACCAAGATGTCTGAACGAAAGCAATGGGGAAGTAATGCCACATTACGCTGGTGCCGCAATTTTCGCTCCATACGACAGCAGGAAGGCTGGAAGTACGGGGTGTCCTGGGCGTCACAGGCGAGGCCCGCGATGAAAAAAGATCAAGGGAGAACACGGGAAAAATGTACGAAGCATTTTTCAAGCTGAAAGTAAAGCCTTTTGAACTTGTGCCCAACCCGGCTTTTATCTATATGAGTAGAAGCCACAAAAAGGCGATGCATTATCTCTATTATGGGATCAGGGAAAAAGCGGGCTTCATCCTGCTTACCGGAGAGGTCGGTTCAGGAAAAACGACCATTATCAGCGATCTCATCAAGCAGGTCGATCCAAATGTTACGCTTGCACGGCTTTTCAATACCAAGGTCTCGTTTCCTCAGCTGCTTGCAATGATCAACGATGACTTTGGTCTCGACGTCAAGGGCAAGGATGAGATTACCCTGATGAAGGAGCTCAATGATTTTCTTATCGATCAGCACATCAGGGGCTACAACACTGTGCTGATCATCGATGAAGCGCAGAACCTCAAACCAGAGCTGCTTGAGGAAATCCGAATGCTGTCGAACCTGGAAACCGATACGTCAAAGTTGATGCAAATCGTGCTGGTCGGACAACCCGAGCTCCGGCATATTCTTGCGAGGCCAGAGATGAGACAGCTGCGGCAGCGTATCAGCGTCAGCTGCCGCCTCCAACCCCTCAACAGGGTGGAGACCGAAGAGTACATCTTTCACCGTCTGGAGGTAGCTGGCAACCGCAATGCGGTGACGTTCGCAGACGGCTGCATGGATATCATCTTCAGGCATTGCAGAGGGATTCCACGGCTGGTGAATATCCTCTGCGATTTCGTTTTATTGACCGCCTTTATTGAGGAGACGACCACGGTGGATACCAACATGCTCAGCGACGTCGCCAAGGACCTCGATTTTAACAGGCTCTATTGGGGCTCCGAAAAGTCGATGCGCCAGGATAAGATCACCCCGGCAGCCCTCATGGACGCTCTGGACACGCCGGAACCATAGAGCGCGATTGCAGGGGGGCGTGCCGCAAGCCCTGCAGCCGGACGAAGACCACGGGGAGGAATGAATCGTGGAGTATCAGGTTCTCGATCATGCTATTGCGGGATATGAACCGGCAACGATGCAGGTGGCGACGACCTCCCTGTGTCCATGGTATGTCGTCTACGTAAAGTCGCGCCATGAATTCGTCGTTCACGACGAACTGCTTCGAAAGGGCATTGAGGCGTTACTGCCATCCTTCAGGAAGAGCAGCCAATGGAAAGACCGCAGGAAGATGATAGAACATCCCATGTTTCCCGGATATGTTTTTGTCAAGGTGCCGGCCTATCCAGGCGCATTTCTTTACGTGCTCAAGACGAGAGGGGTCGTGACATTCGTCTCGTTGGAGCCTTCCACGCCGACACCCGTGGAACCGGAAGAGATCGCATCGCTCAGGCTTTTGATGGAAAGCGGTAAAGATGTTGAAATTTATCCGCATTTGAAGAAAGGTACGCGGGTGCGTGTAAAGAACGGGCCTCTTCAGAATGCTGAAGGCGTCCTGAGCAAAAAAGAAAACGATTATTTTTTTTCGGTCAATGTAGAATTGCTCGGCAGGAGCGTTGCAGTAAAAATCTCCGCTCATGATATTGACTTGGCATAGGCAACCATGCCTCACTAGATTTGCTCCGCCGCTTGCACTCAATGACGGTTTGAATAGTCAATGAATCCAACGAGATCCTTTTTGGTTATGTAGCTGTAACCGGAGGGGCGGAGCATTGAGAGAAACGGAAGAACTGCACGATGATACTAGAAAGACTTCAGTTGCAAAATACGGCGTATGGAGCTGTTATCTTAGAGCCGAGGGCATGGTGGCGAACCGGTGGCCGTGAACATCAGCATGTTCCGTCGATGGGGCGGGAGCGACAATCATTTTGAAGAGTTTGGATGGTGAACTGTTGGTGAAGGCAGAACATCACATAAGGATAAGCGTACATGCTTAGTTTTTTTCTGTTATTGATGGGGGATGCGGTTCTCGCC
>DASPQB010000114.1:0-16302 GCA_035625205.1 Nitrospirota bacterium | reverse complement strand
TGTACCCTGATCACGGTCATAAAATCTAATCCCCCCGGCGGTTCTCAGCACTTAACGGCACTATTCAGTAAATTGCCATATAAATTAATATGATATTTTACTCTACTCATTGAGAATTATCAAGCCTTTTAATCTTTGTGTCTCAATCCAGAGCGCGTCTGCAAGCCCTTTATCGAGAATTGCTATGACTCCAACGAGATCGCGGTAGAGAATGCTCCCCAATTCATCGCGCGTAAAAAGCGTTGTGCAGCGGATAGACTTCGACTCTGGTATAGTAATTTTCTCCCTGGTTCCTGTCGACAGGTCTCGGGCAAACAGCAGGAGTTCCACCCGCCCTTTTTCGAGAGCATCCTGCACGGCTGAATATCCCGCTGCAAGTTTCCCGGCCTTCAGTGAGATAGCGAGCAGCGACTTGATCTTTTCCGTGATGCAGATCGTCAGCTTGGCGAAAAAATCTTCTGTTTCCGGTGGACGAAGATTACTATGCAGGGATCGACCCAAAACTTCTTTCGTGAGTGCTTTTTTTATGCACTCCGTCTTCGGGCACACGTAAGCAGCGCGGCCATTTAATTTTTCGCGATAGTCAATTATAACGCCGGCAGGGCCGGCGATGATTCTTACAACGTCGTCTTTAGGGAGAACCTTTTTGCAGCCTATGCAGGTTCGCTCCGGCTGATGTTTCATATTCCCGTTGCCATGATAGCCTTTATTTCCCGAGCAAGGCGCGGGCGGATACGAGGATTTTCTGTGCAGTTTTTTCACCGATGCCAGGTACCGCAAGTATTTCCTCATCAGACATGGCAGCGATCTTTTCCACGGTGTCATAACCAGCCGCTATGAGCTGTTCTGCGGTCTTGTGTCCGACTCCTTCAAGAGCAGTCAAGTCAGTGCTCGCCACCTCGCCATGCGCACTGCCTTCTGCTGCTTCGGTTTCTTCGGCCATCTTACGCGTCTCTTCTACAATGGCTGCCTCGATCTCTTGTTCGCGTTCTTTTTGGCGCTCCTGATCATATTCGGATTCGCTCAGGATGTCGATCTTCCAACCCGTAAGTTTTGCAGCGAGTCTCACATTCTGCCCTTTTTTGCCAATTGCGAGGGAAAGCTGGGTATCAGCTACGACAGCAAGAGCGGAGCGGTCTTCCTCGGTAACGCCGACCTTTTCGACAACGGCAGGGCTTAACGCCTTTGCGATAAAGATACGGGGGTCTTCTGACCAGGGAATGATGTCGATCTTCTCTCCCCGCAGTTCACGGACGACAGCCTGTACACGCGAACCTTTCATGCCAACGCAGGCCCCGACCGGATCGACCTGAGATTCCTTGGAGGAGACAGCGATTTTTGTGCGGTCACCGGCCTCACGGACAACGCCTTTTACCTCGACAATGTTCTCGTAGATTTCCGGCACTTCCATCTCGAACAGACGTGCGACGAAATCCGGATGAGCGCGGGAGAGTACGACTTGCGGCCCCTTCGACGTATCTCGTACTTCGAGCACGTATGCGCGGACACGATCTCCTCGCCGATAGCTCTCGCGTGGTACCTGTTCGCGTGCAGGCAGCACTGCCTCGGTCTTTCCGAGGTCGATGTAGTATGCGCCCTTCTCATGGCGCAGCACTATGCCATTCACAAGCTGGCCGATTTTATCGTTAAACTCCTTAAATATAACGTCGCGTTCCGCTTCACGCACCTTCTGCACGATGACCTGGCGTGCAGTCTGTGCCGCGATCCTGCCGAACCCCTGGAACTCAACCTGGAGGGGAACCTCGCCGTCCATCTGCGCTTCCGGATAGAGCGTCTGGGCCTCTTCCAAGGTGATCTCCTCGTCTGGGTTCACAACGTCCTGCACGACTTTTTTGTAGGCGTACATGACGATATCGCCCCGCTTAGGATCGATCTGCACTGCGATTCGCTGAGCCCCATATTTTTTCTTGGCAGCGCTCACGAGTGCCGATTCAACGGCTTCGATTACCATTTCCTTGGATATTCCCTTTTCCTTGCTGATTTGGTCAATCACATGAATCAATTCCTGACTCATAGGCATATCTCCTCCTGGTAAAAATCCTCATGGATAGACTAGCGCAGCCCCGCGCTGGTGAATTTTCTGCTCACAGCAACAGCGGGCGCGACTATAAATTAATAATAATACTAAAAAACCACCTCAAGAGAGGCCTTCGCGATTAAAGGGAGCGGAATCTCCATTATCGCTCCCGTTTCCAGCTCTACTTTTACTGTTTCGTTGGCTAGACCTAGCAGCTTGCCATGGAACACTTTCTGCCCATTGATCTGCTGATACGTCTTCACTTTGACTGCACTGCCCGAGAAACGGATGTAGTGATCCGGTTTTGACAATGTTCGATCCAGCCCGGGTGAGGAGACTTCCAGCGTGTAAGCATGAGGGATGACGTCTTCCACATCTAAGACCATGCTCAAATCCCTGCTCACAGACTCGCAATCATTCAGCGTAACACCTGAAGACTCACGATCAATGTAGACCCTCAGCAGCCATTTCGGTCCCTGCTTATGGAATTCCATCTCCCACAGGGTGAGTCCGAGCGATTCCAGAATCGGTTCAAGAAGCAGCCGGATCTGCTCAGCCATATCGGCCATGATGTCCCCCAAATAAAAAGAGTGGGCAAATAAAAATGCCCACTCCCAAAGGAATTTCCCAGAGTGTTAATATATATTTAACACAGAGAAGATAGGAATGCAAGAAAAAAGTGCATGGACTTCTGTCTTATTGAAAGCTTGTCAATCGCCTCAGTTGATGAGGGTGGTCCCAGTAACCCCTATACTCTCGGCGATGATGACAGGTATCCCTTGAGCATCCTGCCAGGTTTATATCATGATTTGATAATCAACACAACTACATATCATAAAGTGTATAATCAGAGTGTATCTGAAGAGCATCGGGCGCAAAAAGGGAACTATTCTTTCGAGAAAAATTCTTAATTCACTTGAGCGGCATAAGGATTAAAACGGGAAGTGAAGGTTTTCCCTGTCAGTCTGAATCAGGCAACATTACGGTAAAGGATACGAGTCGCTATCCGTTGAGCATCGCTGCTGCTTCTTTGGCAAAATAGGTAAGGATGATATCAGCGCCAGCCCGCTTCATAGCGATGAGCGACTCCATCATGACACGGTCACCGTCGATCCAGCCCAGTTTGGCCGCTGCTTTGACCATGGAGAATTCACCACTCACGTTGTAGGCGGCAACAGGAAGATTGAAGTTTTGCTTAACCTGATAGATGATGTCCAGATAAGCGAGCGCCGGTTTCACCATTATGATATCTGCCCCCTCCTCGACGTCCAGGGCAACTTCACGCAGAGCCTCGCGGCTGTTCGGGGAGTCCATTTGGTACGAACGGCGGTCTCCGAAGAGTGGCGTAGACTCTGCTGCTTCGCGGAAAGGACCGTAAAAGCTCGATGCATACTTGGCGGCATAAGCCATGATTGGTGTATCGTGATACCCTTCGTTGTCAAGAACATGCCGGATGGCGCCAACTCGGCCATCCATCATGTCCGAGGGCGCGACCAGGTCTGCGCCTGCTTTAGCGTGCGAAAGTGCCTCCTTAGCCAAGAGTTCGAGCGTGGCATCGTTCTGGACCACTCCGTTTTTAATTATCCCGCAGTGTCCATGGCTGGTATATTCGCATAGACATACATCGGTAATGACTATCAGTTCCGGAATTTTGTTCTTAATTGCCTTTATTGCATTCTGGACGATGCCATCGTCGGAATATGCCTCGCTTCCGACCTCATCCTTATGTTCAGGAATGCCGAAAAGGATTACAGCCGGAATGCCGAGTTTCTTGATTTCTTCGCAATCCTTAAGGAGATTGTCGATGGACTGCTGGTAGTTGCCAGGCATGGAGCTAATCTCTTTCTTGATGCCTTTGCCGTGAGTCACAAACAGCGGATAAATGAAATCGTCCGGGGAAAGCTTCGTCTCCCGCACCATGCGGCGGAGGTTCTCATTGGCTCTGAGCCTCCTCGGTCGGTATAAAGGCTGATACATGAAATCTCCTGAAATAAAAAAGGTAACAACTTTTGAACACGGGTACGATCAATGAAAAGTAGAGCTACTATCTGGACCATGAATGTGCAAAGGACGCACTTTTCTTGAAGTTCAATTGGCAGCCAAAATATTTTCTTCGTGACCTTGTTGTAATCTAGGTAAAATTCTACCTTCCTCGTTGGCTGGGAGGGAGCCTTAACTGCAGCCGCAACCTCCGGATCCACAGCCACCGCCTTGATTACGGCCGTGATTCGACTCTTCCCCGCTGCATCCGCAACTGCCGCCAGCCGGTGCGCCGTTCGGAAAGCCGATCACAAAGCCTTCGCCGCGTTCGTCGCTGATGAACCCCAGTTCGGCACCATCAAGAGTTTTTGACGTCGATTCATCGATGAAGAGCCTGGCGCCGTTCTTTTCGACCACGGTATCGAAATCACCCGTCTTGTCGTCAATCATGATCTCGTAGGAAGGACCGCAGCATCCGCTGCTCGTTGCGGATACACGTAAGGCATGATTCGGAACTCCTTCCACTTTGAGGATCTCTTTTATTTTGTCTGCTGCAACGTCTGAAATGGTGATCATATTGTCTCCTTTTTTTACGACCAAGACACGTAGGTGGCGTTGTCGTGAACGCGCTATTGTTTCTTAAAGAAATCAGCCAGCTCATTAACAAGTGCGGGAATCGTATAATCCTTTGGCATTATCGTTGTCTTCAGATCATATTCTTCTGCGGTCTTTGCCGTCACGGGCCCGATGCATGCGACTATAACGCCGTTTAAAAGTGTTTTATACTCTTTTTTGCCAAGTATTTCAACAAAATTATGGACCGTGGAAGAGCTCGTGAAAGTGATTGCCGCAATCTTTTTCTCTTCCAGCAGCCTCCTGACACGGGCAACATCAGTCGTCGGCTTAATGTTTTCATAGGCTGTGGCCACCGTAACTTCCGCACCGAGTTCACGCAACTTGTCCGGAAGGATTTCCCGGGCAACCCTTGCTCTGGGAATGAGGAATTTGAGACCTCGCAGGTTTACGCTTCCGAGGGCATCTATTATGCCTTCCGCCTTGAACTCTGCAGGTATAAGATCAGCTCTAAGACCATAAGACTCCAAGGATTCCGAAGTTTTCGGCCCGACCGTGCAGATATTCACACCCTTGAGAATGCGCAGGTCCTTGTTAAGACAGCGGAGGCGTTCCATAAAAAACCGGACGGCATTCGAGCTCGTGAAGACCAGCCAGCTGAATGATTCTACTTTTTGGATAGCGCTATCAAGCTCATCCCAGCTTCCAGGCGGGACAACGTCAATGGTCGGAAATTCAATAGTCGTTGCGCCGCGGTCAATCAGCATTTCAGCGAAGACGCTAGACTGGTCGCGTGAACGCGTCACAATAATACGTTTGCCGAAGAATGGCTTCGTTTCATACCAATTCAGCTTTTGCCTGAGCCGAACCACTTCTCCAACGACAATGATGGCCGGTGGGCCAAGCTTTGCTTCCCTGACTTTATGAACGATATCATTAAGAATGCCCGTCGCAACCCGCTGATCTGTTCGCGTGCCCCACTGAATGAGTGCTATCGGCGTATCCGGACTTCTCCCATGGGAAATGAGGTTGTCGACGATATTCTGGAGATTCTTCATGCCCATGAAAAACACGAGTGTTCCGATGCCGGTCGATATCTTGTCCCAATGCACTTTTGATTCTGGTTTGTTAGGATCTTCATGGCCGGTTACAAAAGCCACGCTTGCCGTATGTTCTCGGTGCGTCAGTGGGATGCCCGCATAAGTGGGCGCCGAAATAGCTGATGTCACGCCGGGAACAACCTCAAAAGGGATGCCGTTGTCCACCAGCTCTTCAGCTTCTTCCCCTCCGCGCCCGAAAATAAAAGGGTCTCCACCTTTTAACCGCGCGACGACCTTTCCTTCGCGGGCTTTTTTGATGATAAGTGTATTGATCTCGTCCTGGGGAAGCGTATGTCGGCTTCCCTGCTTACCCACGTATATGAGTTCTGCGTCGGGACGACGTTGGTCAAGCAGTCGCTCGTTCGCGAGATAGTCATAAATGATGACGTCAGCCTTTTTTACGCACTCGAGACCCTTGACGGTTATGAGTCCTGGATCACCTGGACCGGCGCCAACTAAGTATACTTTCCCGATTGTGTGGGTCATAGTAAATAAGAAACCACAGATTTGTAGGGAAAACACAGATATAGAATTCTTTAAAAAATCAGGTCTCTATCCGTGTCAGTACGTGCTGATCTGTGGTTACAAAGTCATATTCTCAGGTATTTAATTTTCCAGAAGATTGTTTCCGCTAAAATCGGAGTTATTCCCATATACTTCCCGCAAGATCACGTCCGCTCCCTGAGACAAGAGTTTCTCCGCCAGAGTAACGCCCAGTTTTTCCGCGTTATTCGGAGCTCCCTCAATGCTATCCTTAATGATCTGCTTTCCGTCCACACTTCCAACGAGCCCGGTGAGATGCAAATTACCATTCTTCACCTGGCCGTAACATGCAATCGGAACCTGGCAACCGCCTTCCAGCCGTCGTAGAAGCGCACGTTCTCCTGTAACGCAGGTGCGGCTGTCATCATGATTGAAAAAGGCTATCAGGGCGTTCAATTCACGGTCATCTACGCGACACTCGATGCCCAGGGCTCCTTGCCCGATTGCCGGCAGGCTGATCTCGGGATCAATATATTCCGAGACGTTATCTGCCAGGCCGAGACGCTTGACCCCGGCCGCAGCAAGAATAATGGCATCGTATTGTCCTTCCTTGAGTTTGCGAAGTCTCGTATCCACATTACCGCGGAGCTGGTGGATCACGAAATCCGGGCGGACGTTCATGAGTTGGGCTTGGCGCCTCAGGCTGCTTGTACCCACATGCGCACCTTTTGGCAAGTCTTTAAAGGATATTTTGTTACGGGTAAGCAGCGCATCCCTGGGGTCCTCTCGCTTGGTAATCGCCCCGAGGTGGAGCCCATCCGGAAAGAACGTCGGTACGTCTTTCATGCTGTGGACTGCGATGTCAATCTCATTCACCAGCATCGCTTCCTCAATCTCCTTTACGAAGAGCCCCTTTCCGCCAACTTTTGCAAGCGGGACGTCAAGGATCTTATCTCCGGTTGTCTTTATTTTGGTGAGCGACGCCTCTATTCCGGGATATTTTTTCTCTAGCTCCGACTTCACCCACTCCGCCTGCCAAAGTGCCAGCGCGCTGCTTCGCGTACCGATCCTGATTTCTTTTCGCAATGGTAAGCTCCTTAAGGCAATTTAGTCATGCACCCGGATAAGCGCAGATAAATCAATCTTGTTCACCGATATCAATCCGCGCACATCAGTGGCAGAGGTTCTTTGGTGCTCATTTTGTTTAACTGTGCTCTGAATCCGCCATGATATGTTACCGGCATTCGCTCTTCTTCTTTTTCGTGTGGATGGTTTCACTCGTATTTTCCAATGTTCCCTCGTTCATATCGACTCGATGATGCCCTGGCCGCTTGAGTTCCTTGTCCAGATTGAAAAGTTTACGAGCAACCGCGATGGTGTTATCGCTGCCATCCTGCGTTGAAGCTGCCTGCTTGAGAACGACGAGGGGAGCATGGAGCAGTTTGTTAACGATGGACTGCGACATGATATCTATTGCTCTTTTCCCATCCTCACTGATCCCGTTTAAGGACCCCAGAGTTTTGTCTAACTCGTGCTTTCTGATGTCCTCAACTTTTTCACGAAGGTCCACGATGGTCGGTACGGCGTCAAGAGCCCTTTCCCATTGAAGGTAGGTGTCCACCTCCTGGCTCACGATTTCCTCAGCCTTTTCCGC
Organism: Nitrospirota bacterium; assembly: GCA_035625205.1. GTDB lineage: Bacteria > Nitrospirota > UBA9217 > UBA9217 > UBA9217 > JAJYKN01. The sequence goes on along the minus strand of DASPQB010000114.1, from coordinate 8,474 downwards.
TTCCCGTGCCCTTCCCTCGGTGTTAACGTCAACCTTGCTCTGGAGGTCGTCGATGTCATAGAGGTAAACGTTGTCGATCTTGTCAACATCGGGGTCGATATTTCTTGGGTTCGATATATCGATCATAAAGATCGGGTTGTTGCGTCGTTGTTTGAGAGCCTTCATGACCATGTCGCGGTTGACGACATAGTGCATGGCGCCAGTTGCACAAATCAGGATGTCAGCCATGACAAGGGCGTCGGGAAAATGCTCGAACCGGATGGCGTCACCCTTGAATTCTTTAGCGAGTTCTTCCGCGCGTTCGAAAGTCCGATTCGCCACCATAATATTCTTTACGCCGTTGCCGAGGAGGTGTTGGGCGGCTAGTTCGGCCATCTCGCCTGCGCCAAGAAGCATAACGTTTTTCTCCTCCAAGGTACCGAATATCTTCTTGGCGAGTTCCACCGCGGCGGAGCTGATAGATACCGCTCCTTCCGCAAGCCGGGTCTCGGTACGGACCCGTTTGGCGACGGATATTGCCTTCTTTATCAGTTTGTTCATGATCGCGCTGGTAGTTTTGGTCTTGAGGGCGACGTCGAAAGCGTCTTTCATTTGACCCAGGATTTGAGCTTCTCCCAGCACGAGGGAATCGAGGCTCGAAGCGACGCGAAACGTATGGCGCACCCCTTGCGCCTCAGGATAAACATAGAGCGACTTCTCAAGGGATTCCCGAGAGAGGCCATGATATTCAGAAATGAACTGTTTAATTCGTTCGACCCCCGTGGCGCTTTCCTGCACTGATGCATAGATCTCCACCCGGTTGCAGGTGGAGACGATCATACTCTCTTTCACCCCATCGTAAGCCATGAGCTTTGTGAGCGCATCAGGAAGCGTGTCTTCCGGGAAGTTCAGCTTCTCGCGGACTTCGATGGGCGCTGTTTTATGACTGAGGCCGACTACGACAATTCCCATACTGATATCACCTTAAAACAAATGTTTTCCGATATTTACGCGACTCACGACAAAAAAGCTTAGGAGAACGAACACAAAGCCGACAATCGTGAGGACAGCCATTTTTCTGCCTCGCCAGCCGATGGTGCGAAGGTGAAGGAGCGCAAGATAGATTACCCAGGTTATGAGCGACCACGTCTCCTTGGGATCCCAGCTCCAATAAGACCCCCATGCACTATTCGCCCAGATAGAACCGGTAATCATGCCAAGAGTGAAGAGAGGCCAGCCGAGTGTCAGCGCCTTATAGGCGAGTGTGTCCATGATGTCAAGCGATGGCAAGCGATGGAATATCGCGCCTAATTGTTTTGCTTTCAATTGTCGTTCCTGGACAAGATACATGATCGAAACAATACTCGCGAATGCAAAAGAGGCATCTCCGAGAACGGCCAGTGTCGTATGCACTCCCAGCCAGCCACTCTTTAAGACGGGATTAAGCTCCTTAATTTCACTGGATAAAAGAAATACGGGTATCATGAGCAGGACAACGAGAGGCAACATGAACGAGCCTAGCGCAGCAATCTTGAAACGAAACTCCATGATTAAAAAAACGAGGATGATGCCCATGCCGAGGAAATTGGCCGCTTCAAAAAAACTCGTGATCGGAATGCGCCCGGCTTCTGACCAGCGCAGTGAAAAATAGATCAGGTGAAGGAGGAAGCCTGCAACCGTTGCCCACAGCGATGCCTCTCCAGCCCATTTCCGATCAGGTTTGAAGATATAGGAAATATACCCAACAGCGGCGAGCACATAGGCGCCCGTAGCTGCTTGAAAAAAAAGGAGGTTCATAAAGTCTTTTCCCCGGTTAGAGATATGATTTACGGAGCCTTTTATTTTACTTTTTACTGCCTTTGAAAGTCAAGGGAAAATATGGTTACAACTTCGTTTGTTTAGCTGGCGGGAGCGATCAGGACAGGAAATCCTTCGAATGAGCTGAAGCCGCATTAGAAATTATGGGTATCTGTAAGCTTGCCATCTGCCATCCGGAGCACTCGATCAGCGCGTATAGCGAGCTTATCATTGTGTGTTACGATCACGAAGGTGATTCCCATCTGATGGTTGATGGAACGCAGCAGATCGTGGATTGACTCCCCCGTATGCGTATCAAGGTTTCCCGTTGGTTCATCTGCCAAGACCACGTCGGGTTTGAGCACGAGCGCCCGTGCAACTGCCACGCGCTGCTGTTCCCCGCCCGACAGTTCGCCGGGACGATGATGCAGCCTGTTGCCAAGTCCAACCTCCGCAAGGATCTTTGTTGCCGTTTCGGCCGCAACCTTCGGGTCGGCCCGTCTGATGAGCGCAGGTATCATGACATTCTCAATTGCCGAAAACTCAGGCAACAGATGATGGAACTGGAAAATAAAGCCTACCCTCTCGTTTCTAAACCGGGCGAGTTCCCCGGATGCAAGAGAAAAGATGTCCACCTCTCCGTATAAAACCTTGCCTGCTGTCGGCCGGTCAAGTCCGCCCAGAATATGGAGAAAGGTGCTCTTTCCAACTCCTGATGCACCCACAATTGCGAGCATTTCCCCCCCGCGAATTTCGATATCGATTCCATCGAGCACACGTAGTTCTTGCGGGCCGCTCATGAACGTTTTAATAAGGTTGTGTATATGTATACGGTGCTGTGTTATTTCTTTTCTCCCGGCTTTTCGCCTTCCTTCAGATTCTCTACTGTTTTCTCTATCGTCGTAGCTTTCTGCTCGATCGTTTGCTTCACATCCTCAGCTTTCTTTCCAATGCCTCCTATCCATTTCCCCGTAGATTTCAGAAGGTTACCGCCCCCCAGGAGGACAAAAACAATAGCTAAAAGTGCAATCAGTACTAATGAAAAAAACAACCTCTTCAGCTTTCCCCCTTTTTGTGCCATACTTGTCTCCTTACGTAGTGGAATTTACAAACAATGAATTCTGTGTTATTCGTATCTGAGCACTTCAACCGGATCCTGCTTTGCCGCCTGCCACGACGGGTACAGTGTCGCTAGAAAGCTTATCCCGAGCGCGGTCAGCGAAATAAATAAAATGTCGAACCCCGAAATAGCAAGTGGCAGGTGGCTGACCTGGTAAACATCCTTCGGCAGCATGATGACATCTGTTTTTGTAATTACTGTTACCGCACCATAACCGATCAGAACACCGATAGCTGTTCCGACGATTCCTATGGCAAGGCCGGCGAACATAAATATTTTCACGATGCTCTGAGATGAGGAGCCCATGGATTTCAGGATCGCGATTTCCCGATTCTTTTCCATGACGATCATCGTCAGAGTGCCGATGATATTAAATGAAGCAACGATAATAATGACAAAAAGAATGAGAGACATCCCAATTTTCTCGAGCAGCAAGGCCGAAAAAAAGTTTTTGTTCTGCTCCATCCAGTTACGGGTAATAAACGGATAACCTGCTGCTTTTTGAATAATCGATGAAATAGCATTCGCACGGTAAACGTCGTCAATGCGCACTTGGATGCCGCTAATGCGTCCTTCCATATCGAAAAATTTTTGTGCATCGGGGATTGCGATATAAACGAAACTCATGTTATAGTCGTACATACCAGCGTCAAAAAGGCCGACAACTATGAATTTCTTCATTTTGGGAATGAGCCCCATGGGCGTTTCCTCTCCCAGGGGATTGACCATGGTAACTGTGTCTCCAACCGACGCTCCAAGTTTACGCGCTAAGTCCTCCCCAATGATGATGCCCGGAAGTATTCTTTTGCTGTCTTCCAGCCCTTTCAGCGTTCCGGCTATCATGTTTTTTGCTAGGTCGGTGACCTTGGGTTCGGTATCCGGATCGATCCCACGGACAACCACGCCCTGCATCCTATCCTCTGCTGTAAGCATGGACTGGCCGTAAATAAATGGGGTAGTCGCCAGGACATGCGGCACGTTCTCGACTTTGCTCTGCAGCGTCTGCTGATCTTTGACACCAGCACCAGTAAAATCCATGACCACAATGTGCGGCATGGCGGAAAGTATCTTGTCGCGAAAATAACCCTGGAAACCTGTCATTACAGCAAGTGTGATTATGGACGTCGCAACGCCGATGACGACACCAGCAATCGAAATGAACGTATTAAGCGATACCGTACCGTATCGCTTTTTCGTTTTCAGATAGCGCAAGCTGATAAATATTTCATAGGGGAGTTTCATGCCATTCGATTTGTAACGTAGGATGAATGCGGATAAGACTGCACAGGAATACTTATTATTTGTTCCCCATCACATTCCACACTCTGCATCACTATTTTTCCTTCTTCATCTGCGGAAAGAGTATGACGTCACGTATAGAACTTGCGCCTGTGAGCAGCATCGCAAGACGGTCGATGCCGATTCCTTCACCGGCTGCGGGTGGCATGCCATATTCCAGCGCGCGGATGAAGTCATCATCCATCTGATGAGCCTCTTCATCGCCCGCTTCACGTTCCGCTACTTGCTTTTGAAACCGCGCTTTCTGGTCAATGGGGTCATTCAACTCTGAGAAGGCGTTCGCGAGTTCCCTGCCTACGACGAACAACTCGAACCGCTCAACAAAATCAGGATTATCTTCACATTTCTTCGAAAGCGGTGATATATCTGTAGGGTAGTCCATGATAAAGGTGGGCTGGACGAGTTTGGGCTCAACCAAGGTTTCGAATATCTCGTTCAAAATCTTTCCGAGGGGTTCGCCGCCCTTGAAGCTTACACCCAATTTCTGAGCGTACTCCTTTGCTTTAGCAGTATTCGTAAGAACGTTGTCCGGTACTCCTGCCTGACGCAAAGAATCGACAAAGGTGACACGCTTCCATGGCGGTGCGAGGCTTATTTTATGGCTTTCATACTCGACGTCCGTTGTGCCAAGCACTTCAGATGCCACGTTGCTGAGCATCTGTTCGGTTAGATCCATGAGGAATTTATAGTCTGCATAGGCGGTGTAAAATTCGAGCATTGTAAATTCTGGGTTATGGCGCGTAGAAATGCCCTCGTTCCGGAAGTTCCGATTGATCTCATAAACACGCTCGAAGCCGCCTACGAGAAGCCTCTTAAGATAAAGCTCCGGAGCGATGCGGAGATAAAGGTCCATGTCCAATGCGTTATGATGAGTCTTGAACGGTTTGGCAGTAGCCCCGCCCGGCACGGACTGCATCATGGGCGTTTCCACTTCGAGATAGCCCCGCGCATTCAGGAAGTTCCTGATCGCCTGGACAATTTTCGTACGAAGGATAAAGACGTTTTTCACTTCTGGATTTACGATGAGGTCTACATACCGCTGTCGGTACCGCAGTTCCACATCGGTAAGCCCGTGCCATTTCTCTGGTAGCGGCCTGAGTGATTTTGAGAGAAGGGTAAAATCCTCGGCTTCCACCGTCAGTTCATTCGTCTTCGTGCGGAAAAGAAAGCCTCTTACACCGATAAAATCGCCGATGTCGATTTTCCTAAAGAGTGCATATGCGTCATCTCCGAGCGTGTTCTTCTGAAAATAGGCTTGGACCCGTCCCGATCCGTCCTGGATGTGACTGAAGCATGCCTTGCCGAAGACTCGCATAGCGATGACCCTTCCCGCCACCGTGACTTCAACCCGATTCGAATCAAGTGCCTCTTTTGTTGAGTTGCCGTATGTGCTGAGGATTGCCTGAGCCGTCGTCGAAACATCGAACTTGCCCGCATAGGGCTTTTTCCCCATCGCACTGATCTCATCGAGCTTTTTAAATCTCTGCTGGATCAGTTCGTTATAGTCATCCATACGAATCCCCTTAGTTTTAACGAACTTCCGCACATGTCAATGAACAAGCTTCATGTTCATTCTTTTACGTATCATCCTGCGGTCTTCGACTTCGTGTTCTTTGCTTGACAATTGTTTTCTCCTGCACGATGCGGATTATACTGATTATAGACTGATGCTGTCAAGAATAAACCAAACGAGCAGAACAGTGTTTCATCAGTATGAGCAAGGATATTCGTCACCAATCATGATGTCGAATGCGTCCGTTACATCCGGATCTTCAGTCATGAGAGTCCCCATAAAGAGTGTGTAGGAAGGTACATCTGTCACCGAGAGTTCTCGTGATTGAGCGGCGGTCCCTCCCCATGCGGCCAGTATTCGTGCAAGGGAATCGTCGCGGGATCGTTTATACCATGCTGGGAGGGAATATCCCTTGAGGCACTTTTAAGAACGAATGCGGCATCCCATCCCTTATTTCCGTCCACCAGGTCATTACCTGCATAGGAGAAGTTGATATTTACAGAATTATCCCGTTCTACAGAAACGGGATGGGGTTACTCATTACTGTGTCAGGTTACCCATGCATGACACCGTGAGCACTCTCGGCGCTCCCAGCGAAAGTTCTTCCGCTCGCAACATGAGAGGAGAATAACGGAACATCCGCTTTTTCGAGACCGATCAGGTTGATTCATCCGTTTCTGTTCGTTCTATTGGCAGGCAGATAGTGAGCCCGGCTCAAGTTGATGAAAGAACCAAAGGACTCCGCTGCACCCTGTACAATCTTCGCGATCATCACCTGGTAAGCACGGTCAGTACTTCCAGGTATTTTTCGCTCGTTTTCCGCACGACCTCATCAGGGAGGGTTGGGGCTGGTGGTTTTTGGTTCCAAGCGAGAGAGAGGAGGTAATCTCTGACGAACTGCTTATCATAACTTTTCTGCACGGCTCCTTCCCGGTAATCTTTTTTTGGCCAGAAACGGGACGAATCGGGTGTAAGCACTTCGTCGATGAGGATAACTTCATTGTTATAAATTCCGAATTCGAGCTTGGTATCGGCAATGATGATGCCTTTTGCTTCTGCAATCGTGCATGCCTTGTTGTACACCGCAAGAGCGTAGTATTTGATTTTATCTGCGACCTCGTTCCCCACCAGTTTTTTTACCATCTCAAAATCGATATTCACATCATGCTCGCCGGCGTCGGCTTTGGTGGACGGTGTAAAGAGAGGTTGCGGGAGGCGCGACGCTTCGGTCAATCCCGGTGGGAGCTTTATACCACTCACTGATCCTGTTGCCATGTATTCTTTAAGTCCCGACCCGGAGAGATAGCCGCGGACGATACACTCCACAGGTAGTGGCTGTGACTTCTTAACAAGCATGCTTCTGCCCTCAAGAATCGCTGCATGAGATCTGCATTCTGGCGGGAAGTCCTTGATCTTGGTAGATATCAGGTGGTTCTGGACGATCGCTTCGGTTTGAGAAAACCAGTATTCTGATATCTTGGTCAGCACCCTCCCCTTTTCCGGGACAGCATTTGGAAGCACGACGTCGAAAGCAGAAATTCTGTCGGTTGCAACAATCAGAAGTGTATCACCTAAATCATATATGTCCCTGACTTTTCCCCGCTTAGGCGGTCGTAATCCTGCGAGATCAGTCTTGAATACCAGTTGTGTCATCATTGTCACCTCTCTCCTGTTTTTTCGGTGCTAACTTCAGGACGCGTATACGAGAAATCCGGTTCTTGTGCAGCCGGAGAACGGTAAACAGTAAATCTTCATATTTGATCTGATCCCCTTCAGCGGGCAATCGACCGAATAAACCTAGCACAAATCCACCTATCGTTTCGAACTCGTCTTCAGGGATCTTGACACCAAGCCATGTATTCACCTGCCCGATGTCCGTTCTCCCGTCAACAACGTACCGGTTAGCTGCTACCTCTTGGATTTCACGCAGTTCTTTTTCCTTCTCGTCCTGTATGTCTCCGATGATTTCTTCGATGAGATCTTCCATGGCGACAAGACCGTCGGTTCCACCATATTCATCACCAACGAGAACCATGTGAATGCGCTTTTCCCGCATTTCCTTAAGCAGAACGCTCACATTTTTATTCGGTGGGACAAAATAAGGTTTCCTCATCACAGCTTCAAGCTGAAATCGCTGGTTACTCATGTGGAGGGCGAGGATATCCTTGAGGTAGACAACGCCTATAATATTATCGATGGTTTCGCTATATACCGGCAGCCGGGAAAACCCTTTTTCGTTCATCGTGCGCAGAATTTTATCGAGAGAGCTTCCTGTTTCTACTGCCACGATCTCGGTCCGTGGGACCATGACCTCCTTTACAACTGTGTCTGTAAACCGAAAAACGCTATGGATCAAATCCTCTTCCGATGATTCGAATACTCCACTCTTGCGTCCTTCACGTATAAGATACTTCACTTCGTCTTCAGAGATCAGATTAATTTCCTGCCATTGTTCGAGCCCGAATAAACGGAGGACAATGTTGCTCGAACTCGCCAATATCCGAAGTACGAAAGAAAGGATCCGTGAAAGAAAATCAATGGGTGCTGACGTGATAAAAGCAATTTGCTCGGAATGACGGATGGCGAGTGATTTTGGGACAAGTTCTCCGATCACGATTGTAATGAATGTAATCAGTCCCACCATGAAGGCCACCGCGAGCGGCTCGGCAGCTTTCTGGATAAAAGAAACCGGGAGTGCGAGTAATACAGGTTTAACGTGTACGACAGCGATCACGCCACCGATCGCAGCGGCGAGCGTTCCTACCA
>DASPQB010000113.1:0-85348 GCA_035625205.1 Nitrospirota bacterium | reverse complement strand
GGTGGTGCGCGTGCGGTTCAGGATGACCCCTTCCGGTGCTGTTGAGAAGATCGAGATCGTCCAAAGTTCAGGGTCCGAAATCCTGGACAGCGCATCGATCGGCGCGGTGTACCGCGCGGCGCCATTGCCCCACGTGAGCGGGTGGATTGAAATGCCGATGAAATACGTGTTAAAATGATCATGAGGAAGTGCGATTGGGGAACAGGGCATGCAGGGCAAAACAGTAAGGTGCTTGATCTGTAAAAAATAAAACGATTTAAAATATGTGATTGATAGGGGCAGGGTATTCTCAGGAGTGCCTATGCAATGAGCGCCGTGAGGTGGGGGAGTAATTGTCAAATAATCATTGAAGAATCTCTTTCGAGTCGTGCGACTGAGTCAGCATGAAAGCGTACTAATCGTTTTTTCGGCTGTCTGTACAACTGCGCTTCTCAGTACTATTCCAGAGAGGCATAGGCCGGCCATATTTCAGCACTGTATCATCTCGACCTTAACTCCCTATACGTTGCTGTCGGGTCTGGGTTAAACCGGTATGGTTCGATTTTCCTGAACCCCAAGCTTTTGAGGAGTTCTACGGCAGACTTCATGCCGTCTAGAGTATCCAGCCTCATTTTATCATACCCCGGATTTCTTGCTTCTTGGATGAGTGCGATGCACAATTTTCGCCCTAGAGGATGTCATATTGCAATTTCCAAAACCTGCAATTTTCAATTGTTTCAGCATGTAATCAACAGAAGAACGATCAAAAATCAACCTTGTATATATTAATTGTCAATATCCATTAATAATTGATATCAACCACAAGATCCGAATGCCCAAAAAATTGAAATAACGGTTCCTGTTCGATATAATTTAGTTACCAAAATGAGGCAAGCCTCCATGAACGAATTGACCCTCCGCAGCTTTCTCAAGCCCAGCATCAACTGGCTGGCAATCTTCATCCCGACCGCCTTCCTCGTGGGGTATGTCCCCACACTGCACAACGAGTTGTGGCTGTTCATAGTGGCCTCTCTGGCGATGGTGGTCTGCTCAGCCTGGATTGGCAATGCCACCGACAGACTGGACGAAGTGGTGGGGCCCACGTGGGGTGGCATGATGAATGCTGCGTTCAGCAATCTGCCAGAACTCATCTTTGGCCTCATCGCGGTTTCCAAGGGGCTCGGCGAGCTGGCGAAGGCAGCCTGGGTCGGAGCCATCATCGGCAACGTGCTGACCGTGATTGGCGCGGCGATGCTGGTGGCAGGCATCAAGTACGGCACCGTGAAATTTCCGGCACAGCCCGCCAGCGATGCCTGCAACAACCTGATCCTAGCGTCGCTCGCCATGTTCCTGCCAAGCCTGTATATCGGTGCCCTGCCCCAATCGACTACATCCAGCGCCAACTCTGCCGGGAAGATTTCGCTATGCGTGGCAGCCTTGCTGCTGCTAATGTACATCGCGTCTTTGGTATTTACGTTCACCCGGTCCCGGTCCAATGCCGCCCGCCCTCCGGCAGTGGCGAAACCGGACGACGAGGCTGCTTCGAAATTTGGTCCCGCAACGCTAGCAGCCATAGGCGTTCTGGCCCTGTCCAGCGTGTTGATTGCCTTCCTCTCGGATTTCGTGGCCGAGTCGGTGGATACGGTGAAGTCCGCCTTCGGCCTGTCCGATCTGTTCATCGGTGTCGTCGTAATCGGGACCATTGGCAACGTCGCGGCCATATGGAGCGCCATTCAAGCGGCACTCAACAACAAGATGGAACTTGCTTATGAGATCGGCATGAGCGCTGGTACCCAGATCATCCTGATGGTGGTGCCAGTGCTGGTGTTCGCATCCCGCCTCTTCGGTCATCCGGTGGACCTTCACTTCAGCAACGCCGAGCTGGTGTCACTTTTCGGCTGCTCGGTCCTGGTGAGCCTTACGTCCAGCGACGGGGAAACCAACTGGCTCAACGGCCTCCAGTTGTTGATCCTGTATGCCCTGATTGGCGCGCTGTTCTTCTTCCTGCCGGTAGACTGATTAGGGATGCCTGAGGAGGACGTACGTCAGAAATAGCGCCATGTCATACCACCGAGTAGACCAGCGTCGTGGTAGCATGAAAGTTGAGGGACCACCAGAGAAGGGGACCGCAGGGTTATATATTCCGGCAATCTCATGGTTCCTGCTGTCACGAAGGTAGCGAAATATCCGAAGCCCATTTTCATCTGATCCATCGGACGCCACAGATGAGGTGTTGATGCCTTTGGAAGCTTTTCACGGGTGCGTCGGTACCCCGGCTTTTCCGCTTGCAAACCAGAGGGGTTGCCTCGATCCCATGCCCATTAAGATTCCTTATTTCGTATCCACGGGACAATTCCATATTTTCAGTGCCTACAGTTCGAAACCATTATCTTGACAAATGTTCTTGTAAACCATCGCAGAGGGTCTCGGTATCCGTTTTTGCGTTGGATAATCGATTGCAACCAATCCGAAGCACGGCCAGAATCCCTTATCCCACTCAAAATTATCCATGAACGACCAGTGAAGATATCCACGGACATCGACGCCTTCTGAAATAGCACGATGGACATTCATCAGGTTTTCTTTAATGAACCATGCTCTCTGCTTATCTTCCGCATCGGCGAGGCCATTCTCAGTTATGTAAATTGGCAGCTTATACTTTTTTAAGTCTTTGAGGACGTGATATATAGCTTCGGGGTATAGCTCCCAACCCATATCGCTGATTCTAGGATTTTCATTTTGCGTCATCCGCCAGCCTATGCGGTTATGGAAATAGTGATTGAGGCCGATAAAATCCTGCGTTCCGGAAATTTGATTGAGAAAATGAAAATTCCAGCTCCAATCCAGGAATGTTTTTGTGATAGCGTTCAGTACCTGGTTTTTATACGCTTCAAAATAGGTATTGTTCTTCGCGATGCCGATCCGTGCAGAGGCATTAACATCTTTCATCATTTTATAAGCTGATCGATGGGCGTGGACGAGATTGTAAAAAACTTTCAAAGCGGCTGGCAAGTTTTTTTCCTGAGGAGGCCATACGCCCGTTGCATAGCTATTTTTCGCATATATTTCGGGTTCATTTAAGGTGATCCAAAACGTTACGTCCGTGAGCTCGCTAACCAGCTTCTCTGCGAACCGCGAAAAATATTCTATATTTTTTCGAGTGGCAAAACCGCCCTTGTCCCGAAACCAGACCGGAAACGTCCAATGCCAGAGCGTAACAAAGGGTTCCATGCCATTTTTGCGAATGGACGAAATGACATCACGGTAATGCTCAATCGCTCCATCGTCAAAACGTCCTTCTCGAGGTTCAACGCGGGACCATTCGATTGAAATGCGGGTTGCCACATGGCCAAGTTCTTTTGCCAGGCGAAAATCTTCCTCGTACCGATGATAGTGATCGGCCGCCGGGCCGGAAATAAAGTTCTCTTTCCCGTATTTTGCGATAAGGCCATCCTGTTCCAATTGGGTCAATCGCCCAAGCGAAATTTCCCAGTTACTCCATTGATTTTGGGTGTTTCCCTCGACTTGGTGGCTGGCTGTTGCTGCTCCCCAGAAAAATCCTTTTGGAAATTGGAGTTTTGCCATTGATGATATTCACTCCAGAGTCCGCCAAGAGAATTTCATCAATCGGAAGCTTGGCTGATGCCACCCGAGATGGTCTCGTCTTTTAGAATTTTCGTGTATGTCCTGCAGTCAGGATATTTCGAGCACCTGAATCGCATAGTCGTCTCGTCATGACTGTATAGATACATGATGCTACCGCAGGCAGCGCATAACGGTCTATTCTGGACTCTCGCACGCTCACTATTGGTAAACTGCATCCCACACATCAAACAGAGATAGCGCTGTTTGCCTGTCCGTGCCCATCCGTCGCGATAGACGGCAATCGATCCACACGTAGGGCAGCGTACATTTTTAATAGTGTCTTTAGACATCGCTCAAGATTTGTATCGTTGGCACTCTTTCTGAAATTGCGCAAGAGCGCATCGGGATCAATGATTTGCCTACAACAGAATATTCAGCTTGCCAGTCATAATGGTTGGCATTCACTTTTTACGGCAACCGCTCTTTTACTCTCGGGCTTATCGCGATGGGCAGCGGTGCCTTCCCATTGGCATCCTTTTTAAATTATTATTTGCAGTCTGTAGCCATAGGCAATGCAGTTAGCCGCATGCCTGAAAAGAGAATGTAGCAAAAGAAGCATCGTTCTCTTTTTTTTTAAAATAGTTCTGATGAGATCTGTTTTACTCATTCTCCTAGTAACGCCTTTCTTCTTTGCAATGTCCTTGATGTCCTGAACCTTCATGCCCGAACATCCTCAATAAGTCATGATCGATTGTTAATATATTCATTGTCAATGAGTATAGCACAACGGTATGGTTACCGTATAAAAACCTACTTTATTGGTTACCAGACTCCGGTGAATCTGTCGGCGTGTCGCTAAAATATTCATACTGCCTTTTTGCTGTCTTTAATTAAACCTCATCACTTTTTTGTTATTGTCGCCATCGAGTAAATTAATACAGAATATCCCCCTCAGCTGTAACGATAATTTAACAGAGTCTACATAGTCATTTAACATTTCTCTGGTATCTTTACGTCATAGAGCAGTCACGGATGCTGCATCAGGATCGGCAGCGCACCTTGATCCTCCTCGAAAGCGCCGCAGAGTATGAAAGACAACAACCGCAGAGGACGCGGAGAGAAGCGATCACCATGGATCCGGAGGTCTTTGAGATGGCCGCTATTCTCTGCATCTTCTGCGTCAGGTTTGTTTTTAAGTGACCGTCTTTACAGCCACCATGACAACGATGAGGCAGCCGTGTGGGCGCGCTGATTCGCCGGCAGCGTCACAGGAAGGAACTTCTTGAGATGGTGCATACGATGTATGCAGACGTTCCTCTGGTCATAACTATATTCCCTGTGTCTATCAGTAATCACGTGTCTAATGGCGAAAGCTGCTTCCGGTTCTCTAAGAAAAGCAGGCCTATTTCAAGAAATGGCATCCTGGAAACCAAGTAATAAAACACTAGGAAAAGCATCCGTACAGCGGCAGTCTCTCAAAAAGCCAACAATGGTGGATGGTACTATCTCAATGGGAGGACGACCCATGACGAAAGAAGAGACAACAGGTAAAGAGGCAACCGGCAACCCGGCTCCAGGAGAGGAAATCGGCGAAGTAGGGAAGTCAGTGAAAGAAGGCGTCATCAGCAGTCTTAAGGGACTAGAGGAGATTGAGGCGGAAATCGTGGCGCTGGTCCGGGACACTGTCTCAAATACGCTTCGTGCAGCGAAGGCTGTAGGCATCGAAACTGTCGGGGTAACCAAGGATGTGGTCAAGGGGGCCATTCAGGCCACGGAGGAGGTCGGCACAGGGCTGATCCTGAGCACCAAGAGCGTAGCGAAAGGTGTAATTATGGGCGTGAGCGATGTGGGTGGCGATATAGTCTCCGTTTCCGGGACCACCGTCAAGGGAGCCGTGAAAGGCGCCGCGGAAGTAGGTGCGGATATGGCGATGGTTGCCAGACGGTCTGTTGACGGCGTTATCGAGGCAACAAGGGAAATCGGCGGGAACGCCGAGGAAGTGGCTAAAGTCGCCGTGACAGGCGCCATTTACGCTGCATCGACAATCGGCAACACAGCGGTCAAGGCGGTCAGTGAAATGCTGGTCGGTGTCGTGGAAGGGGTAAAAGATGTAGCAAGCACCGCTGTTCAGAAACCTGGATCGGACGCCTAGCCGCCTGATGAGAGGAGAGTTGGCTCCGGTTTCGATGGGAGCAAAGCCTGGTTCCGGTCGGCTGCAGCGCGGCCTGAAAGTTCGTATGATTGGAAATCTGGAGGTCTATAGCATCAAGAATCGATGAGGCAACGCCTGGCAGGGCTTATTCAACATGTTTGGATCCGGAATATTTCCTAAGATACTCCAGCACCATTACTTTTTCGCACACTCTATCAATACCCTGTCTTTAACACAATATTAACTGACCCATGAGTAGAAATGCAGTGGTTTGGCTTCTAAAAAAACGATTGATCTCCAGGGACCATGACACATGGTTTATGATGGAATCAACATCACACTTTCGGATAAAATCAATGAATTCATCAATCACACCGGAAATTCTCACTTTTGACCGAATCAGTTTTCAGGAACGCTCGGTCAGCATGGAGCTACGGAATACTCCTGTCGTCAATAATATGCAAAGAGGTGCTGTGTATGAGGAAACTAAGAGCTGTCCTGATCGATGACCAGGAGATCGTTTTGAACACGTTAAAGGTTTTTTTAACGATAAGGAATTATGAGGTGCTGTCTTATACCAGGGCTGCAGTCTGTCCGATTCGTGAAGGGAAAGGAAATTTTTGCAGCACGGATTACCCTTGTGCCGACGTGATCATCACGGATTTCACCCTCCCAGGCATGAACGGGCTTGAGCTTCTCCAGGAACAATTGACGCACGGGTGCAAACTAGCGAGAGAGAACAAAGCAGTCATGTCGGCATCTCTTGACGAAGAGTGCCATAAGCAGATTCAACAACGGGGATACGCCTTTTTTCAAAAACCGGTTGAGTTATCTCATCTTTCAGTCTGGCTGGACGAGTGTGAAAAAAGGGTGGATCTTTCGGCGCCCTTATACTCTCGGAGAAAAGAAACTCGGCATGCAACTCATTATGAAGTACGGTGTCTGGTGGACGGCACCAACGACCTCGTAAATGGCATCACCATAAATATCAGCGACGGCGGACTCTGCCTCGAGCTGGCAGCCCCTCTCATGGAACGAGAGACAGTACGCATCGATACGGCACACGCTCTGATCGCATGCCGCACCGCATCGGTACAGTGGGTGAGTCGAAATCAGGACGGCTTGTATTTGGCAGGTTTGTCTTGTTTGCATTGAAGCAACCTCTAAAGAATCCGGTTATGGAAACGGCCGTCTACTGTTATCAGACGTCAGGACGAAGAAAGAGCCATGCAGCCTTTCTTTCTGGGAATGTACATGGCTTATTACGGGTAAGATACCTGTATGCAAAACAGGTTGGAAATGAATATCTTATACCTCAATCAATTTTTCGCGTGGAGCTTTGGGAATGAAGGTTCCGGACATCAAGGATATTGCAAAGAGAAATGGCGTTAATGCCGGGAAAATGAATAAGCAGGACCTCATTCGAGCTATTCAACGAGCAGAAGGGAGTAATGCTTGTTTTGCTACCTCCTCTGGTCAAGCATGCGGGCAAATGAATTGCCTCTGGCGCGCAGATTGCAAATAAAATTCGCTGTCTGAGCAGCCATGATCCTTATATTGTATGAGTGCGTTGCGCTACGTGAAGTGCTCAGGAAGACCCTCACGTTGTGCGTATGTCATGTCTCACAACACGATTTAAAACGCACGGTGTCCCACGCGATTCAAATGCCGTCTATCGCGACGGACTGGTAAAGACAGGCAAACAGCGCTCTCTCTGCCTGCTGCGTGGGATGTGGTTTACCGATAGCACCGTGCGAAACAAAACGAAGACCCTCATGCGTTGCCTGCGGCAACATCACGCATCCATACAACGATGAGTAGACGATTGGACGGTACAGGTGCTCGTGCTATCCTGACTGCAGAACGCCCCCGAACGCTTGAATCGTATGGAGCCGTCACAGGTACCGTCCCTGTTGCGGCATGCGAGGAAATCGCTTCGTTGTTTGACCAAGCACCTAGGCGGCCAGCTTGGTGGGCCTTGGGATTACGGCGCTCGCTACGTCCTTTACGCCTTCTGTGACGCCGATCAGGATGTCTTTGACCGCTTTGACCGCCGTGTTGCCGATCGTCGATGCGGCGTCAATGGCGCCTGTCACGGCGACTTTAGCCACTTCCTCAGCATTCCCGCCGATTTCCCTTGTTGCCTCGATAACGCCATCAACAGCCCGTCTGGCAACCATCGCCACATCCCCACCGACATCAGCGGCCCCTTTCACGGCGCCCTTGACGGTGGATCCCGCAATGGAGATTATATCGCCACCCACGTCGTTCACGCCCAGGATTACGCCTTTCGCCACGCTCTTGGTGCTCAGGATCAGCCCTGTGCCGACCTCTTCCGTGGCCTGAATCGCGCCCTTTACTACATCCTTGGCAACACCGACTCCTTCGAGTGCGACAACATGTGCTGCGCGAAGCGTGTTTGACACGGTGTCTCGAACGATGCTCACGATTTCCGCCTCGATCTCATTGATGCCTTTGAGACTGCTGATGACGCCTTCCTTGACTGTCGTCCCTGCTTTGCCTATTTGCTCTGACATTGCCGGCTTGCCGGTTGCCTCTGTCTGTGTGTTCGCCATGGCCAGTCCTCCTCTCATGTTGGTATCATCCATCGCTGTCCTTTTTCGCTGCCACTGCATCACGGCAACTTTTCCTATTGATTTTTGGTTTGATTTTCCGGAATACTCATTCTGGGAAATCAGGCCTGCTTTTTTTCGAGAACCGGGCGCGTTGCCTGTATTATTTATATACTGCGCCCCTAACCCTAGACGTTTTGGATACCTCATTCTATGGAGTGACTAGAAATGTTCTGTCAGGAATTGATTAATTTTTTTAATCCCTCGTAGAACTATAGTGGTAGCCGTTCCATTTACGCACACTCTTTTGCCAGGAACTCCCCTATGACTTCTCTTTCAACTATAGCAAATGCCGCGCTCTATGAACATGAACCGTAGGCAAGTAATGAATAATTTTAAATCTTGAGGGAAGAACGCATAAGTAAATTATTTCCAATAAATGCAAAGTATGATATTCTCTTAATGTATTTTCAAGCTCCCGTCAAACAGATAAAGGTTCATTCCGTGCCGATGATACTAGAATCACGGTAGATCGGAACGGCTTCCCTTGATGTAATACCTGGTTGGGCTGCAAGATTTGATGAGAGAAGAATTCCTTCAACCGGAGCTCTTCACGTTCCTGTATAAGCCAAGAGCGTGATGTAGCAAATGCAGACGCGAATGCCATTTAGTTCGGCAGAAGCTATACAAGAATCACTGTTTGGAATGAAATAGCAAAGCGGGTAGACGACCTTCGGAAGACATATCTCTGGCAACCAAGCTGATCTCCGGTTGATTTTAACAGCGCCCATCTCTTTTTGTTCCGCCATCCCGCAGCGGCTCCTTAACCGACTCTCTCGCGACTTCTGCATGGTGCCGTGAAGAGGAGATAAGCCGATTGCAGAGCTTAACGTGCTGCGACAATATTGTCCCGTGTATGATGTTGCGGCATGATTTTGTTGCCTATAAAAGGTATATGAATACCCCGTTGTCGAAAACCAGATTCGCTCTCGACAGAGCAACCAGCGCTCTTTCACACGCCTTCTTACAGGCGATACTACCCGATGCCATATGATTCGTTCAGTCAATAATCCGCTTTCTTATGAATCTGATCCTTGCTATGCTTGCGGTGCAACTATCCTGCACTGGTCATGAAAAGCTGTTCCAGCCCAAGGAGGCTAACAATCGTGAAATCAAAGAAAACGACGCACTCTCAGGACCATGAGTCTGCTCTTGGACGACCTGAGTTATTCATCAACTGGCAGCTCAGCCAGCTCGAATTCAACTTCCGAGTTCTTGCTCAGGCGACCGATTTGGGTAACCCCCTCCTCGAAAGACTGAAATTCCTCTGCATAACTGACACCAATCATGATGAGTTCTTTGAAATAAAAGTGGCCGGCCTGAAGCAGAAAATAGCATCAGGATCGGTTCAGCGAGGCGCCGACAACATTGCGCCAGCCGACATAATCAGGGAGATTACTGTTCGCTCTCACGCACTGGTCGCCGAGCAGTTTCGGGTCTTCAACGAGGTGTTGGTCCCTGCTCTTTCCAGGGAGGGAATCAGGTTGCTTCCAAGGATGGAGTGGACTTCCCGTCAACGAGAATGGCTGCGAGCCCACGTTAATCATGTGATGCCTATCCTGAGCCCGGTCGGTCTTGATCCGGCACATCCGTTCCCGCGTATTCTCAACAAAGGTCTCAATTTTATCGTGGCCCTCAAAGGGAAAGACGCTTTTGGCAGAAAAGGCGGCATGGCGGTTGTTCAGGCGCCGAGGTCTCTGCCGCGGGTAATTAAACTGCCGCAAAATGAGACGGGGAGCGGTCCCTGTGACTTTGTGTTTTTGTCTTCCATAATCCATGAATTCATTGATGACCTGTTCCCGCGGATGGATGTGGTCGGATGTTACCAGTTCAGGGTGACGCGAAACAGTGAGCTTTACCTTGACGAGGAAGAAATAGCCGACCTCCGGGGGGCACTGGAAGGAGAACTTTTGTCCCGCCGGTATGGAGATGCGGTACGACTTGAAGTGGCTGATAATTGTTCAGCTGACATAATATCCTTCCTCCTCGACAAATTTGCTTTGACTGGCGAGGACCTTTTTCAGGTTGATGGTCCGGTGAATCTTCACCGGCTCATGGCAATATACGACCTGGTGGACCGTCCTGACCTCAAATACCAGACGTTTACGCCCAAGATTCCGCGGAAAATAGCGAGGAAAACAAACCTGTTTGACCGGATAAGGGAAAAGGATATCCTCCTCCATCACCCCTTTGAGTCGTTCGTCTCAGTCATCGACTTTGTCGCCGAAGCCGCACGTGACCCGGATGTCCTCGCCATTAAGCAGACCCTGTACCGGACCGGACCGGAGTCGGCAATCGTTGATGCTCTTGTCGCTGCTGCGCGGGCAGGTAAAGAGGTGACTGTTGTCATTGAACTCAAGGCTCGTTTTGACGAGGAGGCAAACATTGCGCTTTCAAGCCGGCTTGAAGATGCAGGCGCCCATATAACCTACGGCGTTGTAGGCTATAAGACGCACGCAAAAATGATCCTCGTGGTCAGGCGGGAAGAGGGGGACATACGTAAGTACGTGCATTTGGGAACGGGCAACTATCATGCCCGGACATCCAGGTTATATACTGACTACAGCTTCTTTACGTCCGACAGGGAGATTACGGAGGATGTGCACCATCTTTTTTTCCAGTTAACAAGTCTCGGTAAAGTTGGAAAGCTCAAAAAACTTTTCGATGCACCTTTTTCCCTCCATGATGCCTTACTGAACAAGATCGAGCGTGAAGCGCAAAACGCAGAGAAGGGGCAGCCGGCGCGCATTATCGCTAAACTTAATCATCTCACTGAACCGGGGATTATTCAAGCGCTCTACCGGGCTTCGAAAGCCGGGGTACGGATACAGCTTATCATCAGAAGCACGTGCAGCCTGCGTCCGGGCATACCCGGAATATCGGAGAACATCACGGTACGTTCTGTTGTCGGGCGTTTTCTTGAGCATACCCGTGTGCTGTATTTCCATAACGACGGAAAACCGGAGGTATTCTGCTGCAGCGCCGATTGGATGGAGCGAAACTTTTTTCGCCGCGTCGAAACTTGCTTCCCTGTTGAGCGCACAGAACTTCGCCAGCGGCTTATTGAAGATCTCGAATATTATCTGAAGGACAACTCGCAGGCCTGGCTGCTCCAAAGCGATGGAACGCACCGAAAACTCGAACCGGGAACGGAAAAATCATTTTCCGCGCAGTCTGCCCTCCTGGAGAGATACTCACGCACTGCAGGGGATGCCTAACGACTCACAAAACGTTCTGGTGTCTTTTTGCGCAGAAGGTCAAAGATAATCCCCTCTCGCATGGCCATTTTTGAAACTTTCATGCTTTTAATAGCAAAGCGGTCCATAATGCTTTTCAGAATCGCAAGTCCTCCGGGAAAGACCGGTGCCCGGTCCTCTGCGAGACCCCCGATCGTAAGAAGGTTGTCTACTCTGCCGGCACTGACTACCCTCTCGATCAAGCTGTCCAGCGAAACACTACTGATCTCTTTGCCGCCCCCTCCCTGATAATTGATAACTTTTCTCGTCGTCTTGATTGTGCCGGAGGTGCCGATGACATCGAGCCATGCAACACCACGGAAACTGTCCATGACCGTCTCCAGCAAATTACCGGCTGCAGCCTGAGCCTGACCAAATCGTCTCCGTGATATCGTTGCGTTCGGGAAGAAACACTTGCTGAAGGTCACACAGCCCATCGACAGACTCTCAGCCACAAGAATGGTCGTGTCTTTTGCGACGATAATCTCAGTACTGCCGCCGCCGATATCCACAATCAACCGGGCAGCACCCTGGCTTTTCATGGTACCGGAGACTCCAAGGTTGATAAGACGCGCTTCCTCCATCCCCGTGATTATTTCAATAGGAAGACCGAGGATATCGCCGGCAGCGGTGAGAAAGTTTTTCTGTTCAG
Source organism: Nitrospirota bacterium (assembly GCA_035625205.1). Classification (GTDB taxonomy): domain Bacteria; phylum Nitrospirota; class UBA9217; order UBA9217; family UBA9217; genus JAJYKN01. The sequence continues at coordinate 73,111 of DASPQB010000113.1, read as the reverse complement.
AGAGCTGACGTAGAGCGCTGGTGCCGACAGCGCGGATATTGAATGAAGGTACTCTTCTCAGGAGTTCCCGAAAATGACGGAGTGCCTCAAATGCACGCTCCTGAGTCCCGATCTCAAGGCCGTTTCCTTTGATAATGCCGTCCGCGAGCCGCACTACTACTCTGGCCTTGTCTATTACGGCAAACTGGTCATTGGTGCATCGTGTTATAATCATATGAAAACTATTGGACCCGAGATCAGCCGCTGCGTAAAGTGTCTGATCCTGAATGATTTCCTTTATATCAATCGGGTTTCGCACCATTAGTTCACCTGATAGCTATATCAACTGGAGCACTATATGTTATCACGTATTTTCATTGCTGTCCAAAAAAAGCGCCAAATCCCTTTTTCGGACAAGATATGTTATTGGCTTGCAACGGTAACCTGTGTTGATTGAAAACGGGTTCCCCCTAAACATCAGGTGCTGTTCAAAACGGATGAACTCGCTGGATTGGGCAGTAATACAGTCGGATGTGCACGCAACGTTGAAAAATAGCAGCTTAGTAACATGGTTAGGAATGTTCCTGGTTGAAGACTATTCACCACGGTAAAAATGCTGTCTACGACAAATCTATTTTGGAAAAGAGTGGCTGATGTAAGAAAGCAGGCACGGGAAGGTCACTATCACGCTCAACAGTTATTGCGTAACCGGCTCTGGAGGGCATTAGGCGAATGGGGTCACACTTCCTCCAGCGTCTTTCCTGAAAGTCGCGAGAGGGTAGGTCCACGTGGTGCTACCGCGGCCCGACAGCATTGAGTGCTGCCAGGATTCTATCAGTGACTTTCGCCGGCAGCGGGACGTATCCAAGTTGAGGGGCGTATTTCTGACCATCCAGCAGGCACCACTGGAACAGGGTACGTATAGACTTTGCCTTTTCAGCGTCCGTATAGTTTTTGTAGAGCAGGATCCAGCTAAAGGTGACGATCGGGTAAGCATCCTGCCCCGAGGGATCCGGCACAAAGACTCTCAGGTTCTCAGGCATCTCTGCGGTAGCCAACGCCGCTGTGCAGCTCTGCTCCGTCGGCTTGACGAAATTCCCTTCCCTGTTCTCAAGCACTGCCAACTTCAGCCCCAGCTTGCGGGCGAACTCATTGCTGACATAGCCGATAGAGCCGATTGACTGGCTGATGCGAGCGGCAACACCCTCATTACCCTTTGCCCGCATTGCGTTGCCGGGCCAATTTAGCAGAGTAGCTGGACCATGCTCTGCGCGCCACTTTTCACTTATGGCATCGAGGTGTTTCGTGAACGCATAAGTTGTGCCGCTGCTATCCTGACGCACAACGGTCGCGATAGATAAATTCGGAAGCTTCACACCCGGATTGGTTTTTGCGATTGCAGGGTCGTTCCATTTCTTGATATCACCCTGGAATATGCCGGCATAAGCCTTTCGCGAGAGCTTGAGATCAACGTCCATGTGGGGGAGGTTGTAGGCGAGTACTACGCTGCCGGCTGTAAAGGGCAGCAACACCACGCTGTTTTGGACCTTTGCGATATCCTCGTCACTCATCGCGGCGTCGCTGGCTCCGAAATCCACTAACTCCTCCTCTTTGACGTTCTTTCCGATGAACCGCCGGATGCCTTCTCCACTGCCCACGCTGTCGTAGGTAATGATGGTCTTGGGCTGGTTCTCGCGGTAGACATCAAACCAGCGTTTGTAGAGCGGCGAGGGGAAGGTAGCTCCGGCCCCGCGCAAAAGAACACTGCCGGGAGGCGATTCGACCTTTTTCTCCCTGCCATCTTGCAAAGAACAACCCTGGACACTTCCCAGAAGAACGATCAATGCCAAAAAAGAAGCAGTACCTCTCAATGCCACATGGATTGCTTTGTAAATTCGCATAATATTTTCTCTCTGTGGATAATGGGGAGCCCCACTTCTGTGAGCATTGACCGTGAGCCGTAGACCTGGAATGTACACCTGACAGTGCTTCGCGAAATCGGCACGATGTCGTTAGCTGAACTGACCGCTGATGTAGTCTTTGGTGTACTGTTCTCTGGGTTCACTAAATACCTGCTTCGACTCACCGAACTCGACAAGGTATCCGCACCTGCCACCGCCCGAGGTGTCTACGTACAGGAAAGCGGTGTTGTCGGCGACACGCTGCGCCTGCTGCAGATTATGGGTAACAATGGCAATCGTGTAGCGTGTCTTGAGTTCCACCATGAGTTCTTCGATCTTGCGTGTGGCGATAGGGTCGAGAGCGGAGCACGGCTCATCCATGAGCAGGACCTCCGGCTCTGTGGCTATGGCCCTCGCAATGCAGAGTCGCTGCTGTTGCCCGCCGGACAGTGAAAGGCCGCTCTTGTGCAGCTTGTCCTTGACCTCATCCCACAGCGCGGCACGTTTCAAAGCATCTTCGACCCTCTCGGCCACTGGTCCTCTATAACTATTCAACCTCAAGCCGAATGCGACGTTATTATAAATGCTCATGGCGAATGGGTTAGGCTGTTGAAATACCATGCCGATAAAGCGTCGTACGGCTGTTGCATCTACAGAAGGGTGATAGATATCCTTGCCGAGGAAGTGCACGTGGCCTTTGAACCGGAAACCCCGCACCAGGTCGTTCATCCTGTTCAGGCAGCGCAAAACCGTACTTTTCCCGCACCCTGACGGTCCGATGAAGGCCGTGATTTTATTCTTGCTTACCGGGATAGACGTATCACGGACGGCTTTAAAGGTGCTGTAGTAAAGTTCATCGATCTTACAGTCTATTACAACTCCATCATTCCTGCATGCCTTGGCCGGTCCGTTAGCGTTGTCATTCCGGCAGTTAGAACTTTTTTCTGGGTGGATTGCCTTTGCCATGTCGAGACACTCCTAATCCTGAATTTGACGGCGTGAGAACGCCTGCCCGATAAGATTGGTGATCAACACCAGCAATACGAGAACTAGTGCCGCCACCCAGGCGAGGTCTACCTGGTTCTCAAAGGGCATGCTTGCAAAGTTATATATGAGCACCGCTAAAGACGCAGTCGGCTGATTGAGGTCAAATCCACCCCCGAATATCCAGTAGTTGCTGAAAAGGGCTGTGAAGAGCAATGGCGCGGTTTCACCAGCTGCGCGGGCTACCGCAAGCATGATACCGGTAAGAATGCCGGGCATGGCTGTAGGCAAGAGGACCATCCAGGTGGTCTGCGTGGGAGTAGCCCCCATCCCGATTGACGCTTCCCGCATCTTTGCCGGAACCATACGGATGGAGTCTTCAGCGGTCAGGATGATAGTCGGCAGCATCAGTATTGAAAGGGCAACACCTCCTGCGATCGCGGAGTAGCCGCCAAAAGCCAGTACCAGGACGCCATAGGCGAACACGCCGGCAAGGATAGACGGAAACCCTGTTAAGATCTTGGCCCCGAATCTGACCGCGCCGGCGAGAGGGCTCTCCGGCCTCGCCTGAGCCAGGTACACAGCGCTGAGAATTCCGAGCGGTATACTGATCAATGCTGCGAAGGCGACCATAATCAGTGTGCCGAGGATTGCGTTTCCGAATCCCCCGCCTTGCTCCAATGGCGCGGGCGGCAATTGCGTGAAGATAGCCAGGCTGAGTCTCTGGCCGCCACGCCAGAGCAACATCAACAACACGGAGAACAGGGGAACCAGAGCCAACAGCGTCATCGCAGATACCAGGCTGCTCAGGAGCAGGCCAACAAGCGTGCGGGGACGCCGGAGGGATTTCTCCAGTTCAGGGAAGTCCACGCCGGCAAATGGATTTATGTCAGGTCTAAGGGGTTGCATAGGTGGTTTCAAGGCGATATCTTTCGTGTTCATGCCTTTCCCCCCTCCTGTGCGGCTGATGCCCTCTGAAGGATGAGCGCCCCTGCGATGTTGACAAACAGCGTAATTGCCAGAAGGACAAGTGCCGCATACATAAGCACCCCTACATCCTTCTTCGCAGCTTCCGGGAAGTTGTTGGCCAGGAGCGCCGCCAGGGTGTTTGCTGGGGAAAACAACGAAACGCTGATTCGGTTGGCGTTCCCAACGAGCATGGCCAGTGCCATCGTCTCTCCCAGAGCGCGTCCGAAAGCCAGAATGACTGCCCCGACAATACCACGGAAGGCTGTAGGAATGATGACCGCCAGGATGGTCTCCCATCGCGTGGCACCCATGCCGTAGGCGGCCATCCGGAGTTTCGGAGGCACCGACACCAGGGCGTCACGACTGATGGCCGTAATCGTTGGTAGAATCATGATAGCCAGGACGATAACCGCCGGCAGCACTCCGGGGCCAGTCAGCGTGGTACTAAACAGGGGAATCCACCCGAGTTTCAGGTTCAGCCAATTGCATGCAGGCCGTATAAGGGGAATGATCACAAACAGGCCCCATAACCCGTAAACGACGCTTGGGATCGCGGCTAACAGTTCAATCAGGTTCTTCAGCACGGCCTCCATCCGGTCGGGCAATTTGCCCAGCATCGGATGGAATTGCAGATTGAAAGCCTTCAAGATATGAAACACAGCTTGGGCCAGGAACCCTTCGCTCAGGAATATTGCCGCCGCCACCCCGAAGATCGTACCGATGAACAGGGCAAGGAAAGATGTGTAGAGCGTCCCCCAGATCTCCGGAAGAATCCCGAACTGTCCGGTGTTAGGGTCCCAGGTGGTTCCAACGAGGAATCCGGGCCCGTACTGACGCATAGCTGGCACAGCCTTGGCAGCGATCTCCAGCATGATGAATGCCACCATGAGGACCGAAAGCCACGCGAAACCATAGCATAGCAAGCGGAACGCAGTATCCACGATTTGTTGAGAACGCGTAGGTGGCCTTGATATTGGATTTATGTCTGGCATTATTGCACCTGTCTACTGAATGTTCTGAAGTGCAGTAATCACTTTTTCGCTTACGGCTTTTGGCAGAGGGATATACCCAAGAGGATCAGCATCTTTCTGGCCGTCAGTCACGACGTATTTCAAGAGGTCCTTGAGTACCGAAGTTTTCTTTTTGTCAGGGTAGTTCTTGTAAAAAACAAGCCAGGTGTAAGTGACGATAGGATAGGCATCCTTGGCAGCAGGGTCAGAGACCCAAGCTATCAGATCGCTTGGTATTTTTGCTGAAGCGAGGGCAGCCTGTCCTGATGCCGAAGTAGCCGTTACATACTTGCCTGACTTGTTCTCCAGGATTGCCATAGGAAGCTTCTGACTTCTCGCATAGCCATACTCGATGTAGCCAATGGCCCCGGGCGTCGTCTTGATACTTGCCGTGACACCCTCATTGCCTTTAGAACGAGTTCCTGTTGGCCAGTTAGGCATCTTATTGGTGCCGGGACTCTTGGCGAAGTCAGGACTAATGGCACTCAAATGCTTTGTAAATACAAAAGTCGTGCCGCTGCTGTCGGCTCTCACAACTACATTGACTGGGATGTCGGGAAGGTTGACTCCTGGGTTGGACTTGGCGATCAAGGGATCGTTCCACTTCTTGATCTTGCCCAAAAAGATGTCAGCGTAGGCTTTCCGGGATAGCTTCAAATCGGACACGCCCTGTACATTGTATGCCAGCACTATACTGCCGGCGGTTATAGGGAGGCATTGTACCCCAGCGCCTACCTGGGCCATCTCCTCCGGTGTCATTGCCGCATCGCTGGCGCCGAAGTCCACGGTTTTGTCCATGAAGCTCTTAACACCGCTACCGCTGCCAACCGATTGGTAGTCGATTTGCACATTGTTGTGTGAACCGCTGTAGGCTTTAAACCACTTGAAATAGAGCGGAGCGGGAAAGCTGGCCCCTGCACCCTGCAGCTTTACAAGGTCGGAGGCTTCTCCCAATGCAGTAAAACCTATGAATAACGCCACAACTAAAACAATCGAACCCCAACGCATAGCCTTCATGTTAATTCTCCTTTAGAGTGAGCTACCACGGGCCACTATACACAGGCATTGTTACACCCGTATTACATTTTTATTAAATTTTCGTGTCTTGGCGTGTTATCGAAATTTTCGAAACGGTTGTATTTTGCTTGTCGACCTGCAAACATGATTATCGAAGATTAGAGCCATTTGTCCTCTACTTCAACTTTCCACCTCACTTGGAATCATTGGACATTTCCGACAATAGCGGATCACTCATATTTGCATATTTGTCGATGAACGGATTAGGAAAGGCATGAGATGGGACAAGACTGACTTACTAACATTTGCTAGTCTTTTGAGTGATAGGACCTTTTAGATCAAATTAAGGGTTTTAAAAATATATAATCAATACAGGATAAGATCACGCCTCTTGATGCCCCATTGCATCCTCAGTCCGAGTCCTTGCCTATGTCAGAAGCAAATCCAGAAAATTGCAGTGCTATTTCTGGCATGTGAAGATTATCACATCTACTCTGACTCTGAAATCTTTTCGTGGAAAGAAAATAGAGTCATTAACGGCAGAAGAGGCGGGTCAATTTCTCGGGTCGCAGACCAGGAATAAGGCTACCTTGACGCCTAGATTAAAATACTCGCAGGTTAAAGCGTTCTTCAGGTTTCTTATCAATGCGGGAACTTCTGCCGTAATTATATTCATGATGAGTTATTTTTTTAAATTCCTATCTTCACTTTTAATAGATTCCATCTTGAATATTGAGAACCGGATTCGCAACGGATTGTAATTTGCTGCGTCTTTCTTTCATCAAGAAACAACTGGCTTCCCAAGAACGGCAGCGATACGACGGTGTCGACAAGACCGGAGTATAATAGGAGTATAATAATACTAAGCAGAGTGGGCTATTGTCATTCCTTCAGAGGAGATCTCAATGAGCCGCAGAAACCTCCATACCCCCTTTATTCTCTGTATTGCTTATGTATCACTCGTCGCTTTCGGAACCGGGACGGCATCAATTAAAGAATGGGACGTACCGACACCGAAATCCTTTCCCCACGATCCTGCTGTGGGGCCTGACGGATCGCTCTGGTATACAGGCATTCTTGCGAACACGATCGGGAAGCTCGATCCAGCGACAGGAACGATAAAGGAGTACCGGCTCAAGACTCCAGATTCCGGGCCGCACGGGCTCACTGTGGATACGGATGGCTATATTTGGTTCACCGCCAATTACAAAGGCTATATAGGAAGGCTTGATCCGCGCACCGGCAAGGTGAAAGAATATCCCATGCCCAGCCACTTAGCACACGATCCGCACTCTCTGGTATTCGACCATGCAGGTATGCTCTGGTTTACGGTCCAACTAGGAAACTTTGTAGGTAGACTCGACCCCCAGAACGGGACCATTACGTTAAGACCGTCGCCCACCGCTGATTCGAAACCATACGGAATTGTTGTAGACTCAAGAGGAGTGCCCTTTTTCTGTGAATTCGGGACGAACAAAATCGGGAGAATTAACCCGAAGACGATGGAGATCAATGAATACTTGTTGCCGGAAGGCGCACGACCACGAAGATTGGCAATTACCCGTGATGATATCATTTTTTACACGGACTATCAGCGGGGATATCTGGGGAGATTGGATCCGAAGAACGGCAGAGTCAACGAGTGGCTGTCCCCGGGAGGAAAAGATTCACGGCCTTACGGCATTGCCATTACGCCGGATAGTATGGTGTGGTACAGTGAATCAGGTTTGGAACCGAACACCGTTGTCCGCTTTGATCCGAAAGAAGCAACATTTGCAAAATGGGATATTCCATCGGGCGGCGGGGTTGTCCGCAACATTGCACCAACGCCAGGCGGTGATATTTACATCGCGTGCAGCGGGATGAATAAGGTCGGGGTCGTACGGATTAGGTACTGATAAATCGATTACCAAGCAGTTTTACGGGCATATATGAGAAGAGCGTTTGCATGCCATGATCAAATCTGCTGAACCCGGAAAGAAGGAAGAACGGTTGACGGAAAACTATATTACGATATGCAAGGATACAATCAATAGTTCTCGCCTCGATCACGATCAAGATCCCGGTGCGATTCCCCTCCCATGAGTACCGCACAGGAGTTTTACTTTACTGATAAGTCTGCTGAATAGACGCGAAACGAGGCGGATATGAGAAAGATCCTGGTGGCCTATTTTTCCCGCAGCGGCAATACCCGTGAAATCGCCAACCACATTTGCAAGAGCGTGGGCGGCGACATTTTTGAAGTTCAGGCCGTACAGCCGTATCCACATGATTACGATGCGGTTGTAAAACAGGCAAGGCAAGAACTGGATTCCGGCTACAAACCGGCATTAAAAACAAAAATTGAGAATATCGAGTCGTATGATGTGGTTTTTATAGGCTACCCTATTTGGTGGAGCACGTTTCCCGCTCCAGTCAAAACCTTTTTGTCGGAATACGATTTCTCGGGAAAAACCATTGTACCGTTTTGCACGCACGGCGGAAGCGGTCTGGGACGAAGCATTACGGATATTTCAAAACTTTGCCCAAAATCGACCTTGCTGGATGGTGTTGCAATTAGGGGAAAGGATTTGAAAACCACGCTAGACGAGGTATCGGAGTGGTTGGGGAAAATGAACATCACGAACTTAAAGAGTTGAATTTATCAACATAGTAAAAAAGGTGACTTCACGATATGAAAATGAGGTTTTAAACAATGAGGAGAAGTGAAACAGCAGACAAAAACCATGAGGAACTGTTCCCGGATCATCAATCAACATTAAAAAAACAGATCCGGAACTGAGAGAAGTATTTGACAATTTTGCCTTTGACGAAGTGCTGAGGTATGGAAACTTAGATACCAGAACAAGGTTGATGGTTATCCTGGGATCAATGATTGCAAGCCAGGCTTTAGGCGAATATAAAGTGATGCTCGGTGGCGCGTTGAATGGAGGGGTAACTCCGATTGAAATAAAAGAAATTGTATATCAGGCTGTGCCTTATATGGGAATTGCCAAAGTATTTGATTTTATCACTGCCACAAATGAAATATTGGAAAGCAGGGGAATAAAGCTGCTTTGGAAAGACAATCTACTGTCCATTTTCAGCTCATCAACGACTATTCTTCCACATGCCTGAGGCTACTAGCCCCCCGATCTGTGGAATCGTCATCTTCTCGAGTTCAGGTACGTCTTCACCCTAAAAGATGATCCCCTTGATTATTTAGTTACTGGCTGTACTATACAACCTTATCAGGAATTCCATCTTTGCAGATTCTAGGTCTTACACAGTCATCATAACCTCATTGCGAACGGGCGTCCGAGTCGAGTTTGTGCTGCGCCTGCCGGTTCCGCTCGGCCAGCCGCAGGGACCTGCGGGAGCGCGCGTCGTTGTTTCTGCGCCGTTCCTCCTCGGTCTCGAGAATAAGCGGCGGGACGGGCACGGGTTTACCCTGGTGGTCTATGGCAACGTAGGTGAGATAAGCCGAGGCTGCGTGGCGCACCTCCCCGGTCTTCAGGTTTTCGGCCTCCACGCGCACGCCGATCTCCATGGAAGTCTTACCGACAAAGTTCAGGCTTGCCTTGAAAAAAAGGAGGTCGCCGACGAAAATAGGGTGATGAAAGTCCATGCGGTCGATGGACGCAGTGACAACGTTCATACGGGTATGTCGCGCGGCGACCACTCCGGCTGCCTCATCGATGATCTTCACGACAACACCGCCGTGGACGTTCCCTGCGGGGTTCGCGTCCTGGGGGATCATCATCTGCGCCATGATGACGCTGCTGTTCGATACGCATTTGCCTTCCATACAAGCCTCCTCTGGCTGGGAAAACATGCCTGATACAAGCGAATCCGAGTATTATTTTTCTTGCCAGGCTGCTCACGCTTATATTCTTATTAAAGAACTCCTCTTGTGCTAATTAGAATATGACTTTATCGGGCATTTACCCCTGCATCCTCACGCCTCTCCCTTCTGCCCGATGAAGTGGCCGCTCTTGTCCTTAAACAGTATATTGAAGGTGGTGAGTGAACCATAAATGCGCGTGATATATTGCTGCAAATCGACCTTTTCGGCATCGGTGAGGACCTTGTGTGAATTGATCTGCGCTTCCATGACCCGCAAACGGTCGCGGATCATCACGATCTTGTGAAAAAAGGTTTCGATGGAAACGCTCTTTGACGCGAGCTTCGGATCACCCGGCTTGAGGATCATCTCTCCTCCCTGCCAGCGGTTCCCAAACTCGGTCCACGGTATCTCTTCACGGCTGACTTCGAATACCGCAAGCTTCATCATTTCGTAGGCAGTGGTTTCGGTGTCGGAGAGGATCTGGAGTTCGTCTTCCGAGGCAACTACGCTTTTGTCCAGACGGGGGAAGTAGACGGTACAGTCCTGCTTGATCCCGCCAACCGATGTTTCCTCAATGCGGCCTATACCGAATCGTTCGTGACGAACCATATCTCCTTTGATAAGATTTCCCATGCAAGCCTCCCAGTATTTTTTGGCGACGACGTCATTTCGATCATCCACAATTCAGTGTAAAAATTACAGTTTTTCAAAGATTGGCATACTCAATTGTTTCAGGATGGAGTTACTAATTGAAAACTATATCAGAAAATGCAATGATTTAAAATGAATTTGTGATCGGTGCTATGGTTCGATCGCTTGAAGAGTCGATTATCTTTGGGACTCATCGGAACGATATGAATCAGATCTAATGTCTAATCAGGGTTATGAAATTGAGGTTGAAAAAACGGGGAAACGGGGTTTCTGAAGGGCTTTTGTCGTGTCTCACGAGGAAATCTTTTTAGTCAAGGAAATGAGAACACAGCCCAAACTCAGCAATGTTTTATCGCCATTCTATTCCCTGCGAAGTTACATAGGTTTGGGCTTGTTTATATCCTAACTTCGCAGCTATCTTAAGATTTTGGATAACCATATTAGTATTTCCTAATTTCTGATAAGCAATCCTTCGACCGTAATATGCCTCCGCATATTTCGGATTCAGTTCTATTGCTTTACTATACGCATCAATCAAATCCCGATAATTGCCCGATTGTAGCAAGTTGAACCGCTGGTCCAACATAGGGAACGAAATCTCCTGTCACCAAGATACCGAATCAAACATCAAAATGTTTTTTAAGCTTTTCTACAAGACGAACCATTATGTAGAAAAGCCAACCAAACATGATGATACTATATGAAAAAAAGATCAGAACTCGATTAATAACTGATTCATTGGGTGCCATTGGTCGAGATGTAACGTTGTGAAAGCCTGTGAGTATTCCTACTGCCCCAAAAAGCGCAGCACATAGTCCTGCTAATTGAAACAATTTTAAATGCCTTAGTATGTATCGTTCATTTTTTGAAATAGCTGCCAACACTCCTTCGCTTTCCGGCTTACTCATAATTTTTCCTCCTTAGAGACCGCACGAATTAATAACTCTTCGTTGGCGTCAGGAATGATTCTGCTTAATAATTTCACCCGCTATTAAGCCATATCTAGATAAATAAAAAACCCTTGCTTTCCCTTATGGTCACATGAATTCAGTATTCATCAAACAAGGTCACGCAGGTGTATGAGTAAGGATAAATGATGGTGCTGATTTCATTCAGAGTTCTGAACGTAAGGAAGTTATGACAATGAAGTTTATTATGGTAAGGCACAAAAATCAGTCTTAAGTTCAAATCCGAAAGCCCGTCTTCAGCTGCCTTAGTTCAAACTGCTAATGTTTCGTGCATAGGTGGTTGGATTTCCGAGGATGCTTTGACTATACAAGAGTGCAACTTTTTGTCAAGAAATAAAACGGACTTCGATGAGGTATGTTCGCGGTATGCCATAACATATATATAGAAGATAATTTAATATGTTTCAAAGATATGCAACTTCAACAGCTACAGGAGTATCGTTCACCCAATGACACCATCTAGGGCAAGGGTCATTTTGGCCCCAAGGACATCGTTCCGCAGGCTTAACGTTTTAGGAGCATCCTATTCGTGCTTATCCTTTTTTTGTCGCTTGCCTTTTTTCTTTTTCTTGCCCTTTCCTTTGCCTTGATGCTTAGTTTTACGATCTTGCTGCATCTGTCGCTGTGCACTTTGGCTCTTGTGATCCTTTTGTAAGCGGTTCTGTTCTTGCTGCTGTGTCAGACGCGTTACCCCTTGATGTTCGCGTTCTATATGGATGCGTTGCTGCTCTTGCTGCTGGAGCTGTTGCTTAGCTTCCTGGTGTTTTCGTTCTATCGCTATGCGATGCTGCTCTCGCTCCTGGTTGACGAGAGCTTGCCTGTGAGCTATGACATCAGGTTTCATTTCCGTCTTGTACCAGTCACGGTTGTGCCACTCGTGGTTGTGGTCCCATTCTTGCCAGTGCTGGTGGAGATCATTGTAATGAATTCTGTAATAATCGGGCGGTAGATAGTGAGGGTATTCGGGCGGCACGTTCGCTACCTCGCGAGGAACCATGGTTGGAGTAACCATTCCCCACTTTCCTGCATAGATAGGCGACCGGAACCAATAACCTTCATAATACCGATACCAATAGTCACTGTAAAAGTAAACCCCCGTCGTGTTCGGCACCATGTACACATATGTTTCTCCACTAGGAATCACCACAACATCAGGAGCGGCGACTTCCGTCTGTGAAGATGGTCCAATACCAAATACCGGAGGCGGAGCAACAGGAAGATAGATATTCCCCTGGTCAGTCGTACCAGCAGTGGCCTGGGATAGCTTTTCCATTGCCTTTTCGTCAGGGGTTACCTCAGCCTTAATCTTTATTTTATAGCAAGCCCCGGAGGAGGGGTCTTTATACCATCCTTTTTCAAGATCTTCAATGACTTTCACTTCGGCGTTGGTGTAGGCCGAGACAAGGTCTTTTTGGAGCGCAAAATCTTTTACCTGAGTTTCACTTTTGATATACGTCGATGTATACTCTGCAGCATTTTTTTTCGCATCAATCATCGCGGCCTGCTCCGTCTGTTTTCGGGATTTGTCGTCTCCCATGCAGGAATAGCCGTCTGCTTCGGTGATGGTGGATTGGGTGGCATGGGCGGGTTTGATGAACAGAAGGACAATGAATAACCCTGCTAGCAAACGGAAATTCATGGGCGGAGCACCCCACCCTCAATGTAATAGATTCCTTTTCCTGTAAAATGCGGTGAGGACATGGAAAAAGTATTGCACAATAGGCTTAGTTTCGTCAAGGGTTTTACAACGGTGATGAAGGAGAGGGAAAAAGCTTCGAGTGTACAAAAAAATCTTATGTAGGTGAATATTACCTTAACTTAATGAGCTATCGGTATTTGAGTTCTGTCATTAACAAACAATATTTAAAACACTGGGGTCACGTCCACATCGTCTCCTTAACTAGTTGACATACATTAATTGCTCTGTTCAACGTTTTATCAAGTAGAGTGTCCTCAGGAACATCCCGTCAACCTGCGGCAAATGCCATGGGGCAGAGTCTATAAATTTACCCAGAGCCTCCATTACAAGATGCCTGAATCAGCGGGAAAGGGCCCTGAATGCGTAACCCGCCACGGTTCGATGGTTACCAGTATTCTAACATCCGATACGACCACGGCCGTGTGTAAGTGGTGCCACAATGTGCGGATGGGAGTCTTCCCCTATGTGCCGCAAAAAGCGAAGGCTTTCTTATTTTTACTGAGTGAGAGCAAAGTCCTTCTTGAGGCGAACCCAAAGCTTTATCATCCTCTTGAAGGCACCGCAAGAGCCAGAGCTTTGAGTGATGCCCGGTCATCCCTGCACTCCGCTATGTTGGATTGGCATAAATTCAACCTCGACGCAATTATCGCTGATGTGCAGGATCATCATAATTCTGTGAGCAAACTGTCACCTGGAAACTCGCAATGATAATGTGGATTAAACCTGAATCCCGCATGAAAGTTGGCAATGGCGTTAATTTTCCGATCTTCTTTATACCTGGTATGCGCCGCTCATTCGGTGGGGCGAATGGTCGTGAATCTCCGTGACTTATCATCATAGTCATAAAGCTCGGCGTACCGTCCCCAGTCAATAGCTGTCCGGAGCGTCTTTTCCGCATCACGCCGGCTCAAATGATCCTCGAGTTCAGCCTCGAATCTTACCCGCGGCGCGATATGGCCTTCACGCTCGCTCAGGACATGGTAGATGTGGGCGGCGAGAGGCACGAACTGGAGCAGGTGCTCGTTAAACAGCCGCTTGCGCTCCTCCGTACTGCTCTCTGCGAATAGCCGGCCTGCTGCAGTCAGCTTGAGAGTGCCTTCTTTAAGCTCGGCAAACTCCAGGATGTGGAGAGCCTCCGCGATCGGGAAAAGGTCGTCTACTTCGAGAACCAGAGATCCAGCGATTTTGGCCAGGTCAGCATGCTCGGCGTAAGTTGGTGTAAGCAGCGTTTCGATGAGGCCGCTGATCTGATTCACTGAAACCCGAGGAAGAGGCTGCATCAAGCCTCCGTGAACCTGGCCGTGCGCCCCGATAGACGCGATCGATCGAGAGGTGAGCGTCGAATAGATTTCATCAACCATTTCGTGAAATGCTTCATCCAGCCGATTGCGCGGATGCGGGAGCAGTACGGGAATATCTTCCGCGATGCGCCCGGGATTCGAGGAGAGAACCAAGATCCGGTCGCACATAAATACTGCTTCTTCGATGTTGTGGGTGACCAAAAATACTGCTTTCGTCGGCAGCTTATGCTCTATCCAGAGATCGAGGAACTCGGTGCGCAAGGTTTCGGCGGTCAGAACGTCAAGCGCGGAAAAGGGCTCGTCCATGAGGAGCACGGTTGGATCAATGACAATCGCCCTTGCAAAACCTACTCGTTGGCGCATTCCGCCCGACAGCTCGCGTGGGTAGGCTGATTGAAAGCCATCAAGCCCGATGAGGTCGATGGCAGAAAGCGCCCGACGGCGGGCTTCTTCACGAGTCTGTCCAAGCGCATCGAGGCCAACCTCGACATTCTCGAGCACGGTAAGCCAGGGAAAGAGTGCGAAGGTTTGGAACACGACTGCGATACCTTCTGCGGGGCCGCTTAGCGGTGCTCCCTGGTAAGTAACGTCGCCTGACGTCGGCTTGATGAGCCCTCCGGCGATGCGCAGTAAGGTCGACTTCCCCGCACCCGAGCGTCCGAGCAGACCGAGGATCTCGCCTTTAAGCAACGATACGTCGATGTCGGCCAGCACCGGCAGGAGCTCGCCGGAAGGCTTGGCGAAAGCCATACAGATGTTGTGGAGGTTGAGTATGACGTTGTCCGACTGGATGTCCATTAAAGCCTCTTAATCGAGCCGAGTCCGACGTTCCGCGAAGGCGTAGAGCGGCCGCCAAAGCAGCCTGTTCATAGCGATGACGAGCACTGACATGACCACGATGCCGAGGGCGATTCGCGGATAGTCACCTGCCGCTGACATCTGAGCGATATAGGCGCCGAGGCCCGAGGCGCTGAGCGTTGTTGGTCCCCAGCTGACTGCCTCGGAGACAATGCTTGCGTTCCAGGCGCCACCGGACGCCGTGATGGCACCGGTAACGTAATAGGGAAATATCCCGGGGAGCATCACATCCTGCCACCACCGCAAGCCCCGGATGCGGAAGCTCGCGGCAGCCTCCCTGAAATCGCTTGGAAAAGCAGACGCACCGGCGATGACGTTGAAGAGGATGTACCACTGCGTCCCGAGAATCATCAATGGGCTCAGCCAGATCTTTGGGGCAAGGTTAAACCGCACGATGAGGAAGACCGCGACGGGAAAGAGTAGGTTGGCTGGAAAGGCGGCGAGAAACTGCACGATGGGCTGGACCTTCTCGGCCAGCTTCGGTCGCAGGCCCACGCCCACGCCGATCGGAACCCAGATCGCCGTTGCGATAATAATTAAGATGGCGACGCGAAGTAAGGTGAGAGCGCCATTACTCGCAGCGATTGCGACATCGCCCCAGGACAATTTGGTCCCCGCGAACTGCATCAGGGCCCAAACGCCATAGCCGATGGCAGCCAGGATGAACCCATACCAGGCGACATCAACGACGCCACGAGAGGGTGACCAGCGATGGAGGCGACGCACGGCTGAAGGGAGCACGAGCCGTGCCCGTCCCACGAACTGTATCCCTGTCCCGACCGGTTCCCCGATGAATCTCAGCAGCTTCGTTCGGCGAACCAGCTCGAGTACCCAGCTCCTTGGTACGATCTGAGCTGCGGTCTGCTCAAACCGGAACTTCTCCGCCCAGGCCACCAGAGGACGGAAGAGCAGTTGATCGTAGATGAGAATCGTCAGGGTCATCGCGATGATTGCCCATCCCACGGCGGCAAGATCGCGATCTTGGATTGCGCGCGCGACATAAGACCCGATGCCAGGCAACGTGAATTGGGTGTTCCCTACCGAGATGGCTTCGGAAGCCACGACGAAAAACCATCCCCCCGACATGGACATCATCATGTTCCAGATAAGACCTGGCATCGCAAACGGCACCTCGAGACGCCAGAATCGCTGCCAGCCCGAATGCCGGAAGCTGCGGCTTGCCTCATCGAGATCACGCGGAATCGTTCTCAGGGATTGGTAGAAGCTGAACGCCATGTTCCATGCCTGACTGGTGAAGATCGCGAAGATGGCAGCGAGCTCCATCCCGAGCATGCTGTGGGGAAACAGCGACACGAAAAAGACAACCGTGAAGGAGAGATATCCGAGTATTGGCACCGACTGGAGCACATCGAGGAGCGGGAGGAGCACTATCTCGGCCCGGCGACTCTTGGCGGCCAGTGTGGCGTATGTGAAGGTAAAGATCAGAGACGCAGCAAGTGCCGCAAGCATTCGCATCGTCGTGCGCAGGGCAAAGAGCGGCAAGACCTTCGGCGAGAGCGTGATCTCCGGTTGCTGCGCAACCAGCAGGGGCGCGACCATCTGGCGGGTTCCAACTCCGATGAGGATCACGATTGCCAGCACTAATACGATCACTATCAGATCCCGCCAACTGGGAATCCGCTGATGCCACACCCCACCCCTTATAACCTCGGCGTGGTGCTCCACAATGGTTCTCCATTCCCTCGGAACTGCGTGAGCTGCAGGAAGAGGTATTTATTTGTCAACTATATCACAAAATGCTGATTCATGGCCGCAGGTTACCCTAAAACGCTGAGACGATCTGCTGCAGCCATTATTTTTCACTGCTGATTGATCGCATCACCCCTGCCGGATACCGAACTTTCACTTGTGCCAAAAACTTTTTCAAGAGAGGTTAAGCCGTAACATATTTTCTGAGGTCTTTTTTTAATTTTTCGCTGCCAAAAGGTTTGACAAGGTAAGCTACGGCCCCTTCAGTCATCGACGTTACGGAACGCTCCCTTGTTGCATAGGCTGTTATGATAATGCCCACCGGCATTTTGGTGGACTTCTTGCATACGCGAAGAAACTCAATCCCATCGCCGTCGTGCAGGCGCAAATCGAGCAGAATAACGGCAGGAGAAGTCATCTCGAGAGCCTCCCGAGCGCTCTTAAGACTGCCCGCGATGGACACCGAAAATTCATCTTCACGTGCGAGCTATGGTGATTCGGCGAAATTCAACCCATCATCGACAATCATGAGTGTTGGCTTATTTGAGAGGATTCACTTTTTATAACTTTGTGAATAAGAGCGTAGGTAGACGTCGCTGGTCGTGCGACAGGATATAGACCAGAACAAGTGCGTTGCGCCTTCCCGTCAACGGCGACCGGAAGCCTCTGATGCCGTTGGCGCAGATGTGTCGTCCGGGCCGTTCCACCAGCCGCCGCCAAGCGCCATAAATAATGCTGCAGTGTCGGCAAAACGATTAGCCTTAGCCTGTACAAGATTGATAACTGCCTGATGATACGCCTGTTCGGCGGCGAGCAACGATAAATAATTGACGTAGCCGACTTCGAACTGCTTCTGTGCTAGGTCGAGGCTTCGTTTGGCGGCCTGTTGGAAAGCCACTGCTGCCTTCAGGGCATCGGCATCGGATTGGATCGCATGGAGTGTGTCCGCCACGTTTTGGAAGGCGGCGATCACCGTGTTACGATACTCAGCCTGAGCCTGATCCAGGCCTGCTTCAGCAGCCCGTTTCCTGTGCAGCAAGGTGCCCCCCTGAAAGATCGGCTGCGTCAGATCACCGGCCAGGCTCCAGAAACCGTTTCCGGGGGTAAATAAATGGCTGATCGCGGTAGCGGTACTTCCCAAATCGGCGCTCAGGGTAATATTCGGCAGCATGGCGGCGACCGCCACACCGACCTGGGCGCTGGAGGAATGCACCTGCTCTTCGGCAGCGCGCACGTCCGGACGCTGTTCCACAAGCTTGGAGGGGAGGCTCACCGGCAGCTCCTGCGGAAGGCTGAGCGCCGCAAGCTCGAACTTCTCTTCCAACTCCTCATTTGGAAAGCGGCCGGCAAGAGCCACAAGCAGATCGCGAGTTTGCGCTAGCTGCTTTTGTAATGGCGGCAAGGTCTGCTGCACCTGGGCAAGGGCAGCTTCCTGCGCAGCCACATCCAGCCCAGCAGCATAACCGACTTTGAACTGCTGGTGCAGCTGGTCGAGCATCTCAGTCTCGATCTTGATAATGCTCTGCGTTGAGGAAATCTGAGCTCGTAACGAAGCCTCCTGGATGGCCGCAGCCACCACATTCGACGTCAGCGTGAGATAAGTCGCCTCGAGCTGGAAGCGCTGGAAATCGGCCTGGGCAGTCAGAGACTCTACCTGCCGCCGGTTGCCGCCGAACACGTCTGGCGCAAAGCCCACACTCACCTGAGCGGTATGGAGCGTGTAAGGTTCCTGGCCCGAAAACAGCACGGGCGAAATGGTGCCCGAGTCCTTCGTGCGGCTGGCTGAATAACCGGCCTGGACGGCGGGATAGTAAGAGCCCACCTGGGCGGCGACGTTTTCCCGGGCCTGGCGCAAGGCTGCCTTCGCTGCCTCGATCGTTGGGTTGGTCTTGAGCGATTTTTCCACCAGCGCATTGAGCGGCGGCGACTTGAATAATACCCACCACTGTTTAGGAATGTCCATACCCATGACAAAGCATTGTTCCTCTCCGCCAGCTACGTTGGCGGTAGAAGTCGTAGCAGTCAGCGGCTCAGGCGTATACCCGTTAATCGCGGGCGGCGCTGGGCGATGGAAGTTCGGACCCACGGCGCAGCCTGAGACGAGGGCAACAATTGACAACGTTGCAGCGATGAAGTGGAAGCGTTTTGAGGACATGGTATTTCCTTAAGAGAGCGCTAATGCTTACGATGAATCGTTGTTCCATTGATGCATGAACTGCTTTTTTTGGTTTTCGTGTCGCTACGTCCGGATTTACGGGTTTTTTGGGCTGCAACGTATAGTCTATGGGGTCCTGTGACCGTATTTTCCCGATGTTGCGTCCGGAGATTGTCGGATTCTTGGGTTGCAACGGCCTGAGCGACGTTGTTTGGTTTGGCAAAGGCAGCATGAGCCGCTGATAGCCCGATAGCCATTGCTAAAGCTGATATCCAAAAAAACAATGCTTTCATGGTGCTTCCCTTTACTCGGCAGTTATCTTTGTCGTTTCATGCTTTTTCCCCAGGAAGAGCATTTGTAGCGGCGGCACAACTACCAGCAGGATGATTGGACCGATAAACATGCCGCCTACGATCACGGTGGCAAGCGGTCGCTGCACCTGGCTTCCGATCCCGGTCGAAATCGCTGCAGGGAAGAGGCCGATGCAGGCGGAGAGACTCGTCATGAGTAGCGGCCGCATACGGGTTGAGGCGGCGTGGTTCATCGCTTCAAGAGGCCTGCCTCCGCGAAGCCTTTCCTGGTTGTAATAGGTAATCATCAGGATGCCGTTCATGACTGATACCCCAAAGAGTGATACAAAACCAACGGCGGCGGAGATGCTGAAATTAAGACCGGAGATGTAGAGTGCCAATATACCGCCGGCAACCGCGAAGGGGATTCCTGCGAGCGCCATCAGACTGTCGCGGAGCGAATTGAACGTGGCGTAGAGCAACCCCAGGATGAGCACGAGGCTGATCGGCACGATTACTTCCAAGCGCCTTTTAGCGTGCTGCAGATCTCCGAACTCGCCTGCCCAGATTAGTCGATAGCCGCTCGGAAGTTTCACGTTTTGCGCGATGCGCTCCTGTGCTTCGGCAACAGTGCCACCGAGGTCGCGACCGCGCACACTGAACTTGACCGGGATGAAGCGCTGCATGCTCTCGTGATAAATCCAGGCCGCTCCCGTATCCAACGTGATCGTTGCCAGTTCACGCAAGGGAAGGTAAGCATTGGCGCCGCTCCCTGTTTGATAGGCCACCTTCACGTTGCGGATTCTCTCTATGCTGTCACGGTATGCGGGAGGGTAGCGGACAACCAGGTCGAACTGGCGGTCCCCCTCCAATACCGATGTCGCTACCGTACCGCCCAGCGCTGCTTGAATGACCGTGTTGATGTCACCGGTATTCAGGCCATACCTCGCGGCTTTGGCGCGGTCTACCTTGATGTTCAGATTCGGCTGACCGAGGACAGGGAAAATACCGAGGTCGGCAATACCGCGTACCTTGCTCATCTGGTCCCTTACCTGCTCGGCCAGGTTGGTCAATGTTTCGAGATTGGGGCCTACGATCTTGACAGAATTGTCGGCTTTAACGCCTGAAATGGCCTCCTCGACGTTATCCTGGATATACTGAGAGAAGTTGAAGAAGACCCCGGGCAGCTCGTGCTCAAGATCCGCGTTGATCTGTTCGGTCAGTTTTTCCTTGTTCATGCCAGTGCGCCATTGGTCGGGCGGCTTGAGTACCGCGAACAGCTCGACGTTGGAAAATGGTGCCGCGTCGCTGCCGTCATCCGGCCGGCCGTGTTGAGACGTCACGGTAGTGACCTCTGGAAATCTCAGGAGAACCGCCCGCATTTTTTTTGTCGCTGCCTCGCCGTCTTCCAGCGAAAGTGTCATCGGCATGGAAGCGCGTATCCAAAAATTGCCTTCTTCGAGGTGAGGCAGGAATTCGCTTCCGAGACGCGGTATCAGAAATCCGGCCACGGCGATAAAAGCAATTCCAATCATCACCATGATCGCGCGGTGGGCGAGGGCGAAACGCAGCGCCGGGTCATACAGGCGGTGTAGCGCGCGGACGAAGATGGTCTCGGTTTCCTTCACACGCTCGGGGAGCAGCAAGGACGCAAGGACAGGCGTGACGGTGAACGTTGCGATCAAGGCGCCCGCCAATGCGTACCCGTAGGTGCGCGCCATGGGGCCGAATATCGCTCCCTCGACTCCCTGCATCGTAAAAAGCGGTACGAAGGCTGCCACGGTGATCAAGGTTGAGAAAAAAACCGCCTTGTCCACTTGTATCGCGCTGACCAGAATAAGCCGCAAGCGATCTGTCCATGCGTGGGCCGAAGTCGTATGCAGTGAGATTTTCGTCGGGTCCGGCCCCCAAAAGCCTTCGGCAAGATTTTGGAGCATACCCTGTCTTTCCTCCGGGCGCCCTTGGGAAGTGCGGAAGATATTCTCGACAAGTATCACCGCTGAATCCACGATGATGCCGAAATCAATGGCACCGACCGAAAGCAGGTTCGCGCTTTCGCCTTGAATCACGAGGAGAATGATTGCGAAAAAAAGCGCAAAGGGGATGTTCAGTCCGACGATGATCGCGCTGCGGAAATTGCCGAGGAAAATCCATTGAATGAAGAGGACAAGAAGGCATCCGAAGATGAGGTTGTGCAACACGGTGCGGGTCGTGACGTTGATCAGCGATCCTCGATCATAAAAGGGGACAAGCTTGACTCCCGGCGGCAGGCTTCCATCGTGATTCATCGTGTCAATTTCAGCTCTGACCTTAGGCAGCATGTCATGAGCGCGTTCGACGCGGCTCATGACAACAATCGCCGCCACCCCGTCGTCCTCCAGGTCGTGGCCCCAGATTCCAAGCCTCGGCCTATTGCCTACGTGCACCTTCGCAACATCCTTTACCTGTACAGGAACCCCGTTCGACTGAGTCAGGACAACGTTTTCAATGTCACCAACCTTGAAGCCTTGGGTCAAATCATCATTGCCACCGTCGTCAATCAGGCCGACGCCACGGATGTTGATTGATTGCTGGCCGATGCGGATTTCTCTTCCGCCCACATTGATGTTAGCGTTGCCCAGCGCGGTCAGGATTTGGGGCACCGTGACGTTGTACGCCTCCAATTTGCGGGGATCAGCTTCTACCTCGAATTGCTTTGTTGGACCGCCCCAACTGTTGACCGCAACGATGCCGGGAATGGTCAATAACCGGCGCGCTACGATCCAGTCCTGAATGGTGCGGAGGTTGGCTATTCCGAAATGCTTCGGGCCCACCACCTGGTAACGAAAGATTTCCCCGGTCCCGCTGTTCTGTTGAATGGTGGGCACCAGATTGCCCGGAAGACTGACATTTTGTTGCAGCGCGATGGCCGCCTGGCTGTAAGCGAAGTGATAATCCACCCCATAGTGAAAAACGACACGGACAAAAGACAGGCCGTAAAACGAAGTGGAGCGGATGACAGCAATGCCGGGAGTCGTGTAGAGCCCGATTTCGATTGGGCGCGAGTAGTACTTCTCCATCTCCTCGGCAGACAGGCCTGGCGCCTGCGCGGTAATCTCCAGGATGACCGGTGCTGGATTCGGATAGGCCTCGATGTTGAGCTTTTGATACGCGAGAAACGCAGCGCCGGCAAATAGTATCAGCGCGGCAACCACAATCGCTCGGCGGCTCAGGCAAAATGCTATGAGAGACTTAAACATGGCTAATCAGTTGGCGGCGCTTCCAACATGTTGCTGAGGAATATGCCGCCTTCAGTAACGACCAGTTCGCCTGGCTGCAGACCTTCGACTATCTGATACCAGCCGTCTTTTTGCAGACCGAGCTTGACCGGTTTTCGTATGAAGCGATGGCGGTCGGTAGTGAACCATACCGTCATCGTACCATCGCCTTCGCGGACCACGCCAGTGACCGGTATCGCGTTGGCTTCCACGGGTTCTTGAATTCGAATCATGACACTGATCAGCATTCCGGGACGCAGCTCATTCTTGCGATCAGCAATTTTGGCGCGGATCTTGGTTCTATGGGTATCCGGTTCAACGACCGCGTATATCTTCGTGACTTTACCTTCAAACACGCGGTCAGGATAGGCCATGACCTTGACGGTAACCGGCTGCCCTACATGAAGAAGCGGCGTATCGCTTTCGGAGACATACGCAACGGCTACCCGGCTGACCAGGGCAGGTTCAATCTTGCCCGATGCGATCATGTGATCAATTTCGGTCTCCGTCTTGCCAAGGACGCGGACTGCATCGTGTGCGGCTTTGAAGGCGCCCTCGGCGGTTTGCTTATCGGAAATGGCCTGATCCAGCTCCTTTTGCGACACGCCAACATTGGTCGCGTAAAGGGCCTTGGCGCGCGCAAGTTCCTTGCTGGTCACTTCGAAGGTCGCCGCAGCGCCGATCAAGGCGGATTCAGCCTGGACAACCGAAAGATCTTCATCGAAATCGATGCTTCCAACCGCTTCCCGCTCAACCGCGAAGGGATGCTTTCCGACCGGTGCGACCTTGATGGATTTGAGCTGTGTCTCTCCCAATGTTAAGCTTTGGGAAGCGAGAGGTTCGTCTGATTCGCGGCTCGAAGACAGATCAGATGGCGTCTGTCCTTCTGCAACATTTTCCTGCCCGGAGCCAAACCCTGATTTCAGTGGCATATCAGAACTTTTAGCGAAATATACGCCGGTCAGGAAGGCGAGTAATATCACTGCACCCAAGCCCAATAGATTACTTCCCTTGAATCGCATGGATCTACCTCGTTAGAGAACTAACTGACTTTCCAGAGTTTTAATTCATTTAAGCTCATGCAAGGATGTCGTCCGAATGTTTGATTCAATTGCTAGCAATCCTCGCTTACCATATAGCCCGCGCCGCGTATCGTGTGCACAAGCGGCGGAGAGAAACCCTTGTCAATTTTGCTCCTCAGACGGCTAATCTGGACATCAATGACGTTAGGCCGATCGATAAAATGATAGTCCCAGACTGATTCCAGCAGCATCGTCCGCGTGACGATTTGATCCTCATGCATGACCAGATATTCGAGCAAGCGAAATTCGCGGGGCTGCAGGAAGATCGGTTTACCTTTGCGCTCTACCCTGCGCGTCCGCAAGTCCAGTTTGAGATCTGCCACCCTCAGCTCTCCCACGTCCTCCAAGAGCTTGGACCGCCGAGTCAAGCCATCCACTCGTGCCAACAATTCAGAGAAGGGGAATGGCTTGGTGAGGTAATCATTGCCGCCCTCACGCAGGCTGCGGACACGCTCGTCCCAACTTGTGAGGGAGCATAGAATCAGAACCGGAGTAGTTTTTCCCAATGCTCTCAACGTCTTGACGATAAACATGCCGTCGACGTTGCCCGGCAACATTCTGTCAAGAATTATTATATCCCATTGTCTGGAGGTGGCATAATGCAAACCTTCCGCACTTTCCCTGCACGAAGTAACTATATAACCAACTTCCCTGAGACCGGTGCGTATAAAACGTTCGGTATCCGCTTCATTTTCTATAATCAAACAATGCATGCTCATAGACTTAGCTTCTCTGGCCGGTTAAGAAATTCACATCTCCTGGCATCGCGACGTCAGGAAGTCCGAATTTATTGCCTTTGGCCCCGTAAAAATGCTATCTCATCTTGATTTTAACGCGTAACACAAACCTGATGTTATAATACCAGCCAGAACATTACAGGACTATTTCCGTTAGATTACCATTTGGAAAGGTTGAGAAAAGGTTTGAGAAGCGGCTGAATTACGGATGAAGGCCGTGGACTGGACAGAATAAGTTCGCTTGTAGAATCAGATTGAGACGCAGAGGGGCAGGACAATGCGGGCCAGAAGTCCCGGACCGGCATCCTCCAGGTGGAGCGCAGCTTCATGAAGATGAGCAATGGCGGCCACGATCGAAAGACCGAGGCCCGTGCCGGGTACTCTCTGATCAAGACGGTAGAAGCGCTGGATCACCTTGGGCTGCTCCTCAGGCGGAATCCCAGGCCCGTCGTCCTGAACCACGAGTGAAACAGTTCCCGCCTCCGGTGTTTCGCGCACACAGACTGTCACAGAACGTCCCCCGTATTTGAGCGCATTATCGAGTAGGTTGGCAAGCGCGCTCACCAGAAGGTCCTTGTCTCCGATTGTCTTCGGGTCGCCTTCGATGTTTGTAGTCAGAACGATGCCTTGCGCCTCTGCTATGGCATCATAGAGTTCGACGACCGTGGTGACCACCTCGCGCAAGATCACGGGTTTGAAGGGCTGGCGCCGTGTGCCGGATTCAGATTCAGCGATCTGAAGAAGCTTGTCAAGAACACTTGTCAAGCCATCAACTTGCGCTATAGAGAATTCAGCTGCCTCGGCAAGCCGTGATGC
The DNA here is from genome assembly GCA_035625205.1 of Nitrospirota bacterium. Classification (GTDB taxonomy): domain Bacteria; phylum Nitrospirota; class UBA9217; order UBA9217; family UBA9217; genus JAJYKN01. The sequence continues at coordinate 47,901 of DASPQB010000113.1, read as the reverse complement.
ATTGGCACCTGCACGAAGCGACTCGTCGAGGTGCCCGCGGATTTGGCCAAGAGGAGTTCGCACGTTGTGCGCAATCGTGTTGGAAACGTGCCTAACACCATCCATCAAGTGCTCGATTCTATCGAGCATACGGTTCATGTCGTCGCTCAGGCGGGCAAATTCATCCTCGACGCCGGAAACAGGTATTCGTTTAGCCAGATTCCCTGCCTCGATTTCCTCGACTGTTTGACGGATCGCACCGACGCGGCGTTCCAGCAGATAACGAAAGAGGATTGTGCCGCCAATGGCCAACACCAAGGCAGAGACGCTGCCGAAACCAATGGTGTGCCATATTAGCGTCGCGATACCGTTCAGATCCTTCATGTCGCGACCGACGATAAGGACGGCGCCATTCGGCAGTTTGTGCAGCACCAGCCGGGCCGACGAAGGGAGTCCGTCGCGAATGACTTCCCGATTGATCGGTTCATCAAACGGTGCTGCAGTCTCTTTCCAGTCCGACAGATTGCCGACGACTTGTTGTCCATCGGGTCCGACGAGGAAATAAATCTCTGTATCGACATCGAACTTGTCGGTAAGGAGACTTTGTATTTCCCGCTGCAGCGACTCAAATCCCCTGGCTTCGAAATTCGTTGCAAGCCGTTCTGTGATGGACGCTATTTTCTGGTTGACCTGCTGGTCCAGCTTTCTGATGGTCCCGAAGTAAAAAATAGCGGAAAAAACAGCAGTTGAACCGATGACGAGCACACCGCAAAAGAGCGCCAGGCGAAATGCGACCGACCTCCAGAGCTTAGTCATGGTCACTCACCATATAGCCAGCACCACGTACCGTGTGCAGAAGTGGAGGCGAGAAACCCTTATCAATCTTGCTGCGCAGGCGGCTGATCTGGACATCGATCACATTCGTCTGGGGATCGAAGCGATATTCCCAGACAGACTCCAACAGCATCGTGCGCGTGACAATTTGATCCTGGTGCCTAACCAGGTATTCGAGCAACCGAAATTCACGGGGTTGGAGGGGGATCGGCTTCCCCCCGCGCTCAACTTTGCGCGCCCGCAGATCGAGTGTAAGATCGGCGATCCGCAACTCTCCAACGTCCTCCGACAGCTTGGCTCTGCGAGTAAGCGCCTCTACCCGTGCGAACAATTCGGCAAAGGCAAAGGGCTTGGTGAGATAATCATCGCCGCCCTCGTGCAGCCCGCGCACACGTTCGTCCAGACTTGCCAAGGCGCTTAGGATCAGAACAGGGGTCGTTTTACCGAGTTCCCTCAGGGTTTTGACAATCGAAAGTCCATCTATGTTTCCCGGCAGCATTCGGTCGAGGATGATGATGTCCCATTGTTCACTGGTGGCAATATCGAGTCCCTCCACGCTTTTCCTGCACCACGTTACGGTATAACCCGCTTCCTTGAGGCCATTGCAGATAAAGCGAGCAGTATCCGCTTCGTCCTCTATGATCAAACAACGCACGCTCATATGAACAATCCTATACCGATGACGATAAACTAGTAGGCCAGAAGTGGTGTCACTGTTAAACCCTCAAATTGTCATTGCGAGGGAGCGTCCTTTGCGAGGTGGCAATATGACACATGTGATTTCTTTAAAGCCGAGATTATTTCGCTTAGCTCGCTGAGACGGTTCTCACTGGCCTGCTAAATAACAGAAAGGCTAACTAGCATGCAACGTCACCTCACGACTGTCCGGCGCAGCAGGTGACTTTCCACTGCCGGCGTAAGGGAGTGATATCAAGAATCAAAATCCTGAATACGTTACCACTTCTGCATACCGTAGTCAATGGACCGCTAATCAGGAAATACACCGAGGTTTGCGCCGCTCTAGTTGAGCCCATTGTATATGGGCGCTCTGCCGCATCCGAAAACAGAATCAACAGTGGTTCTCAGTAGTAGGGCCTGATTCGGGAATCCTTGGCTCCTTCAGGCCGGGGAGGATGTCAAATGAATCGATGCTTCAGGTTCATAATGTCGCGATAAGGGATCAGACCCAGAATGATCTTATTCTCATCAGTCACGGGAATAGCCCGGAAGCTGTATCTTGAGAACATTTCGGCGGCTTCAAGGAGTGTATTTTCCGGATTCAAGTCGATGACGTTCGTCGTCATGATATCGGCCAGTGTATCGTCACCATTGGCCTTTAACACTTCTTTGATATCTACCACGCCCAGCAAAGTGTTTTTTTCATCGACAATGTAAAGGTACATGATCTCGTCCATGTCCCGCGCGATCTCGCGAAACTGTTCGAGAACCCGGCTCACTCGCGTATGGGGCGGAAGCTTGATAAAATGCGACGTCGTGAAGTTTATGATCTTCTCGTCCTGCTTGTCCAGCATGTAGTGAATCTTTTCGGCATTTTCCTTATCTATCAGCTTAAGAATTTCGTCGGCTTCTGAACCGGGAAGGATGGCTATAATATCAGCCGCCTGTGCAGGGGTCATGGCATTAATCAGTTCCGCAGCCCGATCCCTTTTGATAGAAGAGATGATCTGGCGCTGAACCCGCGGTTCGATTTCTTCCAGAGTATCCGACGCATGCTCGGTTTCCAGTTGATTAAAGATGGCAAGCCGTTGCTCTCCGCTCAGTTCCTCCAGGATGTCCGCGAGATCGACCGGGGGAATCTCCAGAAGCTTCTCCTTCAGGACCGTGAGTTTCACATCGCCATTAAAGCTGCCGATATGCTTTGGCAACGGCTGGACATAGGACCAGGAGAGCGTATCCTTTTTGATGAAGTCGGAATCGCCAAACAACAGTTTCATGAGCGGTTTGAGGCCAAGCCTCTTAAACAGAGCGTGTTTGCTGAAGTCAACATCAGTTACATACATCACTCGATTACGTAATGCCAGTTTGATGTCATATACTACATCGACCTCGTTGTCGTCCATATCAAGAACCTTTTTGTCCACGATATGATCGTTCAAAAGTACCTGCGATTCCGTAGGTTCTCCCTCAAAAGGCTCTATGACCTCGAGATCGACCATGATCCGCCTTGCGTTAACAGCCACCACACGCTCCCAGGGAACCATGAGCGATTTACGGCCAAAGGGCCGTTGAACCATAAAATGAGTCACGACAGGGAGCTTTCCCTGTTCAATAATGACGATATCCCGGAGTTTTCCTATTTTCTTATCGCCATTAAGAACTTTGGTACCGATAAGATCGCTCAGGTAATACGCGGCTTCGATGTTTTCTGGCTTCTTTCCGATCGGGGTGTTCATGGGGCCCTCCCGTTATTTTAGCAATGAAATGAATTTGTATAGCATTAAGCCTATCAGAGTAAAAAGATAGAGGCGTAATAACAACAGTGAGAACTTTACCCACTTGGACATCTCGATGCTGGGAGTCTCGTATTTTTTATTAATTTCGCGGATTTTCGCATAACTGTGATTGAAAAAATTCTTTATCATGACTAATCTCCTTGACTAATTAAACATACCTGGAAAGAGGGTGCTGAGGCCATACATCGTGGAAAGCGCAATAACCATGGCGACAATGCTGATATTAATGATGTTCTGCCACCGCGTATTGACATACTCACCCATCGTCTTTTTGTCGTTCAGAAGCAGAATCAGAAAGACTAACGCGGCAGGCAGCAAGGTTGTCGCTATCACCTGGACAAAGAGCGTGATCAGGACGAGAGGCGCGCCCGGAATGAGCACGACAGTTCCGGCAAGCAGCAGGTCAAAGATATAATAGGCATAAAACCATGGCGCTTCCCTGACGTTATCGTTCAGCGAGTGGGCCCAACCGAAGACTTCCCCAAAAGCCCACGAACTGGCAAGCGAAATGCAGATCGCGCCGAGCAGCCCTGCATCAAAAAGACCTATTGCTATCAATGTGCCGATGATGCTGCTTTGGGGCATGATCTGTCTGGCCGCTACCGCGGCATCATCCACCGGCACGCCATTAAGCAGTATACCGCAAACGATTATTAAAACCATCGCTACAACGACTGTCAGAACCGCGCCAATCGCCGTGTCGATCTTCCCGAACTTGATGTCCTTCTCATGAAGACCCTTGTCCACGACCGAGCTCTGCTGGAAGAACAGCATCCACGGTGCGATAGTCGTCCCGATATTGGCCATTAGGAGGAAGAACAGCTCGTTCGTAAAGCCGCCCGGCGGAAAATGCGGAACCGTGCTGTTAAAGGCAATGTCCTTCACCGAAGGGTGCACCATGAACGCCGCCGGAATGTAGATAAGATTGATACCGCAGAATAAAAGTGCGATTTTCTCCCAGGTCCAGTATCGACCAGTAGAGATCATGGCACCCATGATAATCCAGCAGATCACGACCGTTATAACAGGGGGAATGTGGAAGATGCTCAAAGCCGCGGTCATACCGATGAACTCGGTGATCATAGTCAGCCAGTCGGTCATAACCAGGTCCAGCAAAGAAAACCAACCCCAAACACGGCCGAAAGCCGAGAAGATGGCCTCTGCGTGTCCTCGTTTGGTGACCGCGCCCAGGCGTACGGTCATCTCCTGAACATAATAAGCCACAGGACCCAGAAGAATCAGAAACCACAAAAGGTGCATCCCGTATTTGGCGCCGGTCGCAGTGTAAGTCGTGATCCCTCCGGCATCGTTATCAGCAACCATCACGATAATTCCGGGGCCCGCGGTAAGCAAAAAAAGCCGCATCGCCTTAGACATCCTACGGTATCGGTAATAAAGCCGTGCAAAAATATTCACTGAATATCCTCCTTCCCGATAATTTAATAGCTAAGGCGAACGCGCAGAGAATATACTTCAACGGGCCCTCGGTCTCGGTTATAGCCGGGATTCTGTATGTATTGAAAATCAGGGGTTAGCTGTGCGTATCGACCAAGCTGAACGCGGTAATAAGTTTCAAGGATCTGTTCTAATCCATAGTTGAGCTTGCCGTCACCGAGCATAAATCCAGTGCCGCCTGCAGCCAGATAATCGCGATGCTCCGGTGATATCCCGTGCCATACATACGCGACTCCTAAACGGTCGTCCGTCCGGCTCCAATGCAGACCGCTCACCTGTACGCCGGCGCTCACGTGCCGGTCAACTTCCGTAAATGCAAAATCTTCCGTATGGCCGTCGTTCCAGCCGAGCCTCGCAAAAAACCCCGTTTCGCCGTCATCTGCGAGCGGCTGCTCTAGATTTATGCCAAAACCGTATTTTGAACGTCCGAGGCGGTCATCCCCGGCAATGTCCGGCGTTCTAGAACTTGCGTCGCCTATCGCAATCGCTTCCGCATAATCTCCCATGCGTGCAAGATTACGGTAGGCGAGAAAACGAAGGACCGTGCCCTGCTGATTCGGCCTGAGCGTGAGTTCCAGGTTATCGCCACGAGCCTGTCCGATATGGCCATCAAAGGTATTGCCGTTGGCCATGGTCGGCATTTGGTAGCTGCCGAACGCCAATCTCCAGGACGGCTCGACTAAAGCAACAACGAAACCGTAGCTATACCCACGGGTGTCTGCGGCAAAATCCCACGCGGTGTTGTTGATGAGCCCCCAGTTCATAAATTGGGTCCGCGTATTGTTGGCGTAGCGGTTGAGATCGAAATCATCCGTTGCAGCTATTAACCCGATCTTCATCTCCACCCTCCTCCCGGGCTCATTTCCGGGGAGCTGATCCATGCCCCGGGTGGCTACAGGATCTTTTCCCTGCGACAAGGGAACGAGGTAGCGAAAGAAGAATCGCGCGATATACGGGTTCTGTCCCAAATCAACCGAACCCTGCCTGATCACATCACCGTCCGTGATGCCGCCCAACCCAAGGGCGTTGCTGATCCCATTACCGCGGGCCTGTTCAATATCAAGGTAGGCCTGGAGCGTCGGGGCTACCTGGGAGCCCAGGTAGACGCCATACGTTTCGGTATGCCCCTGTCCTTCGCCGTGTTCAAACGTCAGGCTGTGCGGTCCTTCATAGGGGCTTGGAAACGGCGGCATGTTCTGATAGATTATCGTTGCTTGCAACCCCAGTAATTGGGGCGCCCAGGAAGGTTCAGCCGCAGTTTCAGCTGACGCTGTGTCACAGGCTGCCACGATGAGCAATGTTACAGCAAAATACGCTCTTTTTTTCAGAAGTTGCCGAGAAAACAAAATGATTTTGATGAAGTCCATTATCCGTACCTCCGCTGTCTGAGTGCACCGTGAACAATAAACATTCACGGACCATGCGCTTATGAGTATTCTGCATGGCACAGGAAGCACTATCGGAAATAATGGAAAGAAGAGAACGGCCGCTAGGACTAGGAGGAGAGAGGCATGAGAGAGGCGAGCAACGGACGGCCCATTCTTTTCGTTATTGCCGACAGCATCGAGATAGTTATCTCGCACATGGTATGTAGGCTACTTGGGCCACCGTCCATTGACATCACCTCCTGACTTTTTGAATCATTATTGCGATATAATTCAACATGACGACTCTTGGCGACTTATATCAGACGACGAAAAGGATGTCAAGTTTTTTCTGGAAGTTTCCTCCTTTATTTCATTGCAGGACCTAGTGTCCCGCCTTGAACACAGACAATAAGTGCGGTAAGGCCTAACAATCCAGCTGACATCCATCGCAAAGACCATCGCAGGGCTCAATATGTACCAATACCTGACATAAAAAATCAAGATTCCCTTCTGAAAATAACATCAATACGACTATCGAATTTTCCTCTTTGTTTCACTTATTATTATATCCTTGTTTATCGGATGGAAACCGACGAGAACCCGCGTTCTGTTTCATGGATGAACACTTCAGCGCCGCAAAACTTCCCCTCATCCTCGAGCCAGCCGCCGGTGTTGTACAGCGTCACGGCTTGTGGGGCAGCTTTAGACGCTGTTTCCAAAGTGGGTGGCTGAGGGTCGTTCCACGCAATCGGTCGGTGAGTATGGCCAAAAACGAATTTCCGCGGCTTCGGCATGCCGAGATTCATCGCATCATTTAGTGCTTTAATTTCAAGCAGACAAGCACTATAGAACCGTCGGAATCTATCCTGTACTTCTTGTTTGGAAAGAAAGTCCGTGCCATAGTGGGACTTCTGTGAATTCTTAAGAGCGTCCAGGATGTGTTCTTCCATTTTATGCATAGCGTAATGTGCGATCACCTTTTTGACCCACCCTAAATTCGCGGCATTATCTATTACTGTGATCGAGCGATCCAGGTATTTCTGAATATGCGCCAGGTCCCGATCGTTTATTTGCCGTTCGATCTGGCGTGCTAGACTGGCCAACACTCCCGTATGTCCTATGCCCGTGCATCCGAGCTGATTGAAGGGGAAGTTCAGTTCCACCATCGTTTCAGAGTCGATTTCTTTGACATTCAAGTCATCTGATACGATCTTCATTAACAGTTCTCCGAGAATAGACCAATAAGGTTCAAGATAGTGCCCGTGCGTTACGATGATGCTTTCCTCATCAGTTACGATATAGAGGCTCGGAAAGACAAAATTGAATACCGTCGGACTCGTGGTGCCGGTTATAGAGTCAAGGAACATACCGCCGTACTTTAGTTCCGATGTTTTTGCAGAACCGCTGCTTAGAGTAAAACCCCGGTGGGGACTGCCCTGTCGGTCGTCGATGATTCCGGCCACGGAGTGCTCGAATGGTACCGGAAGTTTCCCATGGAGCAGTCTGTTAATCACGGCGCGTTGTTGCTGAACGATATGCCAGATATCTGCGTCGTGATTTCCCGCGATATAGATTATTTGATGCGCAATCCCATCTCGTTGTATCTGTTGAAAGAATACCTGGGCATACTGATAGGCGTGTTCATAACTCGCTCTGGAATAATCGAGTACGTCCCCGACCATAACAAGGTAATCGTTTCCCGTACCTACGGCTTTTAGAAAAGCGTCATACTTCGGTCCCATGACGATACTATCACCTTGTTTCTGAACAAGGGTACAGGTCTCATGGCCAAAGTGGGTATCGGATATAATACTGATTTTCATGAAACGCCTCTTTCTGTAGCGAAAACTGATCGTAATTTCAATGTGCGGTTAAATTAAGCAAAATCCTTCAGAATCATTATATCGCGAATTATATCAAAGTTAAGTGAACACCCCGCAGCGAGCTGACGTGGTATCAAGGTACATTGTTCAACACGGCATTCTTGAATGGTATCGAAATGAGGCTGTACTTAGCCCACTTGGTTTCGTTCAATACTTAATTAAGCCTGTCTGTACTAACCTCCTGTAGCATGCCTGTCGTGATTTGTTTCACTTTACAAAGTCCAAATGCAGGTTTTAATAGAAGATTGATGATGTCTTTATACTGGGGCGCGAGTATTGGATCGTACGTTCTTCTCGGCATAATTCTTCATCCATTTATCATTTATCCCCGAACGGATCAAAGGGGATGACGGAAGATTCGCGGTATGTGCCGTTGTTTAACGCATCAAGCTTTTCGATAAGAAAACGTTGGGCATCCTTCTTTGCGGGACCGCCACAAAGCCACTTCCGCGTGTACATGCGAAAAGGATAAGTATTTGTAATAGTAATTGATTATTGAGGCGATTGAGTTTCTAATAGATTTCTAACGGAATACTGCCAGAAACAGTAAAACAGTATGAAATGCATACAGCAAAAAATTATTAATAAACTTTTATTATGTTATATACAATATTTAATGGTATTCCAGTGTACTGGCGACCTCTATAGGAGCGGGAACAGCCACGATCACCGCTACCCTGGGTGGCTTTTCGGGCAGCACCACGCTTACGGCTGACGCGCCAACGGTAACGCTGCAGTCGATTGATGTCGTGCCGTTCAACTCGATCATCCCGATGGGACTACCCCAGCAGTTTACAGCGAGCGGCAATTATTCTGGTGGTTCCGTGCAGGACCTGACGAGAGGGGTGGTCTGGAGCTCATCGAATACAGATGTTGCAGCCATTAGCAACGCTGCGGGTTCCAACGGCCTGGCTACCCCCGTTGTACTCGGTTCGACGACAATCACGGCATCGCTCGGAAGCATTTCGGGAACTTCGACTCTCACCGTAACTTCGGCAACGCTGTCATCCATCGTCATAACGGCCCGCGTCTTCCCAGATCGCCCTGGGAACTTCGCTGCAGTTTACCGCGACCGGTACCTATTCTGACAGCACGACCCAGAACCTTACCGCGCTCGTGACTTGGAATTCATCAAACGGCGCCGTTGCGACCATCAGTAATGCGGGAGTCACCAACGGGCTGGCGACATCGGTCGGAGCCGGGACGACTGTCATAACGGCGGTATCGGGGACTGTTACCAATTCCGTTTCGGTGACTCTCACCGTAGCAACTGTTACCCTGAAAACCATCACGATCACGCCCAGCAATGCTACGATTTCCATCGGGGCGACCCAGCAATTCACGGCGATGGGAACCTTTTCGGATTCCTCCCCTAAGGACCTGACCACCCAGGTGACCTGGAAGTCTTCAAACAAGAGGATTGCTGAAATCAGGAAAGCCTTCCACTCCAATCCAATGGCCTAGTGACGCCCATTTGCACCGATGCGACAAGCATTAGCGCCACTTTGCTAAAGCCGGGGGAATCGTGACCGGAAGACCCAGCTCACCGTACCATCGGCCACGCTGCAGAGTATCGTAATAACGCCGGTCAACCCAAGTATTCAAGTCAGGCAGACGCTGCAACTCACAGCAACCGCGTACTATTTCGGCGGCGTAACGCAGAATCTGACCAATTCCTGGAGCCTGGCCTGGACTTCTTCAAATCGTTCTATCGCGGCGTTCAACGGTTATTTTAGAGATAGAAAGGGGCAGGTGGAAGGTTTGAGTGCAGGCACTGTTACCATAACGGCACGTATGAGAGGTGGCGTGAGCGGCACCACGACGCTTACGCTGAACTGATGCTGGCACGGTACTTCTCGGTTCCCATCCAGAATCTCCGGCTGGGAACCTGAATGCTGTGATTATGCAGAATTGTATGGTAGAGGAGAGAGTGGTCTTGTTGACGGGAAATAACACAAGGGGACCGATAGGATTCCTTCCCCCTTGTTATGTGCACCTAGTATATAAACGGGAGTCACCCCTGAGGTATCTTTAAAACTGCGTCCTTTCAGAAGCGGGAGGGGATAGGATGCTTTTAGTCCGAGTGAAGAGCCCAGCTAAATAAAAAATCCTTTTTCAAGGTTTCTCCTGGATGGGCAGGATTAATTGCTTTGCTCATGAGCCATAAATGTGCGACTGGTACTGGCCGATCGTTAGAGGGTTCATAACCCGAAGGTCGCCGGTTTAAATCCTGTCCCCGCTACCAAGCCTTTTAAGGTATTACAGTGTAACCTGTAGCCCTCTTTTTCTAACTTTTCTAACTGCCTGTTTGGGTCCTTAAGCGTAATAAACATGGTTACAGGATATAAACCTTTGCATTATTTGGACGGTGGGAGAGGGGATAGTGACCTGACTTTACGTGACGGGCCCTAAGTGTATCGATAGATAAACTCGTTCTCATTATTTAGGGAACATTTGGACTGACGTGTTCATTTTCTTTCTTCGTTGTTCACCAACCTCTTGTCATATGCGCTTACTACTGCATTGATGGTCTCGTAGAAGGCGTCTTTCCCAAACAGCTTGGTAAGCTCATACTTGTCCAACTCAGCCTTGACGAGGTCGATCATTTCGGAAAACACGATCCGGATCCCCTGCTTCTTCAGCGTGCTGTGGATATCGCGAAGGGTGGATGCCGCAGTGAAATCTACATCCGCAATCGCTGACGCCTCGATACAGAGCCAGACCAGAGGGGGCTGTGCCCCGTTTGCGAGTTCGATGACCTCCCTTGAAAGCTGTTCGGCGTTTGCATAGTACATCGTGTGACTGAAGCGATATACCAGCAGGCCGGGCCGTATTTGTTCGGGAGTGCTCACCGGCAATGACCGCCAGCCACCTATCTCGTCAGGTGCGAGCACAGCGTTCTTACATCGGTAGCTTCGCCTCACGTGCTCGATGAGTGATAGTACCATCGCAAGGAGAATGCCCTGCTCGACGCCGACGCAGACCACCGCGATGGCCGTGATCAACGCCACCCAGAATTCAGGCCGGCGTTGTACCCAGATCTTTCGCATCCCGTTGACATCGATCAGTTCAACACCGATCAGGAAGACTACCGCTGAGAGGGCGGCAATTGGCATGCTGGCCAGTGGACCCGTCAGAAACAGCAATACCAACAAGACAATGACGCTTGTGGTAATCTGCGCGAGCTGACTGCGACCACCCGCACTATCGACCATCTGAGTCTTGGTCGGACTTCCGTTCACCACAAACGTCCCGCTCAACGCGGCTCCGATATTGGCAAGGCCAAGGCCTACCAGATCCACATTTTCGCTGAAGCGCTCGCTGTAGCGGGTCGCATAGACGCGGGACGTCGCTGCGCTCTGGGCCAGGATCACCACGAACATTGCGAAAGCGGTGGGAAGCAATTTCAGGATAAGGCCGTTATCCCAATGGACGTCCGGCAGGCCGATCTCCGGCAGGCCGCTCGGAACCGCGCCAAGAACATGTGCGCCATGAGCTTCAAAATTGAACACCGAGTTGGCTACAATGGCAGCTGTCACAGCTATGAGCGCGCCAGGGATCTTTTTCGAAATCTTTTTCGCTCCGATGATGATCGCCAGCACAGCCACGGAGACACCCAGGGAATAGAAACTCGTCTGTTCGACCTGGTGTAGATCGTTGATGATCTTGTGGAATGGGTCATGCCCTCCTCCAGGTAGCCCTAACATACTCGAGATTTCGCCGAGAGAAACTTGGACACCTACGCCTGACAGGAACCCTATGAGCACCGTTCGAGACAGAAAATCCGCAAGGAATCCCAGGCGAATAATACGGGCGATGATCAGGAAACCAGCCGACAGGAACGCAAGGACTTCTGCCAGTGCAAGCCATTCGGCCGATCCGGACACGGCAATCCCGGCGAGAGCGCCTGAGAGAATGGCCGCAGTGGCAGAGTCGGCACCGACGACGAGGTGCCGCGATGAGCCGAAAAGTGCGAATAGGGTCATGGGAATGAGGATGGTATAGAGGCCCGTGATTACCGGCGTACCGGAGATTTTTGTATAGCCCATCACCTCAGGAATAGCGAGCGCCGCCAGCGTGAGGCCGGCTATGATATCTGTCAGCATCCGGGATCCTTTTATGGGAAAGATCCCCTGAAAAACAGGCAACCGTATGTCGAGTGCCTCCCTCTTGCCTTTTGTCATTGTTTGTTTATCCCTCTTATTTCTTAAGGCCCGACAGTCCTGATTGATGAAAGACGTCGCCAGGCGCTATACTGTCGGCGATAACACGTCGGATCTTTCTCATCGTTCTTATTCGGCGACTTCCTCTGAAGATAGTAAGCCTTTTTGGTGTGCGTAGGGTTACCTGAACCATGTGCAGGCTGAGCTTTGTGTATGACTGCGAGCCATGGCTATCCACGTGGCTTGAGCGCGGCCGTTGATATTCATTGGAGCATAGTGCCTGTGTGCTTCGGTGATCGTTTTTTTGCTTTTTACAGAACACCTTTCCGCCTAATAGCTGAAGAATATCAGTACAAATGTAATATTATGTTCAGCGAAAAATTTTAAGGCAATAGTGCAGGAAGGAGTTGATTATTAATCATCCGTATCACTATCCCTATTAAAACGGAATCTATGAAGAAACCTATGGATAGTGGCGCAAAAGTGCCGCATAAATTAAAAGTAGGGAAAGCAACGCAAATGAAGAGTGCAGAAAAGGCAATAAACAACTTAGAACTGTCCGTTTCGAGAATATCGATCTGCTCATTTCAGTCAAAATCATTGAAGCAATGAGAAGGGCATCTATCTCAGAAAGCTTCGCAAATATATGATATTCTGCTGTTCCGATCCCGATAGACCAAACCCGAATCATTGAGGCAAATCCCATATGCATCATTTGCCGGCTAATAAATTTTCCCCTGTTGATTAATTATGCTTTATGATTTTCAAACACATCTTTCAGGTAGTATTAGTTATAGATACACTGAAATATTATATCATTTTTGAAAGTGTTGTGACTTTCCGACAAGCCTGCGCGCGGCAAACCAGACATGCAAAAAAGAAACGAACACTATTGACCCGAACATCGACCCATCTCTACGAACCATACTCATCTCACAGCTTCGGTTTGAGAAAGCCTGCTGAGTCTGCCGACACCTGCGTTTATCGTGCTTGACCGCTGCAGTCTCTGTATAACGTACTGAATCGGTTGTATTTTGTCGTGATCTTTACGGGAACTTGTCTTTTTTGGAACGTACCTGGTCACATTCTGTGTTTGTTGGAATGCCCTAAAAAATACTCCTCTCATAATTTTCTCTCATGCTAAAATAAAGAAAGAGCTCTTCGAATATACGGCAAAGTGAAGGGTCTGAACAATGGAGGCAAGACATAATGGTTGCAAAAAAATGAACATGAATGCATAGTTCGGAAATAAATATATACAAGCAAAAAGCGCGAATGTCATCAAATTTCATTCAGAGCTGAGGAATAAGATAAAAGGCAACATGGTTTATTCACAAAAACTTGATGCGGGTGATAGCGACCTGGACAATCTAAAAGATGAAATTTCAAACGAGGTTGCCCGGCACATGATGGAAAATGCAAGAATAGAGGCAGCTAAAAAGCGAAGAGCAAGATAGACGGCATACACTTTTACCGGACGGCGGTTGGATCAAGAGCTACTGACGTCGCAGTGGTGATTGTGGCGTGACACCTCAACCGAGGATCATGAATGGCCTGCCCTAACGTTGAGGATGATCTATCCCGAGAAAACCGGAGGCCAATGAGGGGCATTCCGGGCACGGCCCATCGTGGTGAAGAGCTGGCGAAGGATGGAGAGGATGAGCAGGATGAAGACGACAAAAAAATTTACCTGGTTGCTTATCACACTGTTTCTGCTACGCGCATCATCGCTCTGGGCGGACGCCGGTGCAGGCAAGGCTGAGCAGTCTCACGATGCTTTTCTGGCAGGTATGCATGTGGCAAAAGCGATCGACTGCGCCGCCTGCCACGGCGAAAAGACCGTCGTCGACGATAACGAGACCGCTGTCAATGCACAGTGCATCCAGTGCCACGGCTCTCTGGCAACGATGGCGGAAAAGTCTAACCACGCGATTAATCCTCACAAATCTCATCTCGGCAACGTCAGCTGCACGGCATGCCATCACGGTCACACCGCGTCATGGACCTATTGCCTGTCTTGCCATAATTTCGACCTGAAGATTCCATACGGCGCAGTTGCATCTCAGTTGCCATCGGTTGCCCTTCCTAGTGTGGAAAAAGTTCCGGAGAACATAAAAACTTTCCGGAAGCTTGATATGCAGATGGCATTGAGAAATGCAGGTTACCTTCAGGAATTTGCATCATCGGTCTGTCAGCCGTGTTGCTGAGTAACATGCGGAGGGGACGATGAACAGGGAATGGCATAAGGCAAACAAGATGCCACAGAAGGCCTCGCTCGAAGAAAGACTACGTTGGCACGCGGCACATGTTAAGCAATGTGGATGCCGGCCCATTCCAGAAGTTCTCCTTGCAGAGATCAGGAAAAGGAAGGCGAGGTGAGCGATTTCTATCGCTATTGTGCGCCATTCTTTAATATATGTTGATCTGCGAGCTCCACAAAACTATCTTCGAGCGGGGAGGCAAGTTCATTCTTGAGAACCGCCAGGGGAAAAAAGAGAAATCAGAAGATGTAGTCGTAGCATTTTGACAATACGCAGACATGTAAAAGGAGGAAACGGTATGAAGAGCAGAGAAGAGTATATAGACAAGTTAGCAGCGCAGCTCAAAGAGTGGTCCGTCAAGATCGATGAGTTTGAGTCAAAGGCCCGTACAACGAAGGCCGATGTGAAAACCGGGTATGAAAACCATATCAGACAACTTAAGGATAAGCGGGATGCCGCGACGCAGAAACTTCAGGAGCTGAAGGGTGCGAGCACCGAAGCCTGGGACACGCTGAAGGCGGGCGCGGAAACGTCATGGGCAGATCTTAAGAACGCCGTCGCTGCAGCGAAGGAGAAGTTTAAAAAGTGAGCGGACAGGGAAACCGACGCAGAGAGAGACTGAGAGAGCCCTCCAGGAATCGAAACAGCTCTTTCTGACGAACGTGTGAACGGGTTCCCAGGTATCGCATGAGATCCAACTATAAAGACCTTCGGGTTGTTTGCCCGGAGGTCTACTCCTCCAGGGCGGGTCAAAGACTTCCGTCACCCAACACGTTAACATAATGATTCGGAAGCCGGCAATTCCCCGATGATAACCTTTCTTTGAACTTGAACTCAGATAATTCTGTCGCTTTCATGATTTATCCTTATGCTGATAACCGCATGTTGCAAGCTATAATCCGATCGACAGCACTAAGTTTCTTAGCGTAGAGTGAAGGATAAAAGCCACTTTTTCATCGGGGTGATAAGAGACTCCTTTATTGGATGGTCAGGGAGTCTATCTTGATCTCTCTTGCTCGAAATACTGTCCCGCACGAATTTCCATCAAGGCTCAAAGAATAAAAGAAGTTAGGTAAAGGGATCATGAAGGTGAAGCTCGACAACCACACGACTTTAATGGATGAGCTGTCTCAAAAAAACTTGACAACTTACTTAGAAGAGGAAGTACCACGGCCTGCTATGAATCAAATAATGACAAAGTTTAGTCTGAATCCCGCCATCAGATGCAATAAGACTGACTGCTGTCTGCAATCGCTTCTGCTTCCCATGGGGAGCGTCAATCTTTTCAGTGATAGCTGAGACTGTAGGCAGGAAGTATTGGTACCACGGCAGACTAAACGGCCTATCGGGTTCATACTGTTAGGCTGAAGGAATTGCCAGATATATACTTTTGTTGCATTGTTATTAATTCAGGCTGTGATATCTTTTAATCAGAAGAGTTGATTATCCAGGTCTCACCACGCTCAATTGTTCAAAAAAGGAGCTAAAGACATGAAAATAAATAAAATCGGTATTGTTGGATCAGGCCATATCGGGGGAACCCTTGGAATTTTGTTAGCAAAGGCAGGATACGAGGTCTTCTACGGTTCAAGACATCCTGATTCCCTCCAAGACCTTGTGAAGACAACCGGGCTCAAAGCCCGCGCCGGGAGCATCGCCGAGGCAATTGCATTTGGAGATGTGATCGTGCTCTCGCTTCCTTTGAAAGCGCTCCCGGTGCTTGACGCTGAAATAAAGGACGCCTTAAAGGGCAAGATCGTGATCGACACATCGAATCCTTATCCTGAGAGAGATGGGGTGATTGCAGAAGAGGCACGAAGAGAAGCGGGTGGTACCGGCACCGTGGTGGCCCGTCTGCTGCCGGGCGCAAGAATAGTACGGGCGTTCAATACGGTTTATTTTGAAGACCTCAAAAAAACAGTCACCAGAAAAGGAGAGAGGATCGGGATTCCGATAGCCAGCGACGACCAGGAGGGTTTGAAAGCTGCCGCCGAGCTTGTGAAGCATGCGGGACTTGACCCTGTTGTCGTAGGAGGCTTGAGCACCTCGAAAATGTTCGACGTGGGAACGGCGGTGTATGCAACGAGCGCCCCAGCACGGGAGATCAGAAATAAATTAGGCTTGAAGCCTGCCGGGGCAAGACGTGCCGCTTAATTGGCGTGCACAGTGTCACGAGGCTACACCCGTGAAAGATTTACCCTCCTTGCAATGAAAGGAGAAAAATTCAAGTAATAGGCCTGACCCTGAAACGTTCTCGTAAGTTCGCAAGGGGCTCCGGAGAAGAAGGTATGTTCCGCCGGTTTGCAGGCCTCAAGGGAGGCTCTATGAACAGGATAGATAAGAAAGAGGTAGCTCCTTATGCTGCCAAGTTGTTTGAAGAGGAAGTTCTTGAATTGAAGACGGACATTCCCCGAAAAGAGCTGTGCAATATGGTTGAGGACTATATCTATTATCAGACAAACGACATGAGCAAGGGAGAAGCTCACGCGATAGTCGATGTGACCTGCAGGTTGGCCCTGACAGGGGCTGAGGCTTCGGCAGATCACAAAGAAGCAATGCCAGGAAGAAGACACTTTCGCCTCTCCCCTGCGTAGTTCCTCTGATGACGTGCAGTTTCTTGCGGAGGGCAGCTTACGGGTGGTTAAGATAACCGAAGATGGCGGAGAAAAACGAGGGCTATGGTAAATGATGACAAAATCATGCTCGAAGTCACGATATTAAACGTCGAATCCGGATAACGTAGGGGGTTCATCACCTAAAGGGCCTTTGGGGTAAACATCTTAACGGAGGAGGGGCATGAGTGCCTGAAAACTCCGGAGACGGAACAACAAACGTTGAAGCCCGGATGATAGAATTAACCAGCCGGGCTTTATTGTCGATTTCCTGGCTCACAGAGTTCAAGTTATGGTCGTCATATTTGATTCATTCCGCAATTCAAAGGTAGTACCTCATTTGTAACGTGCGACATGCTATAAGTGTGTGGTTCTCCTTGATCGAAACAATCAATAAATGCAGTTTGTAGGTAAGACGATGACTTGGGGGGAGGTGTTCACTCCTCACTCTCTACCTATTTCTACGCTAGCATCAGGCAGTCGTTTGGCGGCGCCATTCCGACCTTGACGGCTCGGGGTGCCTCATCGCGTCAAGACTCCCTCGGTCTACTCGAGCGGGATTTTGCCCTTATTGCTGGCAAGCCACTGCTCGAACGTCTGCAGTTCGGGATTGAGCGAGCGGGACACGTCCAGCTTGCGCGCGCCGCAAACTTCTTTCTCGAAATCGCGATAGACCTGGAACATGTTGCCTAGATCGTCCGCACCCGGGAAGCCGAATCCGCGATATACCTCCGGAGTGATCTCATTGTACCGAACCGGCTGGCCCAGCTCCTTGGCGAGCGCCGCGGCCATCTGAGCGCAGGTCAGGTGCTCGCCGGCGACCCCGACGGTCTTGCCGACGAGGTCCTGCCCCTTCTTGAAAATGCCGTAGGCACACTTGCCGATGTCCTCGGCAGCGATGCCCGCAAGCCGCGCGCTGCCCATCGGGAAGGTGATGGCCAATTTGCCGTCCGGTCCCTTTTTCGGACCCATGCCGAAGAGGATAAGGTTGTCCCAGTAGAACGATGCGAGCAGGAAGGTCGTTGGTACACCGAGTTCGACGAAGATCCTGTCCGCCTCCCCCTTGGCGTCGAAGTGCGGCACCTTGTACTTGCCCCCCAGCGTCGGCATCCGGTTGTCGCTCAAGGGAACGAGCTTCCGAGTGTCCTCAAGCGTGGACCAGATGACGTGGGCGACCTTCGCCTGCTTGGCCGCCTGTGCCATGCTTCGAGCCTCAGCGAGCTCCTGCTCCGGCTTCATGTGCGCCCAAAAGAAAGTGACGCAATAGGCACCGTGCGCTCCCTCGAAGGCACTCCGGAGACTCGCCGCATCATCCACATCGGCCTGCACGATCTCGGCTCCGAGAGCGGCGAGTGCCTTGGACTTGTCTGAATGAGGGTCGCGCGTAAGGGCGCGCGCCGTGAACGGGCCTCCCCTATCGGACATGATAGCGCGAACAAGGCCGCCACCCTGGGCGCCGGTTGCGCCCACTACCGCGATAATTTTCTTCTCAGCCATAATGATCCTCCTTCAATTGAAGCGCCCCCCGGCAAGCTGACAGGGTACCGAGAGAGAGTAAGGCGATTGTTAATTGAGAAACCCGCGGCTTCTTAAGCCATTCCTTCTCTGCGGTGACCCCTGTAGCGGGCTACAGGGAATTGCAAGTTAAGATATTCTTAAATCTTTTACGATTCCTCGATGTCTGACCGGCCTCGTAGCGGTGATTCGGGATTCAATATTACCGCTGAGGAGACGCAGGGGGAACGGGAGCAGGCACGAGGTTCTTTACTGGTTTGATGCTTTTAAGATAGGCAAAAATTGCCTTGAGATCCCGATCCGGGAGTTTGGCATAGTTGTACCAGGGCATGGGCGGAAGGATGTCACGACCGGAGGCCATAAATTTACCGGTGCGCAGTATCCTAATGAACAGTTCCTCATTCCAGGCCCCCGTACCGGTGTCCCGGTCAGGCGACAGATTTGCCCCATAACTCGTACCCCAAGGGCCGACCCACGCTGTTAAATTGTTGTTGGTTATTGCACCCCATTTGTCCGGGCCAATTATATTTAACGGAACCTCGGGCAGTTTTTCGTCCGCCGGTTGCCCTGAAAGAAGCCTCGCCTCGTCAGGGACGGGACCCATCGGGGTCATTTTCTTGGGGGAATGACAGTCGTTGCATGATGCTACCGTCACAAGATATAGACCTCGCGCGATTTGCGCTTGTTTGCCGCCTGCCGCTTTTTGCTCGGCGGCGAATGATACCTTTGGTGCAAGGAATAAACTGAACAACCCCATCATCAGGCATCCTAAAACAGTGATCTTTCTCATACTATATGCTCCTTTCGTAAGAGGTATTATTCATGGCGATAATTATACCAGAGACTTCTTAGCGTTGTGAGGAAGCCGGAATAAATATGTATGTTAACAAATTGCAGGGCGCAAATGCGAGGGTGTCAGTTGTGGTCGTGGCTAGCAGCGATGAATATCATTGAGGTAAATCACATGCTCATTATCAGTGAAGATATGAACGGTTCAATTTCCAGCTGGTGCAGTAAGGGTGGACATCAGGCACTATTCGGGAGTGAACACTTCAGCGAGAATTATTCGCCGTTCTACCATATCTGGCACGCCGAACGCCACTGGAACGACGACCAATAAATAAGAGATGCCGAATAGGGGTCGTAACTAACACCATGACCGTCACAGTTTTAAATATAGTGCCATCCAGCGCATTGCTATGATAAGATAAAAAAAAGGACAATAATAAGCTGATCCAAGCTGAGCTTCTCTTTTTGAACAGCAATAATTTCTTCATGGCTCCAAGACCATGTGCCGAGCAAGCTCGCTTCGGCGGTAGCCATATTGCTCCATGGCTACCGATAACTTCCTCTTCAGTCTCTTCTGATCCTTCACCGTCCGAGGATACCAGGCCAGGGTGATGTTGAGATCTTAAATTGTCAGTTGATGCCGCACAAAAGAGACCCGGTGTCGCGTTCTAGTCATTATGCTGAATGAAATAATGACAAACGTGAAAGACGCTCGTATATTGCAAATAAAGTATCAAAAAAAATAATTGCAAGAAAGAAAAGATAAACAGGACTGTTTCAGTATGATATAATAGGAATCAATATAAGGCCTTGGAATTGACTACAAGGCAGCTTTTTAAAGGAGAGTAAGTGAAGGAGGATACCACGTATGAAAAAACTTCTCGTTGTAACTATATCAGTGATATTTGTTCTTGCCCTAGGAACAGCCTACGCAGAATCTGCGAATGGCGTTACGGATTTCTCGGGCGGTACGTATGAATCACTCGGATCTGTTCCCGCAGAAGCGACCGGCTCCCTGATGGAAGATTCGGGATCGGGAGCGGGTGGTTTACGCGATTCGGCTGAGATTGCAAATGGCGTTACGGATTTCTCAGGCGGCACGTATGAATCACTCGGGTCTGTTCCCGCGGAAGCGACGGGCTCCCTGATGGAAGATTCGGGATCAGGAGCGGGCGGTTTACGCGATTCGGACGAGATCGCAAATGGAATTACGGATTTCTCGGGCCGTACGTATGAATCACTCGGAGCTATCCATGAATAAACGCCGACGGCAATGCTTGAAAGCTCAGGAGTGGTAGCGTGCGCGAACCGAGGGAAGGGCTGTCGAACGGAGTTTCAGAATTCCTCGGCTCCACCGAGAAAAGGGTAACAGTTGCGCATCGTTCGATAGTATACTTGCCTCACGAGGTGAGCAAAAGTCGTTGAACTTTAATGTCTCAGACAATCAGGCAGGCTGCAGCGCAGCCTGCCTTTTTTAATTACCGCGAGTAATGTTATCGGACGATTTCAATTGGCAGTAATGCTCGGGGGTAAGAGTTCCCGGTGTCCGGTCGTGTTCGTTCTAACATCCTATTCTTTCTGATCCTCAGCTGATTGTATCAGCCGGATGCGGTTGAGGGAATCTATCTGCTGGTCGAGTTCATCGTGGGTCCGGATCGGTGCCAATGCAGCGTTATTTCATATTCAACCGGAAGCATCGGTAGCCTCGAGCGCGCGCCGCATGCTTCCAAGTCAAGTCTCCACCTCTGCTCATGCTGTATGAAACTCCACATTACCTACAAGTCTGCTTAGTCGATTTAATGACGAGGATTAAAAACGTCACATGCACCTTACGCCCTAGCCAGAAATGCAAGAGCAAAAATACCCGCTTTCAGCAGGAAAAGATTTTTGGTGAACCCGCAGAGATTCCACCAGACGACTCCTCTCGCTACTTTTCTGTCGCCGGGACAGCCATCAACAGCATTATTCCGTCAACAAGGAGAAAAAGATTCAGTGACGCGCTGAGGGCGTGCAATCTCGTAAATTTCCTTCTCGCTGGAGAGTCTGGAGATTCCCGCTCAAAGGAGGTCACTTCCTGCTTCGCCTGTACCGCATCGGGATAGAGTTTAAATACAATAAAGACGTTGACGATAAGGGCCGCTGCCAGGAGAACAAGCGAAAGCCGGCTTGCAAAAGCCTTCCGTTCGATAGATAAAAGAAAAAACAAAGCGAGGGCCGCTGCTGCAAGGATGAGATCATAGAGGAAGTACCGCGGGAAGATGTGCCCCACAATATCGCTGGCCATATCTTTTCCATATGATTTAAAGATTACCGGCGCGATCAGGAACGTGAAGATCGACATGCCCCCGACCCAGAGGGCAAGGACAACCTTGTATAATGAAAACCAGGAAATTTTCATGAGCATCTCTTATCCAAATGATGAATATGAACTTCATGTGCAAATCTTGAATGCATTATTTGCCTCTCAGATGTTTGCTTCACATCCCTAAAGGTGGTATTGTCAGGTGCTGCCCTGGGATTTTTTTGTTAAGGCTAATAGTGCATCATTCTTTAAACACATCAGTCTCGCCAAACGGTTTGTTTATTTCACAGGGCATGAGACATCCAGAAAGTGTGCATGGTCTCTTGTAAAAAAATGATGCAAAATACGCGTTGACCTTCGCAACGAACCTCGGGGTGGCTCATAAAGCTAACGAGGCAGCCACTATGCCACCAGAAAATATGCAATAGAAAACGTTGGGATCTTTTTACAAGAGCATCCCTGCGTTGGTAGGCTTTGCCTTAGTATCCAAAAGGGGAGCGCGCCGCTTCGCCGCCTCGATTTCCTCTTTCCTGGCGATTAGATTATCCGGGCGAATCACGGCGTCTCGATCTTTTCCTTTTTCTTGAAGGTGCACTTTTCCAGGAGCTGCTCCACGGCTTCAATCTCGGACAGCAGCGATGATTTATTCACCGCCTCATTCTGCCGCGCCATTGCGCGTACTTCGATGGCGACATTCCGAAGCCGCTCATCAAGCGATGACACGAACGACTCGTACCGGTCCGCCATATCATTCACTGCATCTCCCAGGTCTTGCAGTTCGGCCCCCTTCCGCAGCCGTATCCGCGCGCTAAAGTCACCGTCGCCGAGAGTCTTAAGCATCCGCTTGATCGCGAAGACGGGACCCGCCAGCCGATGTGTTATGAAGATGCTGATGCCTCCGAAAAGCAGGACGACCAGACAGATCCACGGCCACATGGAGCTGTTCAGCAGGAGTACGGCTTCCGCAGTTTCGGCCCGCTCCGCGAGCGAAATCTGCCCGGAAGACAGGATGTGGAATGCCGGTCCAAAGATTGCCGACATCAGGATGATCGTGTAGATCAACAGCAGTGCAATGACCATGACCGCATACTTGATCTGGAGACCCTTGTGAACGAGGTAATTTCTCCGCATTGGTTTCCGCATTGGTCCTCTCCCTCTAATTGCTAGCCACACCCGTGGGCGAAAGCGTCAGGAGCGTCTGCTTGCTATCGGTCGCTGTCGCCGTGACGGTGTAGGTATCGTTTTCTGTGCTGTAGGTCAGCCAACTTTCTATCTTGCCATAGAACATGCTTGGGGTCATCGCGGTAAGGATACTGTTGCCGTTCTGGTCGGTATAAGTGGCCCAATCAATCGAGAGGGGATACTGGCCATTACTAAGATGGTAAGATTCTATGTCGTTCCCTAGGGAAGAGAGCGTTGAAATCGATGCCGTCAGCCGGGCCTTGTCAAGATAGGTCAAATACTGCGGTATCGCGATGCCTGCGAGAATGCCGAGGATAACGATAACTATCAG
The DNA here is from genome assembly GCA_035625205.1 of Nitrospirota bacterium. Lineage (GTDB taxonomy): Bacteria > Nitrospirota > UBA9217 > UBA9217 > UBA9217 > JAJYKN01. The sequence continues at coordinate 24,754 of DASPQB010000113.1, read as the reverse complement.
CAGCTCGATCAACGTGAACCCGCCCCGCCCCTTTTCTTTATTCTGTTGAATGCCCATTCAACCCTCCCTGCCATCCGCACGTCCCGACGTTCCTCTACCAGACCAGCGATCACCTCCTGGGGTTTGTGAACCCCTTGTTGCCGGAATAATCATTCCAGGAACTTTTTTAATTATCACTGGCATGATTTTAGTACAGAATTGTGTTTATTGTAAAGAAAATAGATATAGAAAAAAGCTTCTTATGAGACTCAGTAATATTTATCGGGGCGCCCCCTCCGCTCCTGTACGCGCTTCCCGTGCGGTCTCACGTCCGCCCGCTCATGAATCGGGGCATTGATCAATTCATCGGCTACGCAGCAAGAGTAACCTGGATCAAGACCAAGGATGAAAAGATGTCGGGAAACAGAACGTGCCAATCTTACCAGGCTCTACTCAATCGCAATGCCCCATGGTCCGCTCAAGCCTGAGTTCGCGCCGGAGATGGTACTTACCGGCGTGACATTCCCGGTGGCTGTCGTGCTATATACCGTGATGGAGTTGCTGCTTTCGTTAGCCACAAAGATCTGGTTATTTACCGTGTCCACGGCAATACCCACTGGTCCGTTCAAGCCAGTGTTTGCGCCGGAGATGGTACTTACCGGTGCGACATTGCCGGAGGCTGTCCCCTCATATACCGTGATGGAGTTATTAGTGAAGTTGGTCACAAAGATCTGGTTATCTGCCGTGTCCACGGCAATAGCGTATGGGCCGCTCAAGCCAGTGCTTTCGCCAGAGATGGTACTTACCGGTGTGAGATTGCCGGAGGCTGTCCTCCCATATACCTTGATGGAGTTATTATTGGAGTTGGTCACAAAGATCTGATTAGTAACCGTGTCCACGGCAATGCCGAATGGGCCGCTCACGCCAGTGTTTGTTCCAGGGATGGTACTTACCGGTGCGACATTCCCGGTGTCTGTCGTGCCATATACCGTGATTGAGTTGTTACCGATGTTAGCCACGAAGATCTGGTTGTTGACCGTGTCCGCGGTAATGCTGGTTGGGCTTCTCAAGCCAGTACTTGTTCCGGAGATGGTGCTTACCGGTGAGATATTGCCGGTGTCTGTCATGCCATATACCGTGATTGAGCTGTTACCCCAATTAGTCACAAAGATCTGATCAGTTACTGGGTCCACGGCAATCCCCTTTGGTGTGTTCAAACCAGTGCTCAGAGCGGATATGGTATTTACCGGTGCAGCATTCCCGATGGCTGTCGAATCATATACCGTGATTGAGCTGTTCCCCCAATTGGTCACAAAGATCTGGCTATTTACCGTGTTCACGGCAATGCCCTGTGGGTAGCTCAAACCAGTGCTTGCGGTTTCGTAGATGGTACTTACCGGAATGACGTTGCCGGTGTCTGTCCTCCCATATGCCGTGATCGTATGGTAGTTAACCACAAAGATCTGGTTATTAACCGTGTCAACGGCAATGAAGTGTGGGATGCTCAAACCGGTGTTTGTGCCGGAAATGGCACTTACCGGATTGACATTCCCGGTGTCTGTTCTTCCATATACCGTGATCGAATTGTTCCCCCCATTGGCCACAAAGATCTGGTTATGAAGCGTATCCACGGCAAGGCCCTGTGGTTTATTCAAGCCTGTGTTCGAGCCGGAGATGGTACTTACCGGTGCGACATTGCCGATTGCTGTCCTCCCATATACTGTGATGGAGTTATTATTGGAGTTAGCCACAAAGATCTGGTCATGAACCGTGTCCACGGCAATGCCCACGGGGCTGCTCAAGCCAGTGCTTGTCCCTGAGACGGTACTTACCGGTGTGACATTGCCGGTTGCTGTACTCCCATATACCGTGAGTGAGTTGTTCCCCGAGTTAGCCACAAAGATCTGGTTATTGACAGTGTCCACGTCAATGCCCTGTGGGTTATTCAAACCGGTGTTCGTGCCGGAGATGGTACTTACCGGTGCGACATTGCCGGTTGCTGTACCCCCATATACCGTGATCGTATCGTAGTTAGCCACAAAGATTTGGTTATTGACCATGTCCACGGCAATGCCGACTGGCAAGTTCAAGCCTGTAATGTTGCCAAATTGTCTCAGTGCATTCACATTCCCGCTCATGGATGAATCAAATACGGTAACCGTATCGTTCAGTAAATTGGCTACGTAAAGCTCGCGTGCTATCGTTACTGTCCACATCGCGTACAGAGTGACATTTGCCGAACTCATCGTAAAGGTCTGTCCTGGCGTATAGAGCGTGCCAGATCCATTAGATACCGTGTTCCAGCCCGAGAAGGTATACCCGATAGTTGCTAGATCTCCTGTATTCCCGAGCACCGTGACGGTCTGCCCCGACACATAGTTGGTTGTGTCGATCGCGACGCTGCCGCCGGTGCTACCATTGCCGTTATAGGTTACGGTGTATTTGGGGCTTTGGTTTTTACCGCACCCCCATCCACCGCAGGCAAACAGGAGGATCGCTGCGAAAAGAACCAAAATCAATGTATTCAATAACCGTTTCGTGTTAAACCTCCGGTAGGTTACGAATTATCCGTGCTGCACGCTCTCCTTGCTCGAAACATAGTGCTGAACATTTCATCATCAGGGTTTGCGGCCGAAGAGAAGAGAGCGATTATACAGATTCAGAATACGCTTGCGTAGACTCGTAAAGTTTGTAATCCACATTCGGTAATCTGTTGAGAATCCTGATCCTACCACCTTGCCACATTGTTTGATCCTGCGCTAAATAAGAAATCCAAGCAAGAGGAAAGAGCACATTCTTCGGCAGCTCGGCCGTTTTGGTCTTTTAAGACCCGTGGATTTCCATCTCCTTCTCGCGAAGGGTTTGGCTTTATCATTGTTGCTTATTTATCAAAAGGATCTGAGTGCACGATATGTACGTATTCTGATATTTGTCATTGCGAAACTAAGAAAAGGTAAGCGAAACTTATATGTCTTCAATATAGCATACATCGAAAATTACAATGGGGTATTTTTATGGGTATCGCATGAAACAACAAAAAGCAGCAGATTTCAGTGGCAAGAATACGGAATGAACTATTGGTGTTTCGAGGAACCGCTGATCATAAACCTCGCGCACGTGAGTTATAACGGAGTGGGTGGTCGTCTTCATATCAAGCACGATCATCCCTACCATATATAGGGGATATATAGGGGATGAGACGATATTTGACTCGGACCATATAGACGTCATATCCTGTAAGTTCCTTCCGTAACATGCGTTCTTCCAAAACCGCTCGTCTCGCAACAATGGCCACATGGATTGCCCCTACAAGAACGCCGTACCAGGATCCCAGTAAGAGCGGAGTTCCTATCACAAAGGGAATGAAGGCCGAATACATTGGATGACGTACATAGTGATAGGGACCTGTTGAAATTACTGTCTGCCCTCGCTCTTTCTGAATGTGAACGGCTGGTGACAGGTAAGGGTTTACTCGAAAAGATAGAAAAAACACGTAAAACGAGGACAACAGGATTATCGCCCCAGCAACCTGAGGCCAGACTGGCAATTGTGACCATCGAAATCGAACAGCGTCTAACGACATTAGGCCCAACCATGCAATGAAGAGAACTTCTATCAAGGTAAACAGGACCTTATCCCACATTTTTTGATTGGATTTGAACATGGTCATGCGCTCTTGGAGCAATCCAGGGTTGTGCCTGTATAGCCATAAATTGACGGTTATGTAAAAACCAAAAAACAGGACGAGGAAGATCTACCCAGAAAGCCAAGCGATGGTGCCAGCCGGGAGAAATAAGGCCACAGCAAAGACCAGAAACAGGATTACAGTTTGCGCCACGAGCACTTTTGTCTTAACAGCCATCAGTAACCTATTCTCTTAGGATAAACGATTCACCTCCGCGCAGAACGAAGAGGTGACCTGCTATTCGTTTTGTTTTTTCCCAATCACAGATTCAGTATAGAGTCCACACCGCATGTTTCAACTGCGATTTTGCACCTCGTCAAAATTTGTATCTATCTCGTCAATACCTGCAATTTTGCATAGTCAATTTTATGATAAGGTTCAAGAATACCAAAATACAGCTTGCATACGAGTAAGAAAAGCAAGAGCAAGCAATTCCCACTTTTGGTCTGTTCAGTTTTTTAGAACCCTCAAGGATTTTAGCGTTCAACTCTGCACCTGGTGCAACAACTTGGCTTAGATCAATGATGAATGCGAGGTCATTTTCATATCCGTTCAGACTAGAATTAGAGAAGGAGGTTTAGCGTTCTCCAAACAGAAACAAGAACTCTAGAGATTCTACGATAATTGTGGAAGTTTCCTCATCACCTCGCCATCTTTGTCAAGATAGCGTCAGAGCAAAGCTTACGACGCATAACATCATCCATCAGACCCTTCTCGTGAATCGGTGCGGTCTGAGATTTTAGTGCGGCGGAGAGCGGGAACCGTTTGCTGGCAGAAACAACCTGGTGCTCGAGAGAGGAACGGCCCCGCTTTGCCATACGACATCAGTGTGCCTTCATGCCGCTTTCTTTATGTTTACGCCCAGTTGCGTCAGTATTCCAATGACGCCACCATCTGGCACCACATCGGCAACAAGTTCACAGATTTTATCTCCGCATACCTTGATTGATAGGTGCTCCTCGGGAAGAATGAAGCGCTTGTTGGTCGGTGGCAGCGCCTGCATGCCCGGCATAAGCCCTGGTAAGGTCCGGGTCTGCGTGCCTGTTATGCTGACAGTTACCTTAACCGTGTCGCCGAGGACGGTGAAGTTGCGGGCATGAAAATTCCAGTCGGGGGACGCTCCGACCAAGTTCCTAAGCAGCGTCAAGTACTCATCCCGTTTTAGGGGCTTTGGCACTGGTCCGCTGAAGATCATGTCCTCGCTATACATCGATGCATCGATAGTCCCTTTTTCGATTTCTGCTAAAGCCTTTTTAACGATTTCTAGTGTGTTCATAGTCTCCTCCTCATATTCATGCTCAGCCAACCAGTAAAACTGCGACTGAACCGTCGTCACGTTGGAATTGAAGCACGCATGAACATGTTTTTCAATCCTGAGAACATCTGATGTCATAAGTATATCACTGAAAAAAAATAAGGCCTGCGGCAGGGTCCCGAACAATAGCTATCAAGCATCGTGACACGGACTGCGCAGCGGGTGGTACTTTATTATGAATCAGTTCATACCTATAAAACATCGATCACGAGAAGACAGGCTGCACCGATTTCGTGATCCTATTGCATGCTGGCCAGATCAGTTTCCGCTTGCAGGTAAGGCGGGGTTCAAACTGTGTCAAATCTGATGCTGATATGCGACGGACTTAAGTAGCATTGACATTGCACGAAGAGGAGATATTCTTATAGTAAGCATGCAAGTAAGCTATACAAAGCGAACTGCCGCAATCGTACTGACCTGATGGAAGAGATGGCGATGAATGTCGGCAGCGCAGGAGGTTGAAGATGACTACCTATATACTTGTTCGACATAAAGTCAGAGATTATTCGGTGTGGAAGCGTGGCTATGATGCCCACCTCCCGAAGCGGCTTGAGGCGGGTCTCACCGAGAAGTATCTGTTTCGCGGCGCAAACGAGACGAATGAGGTGATTATTCTATTCGAGGCCAAAGACCTCGACCGTGCAAAAGCGTTTTCCGAATCTCTGGATTTGCGGCAGGCAATGGAGAAGGCGGGTGTCATTGACAAGCCGGATATTTATTTCCTGCATGATCAAGCAAGCGCTTTCGCAAAAGCTTCGGGTTATTAGCCCGCAAGGCAGCACGTAACTCAATTGCGAAGATTGTATATCCGGTTGTTCCGATGGCCGCAAATCTCATAGCTTCGAGCGGATTCGGCTTGGAACGTACCATAACGGACAGGCTGCCCACGGTTGTATTCACGGTCGGTGCGGAGGTGGGTGTTAATGCTATTCCCCTCTTTGTTCTAAGTGCGGAGTCGTCCCCGAGATGATATAGAGTTGGAGGCGGCATCAGAGCAGTTTCGAGAGATCGTTACCGATCTACCAAAGTCATCGGGGGCCTGAGCATCTCGGAGGCGGAAGAGAGCGTTGGCCAGCACAGCGGCCCAGAGCAGAGAAACGCTGAAGTTGATTTGTTCTCAAACTTCTCCCCATGGTGCTGGCAGATTTGCTGCGATCCGGGAGTCATGCGGGCCGGTCAAAGCGCCAAAGACGACGAGGATCACCGTAGTCGCGATGGATGAGGGTGGGAAGTGCTTCGGACTGCCGCTGCCCCGGAATGATCGCGTGCAGTAGGCGAGAAGAGAATTGTAACCATCGCTCGAACGATGTGCATGGTATCGATCAGCGTTAATAAATGGTCCCACGGAGGTGCAGCGGTGCAAAGCAGGGCGAGACCGATGACCCCGTAGGCGGCCAGCAAGCTTACCGCAAAATTCGGACGAAGTTACGCACCCTCCGCTCGCTCAGTCACCTGAGACGGGTAAGAGCTGACACTGACTGTAAGTCGTGCGTGGCTCTTTATCCGATGTAAGGTCGATGCGTTATCTGCCAGAACTCAACTCAGCAACTTCGGAGGCCTTACGATATTTTCCCCGTCGTCCGGTAAGCCCGTCATTTCATCCTTAAGCTCAACCCCGGAAATACTTCGCCTTATGGCTTCCTCTGTCAGGTAAAGCAATTTTGCAGCGGCGGCCTCGTAGCTCAAACCTTCCGGTGGCCGAATGTTGGAGATGCAGTTACGCTTTGCATCGGTGGTGCCCGGTTTCGGCGCATAAGTGAGGTAAATGCCGAGACTGTCGGCGGCGCTGAGGCCGGGACGTTCACCGACGATGATTACCGCGACCCGCGCAGCAATAACGCTGCCGATATCGTCCGATAAAGCCACGCGGCCGTTGGCCGCCAGTGAAACCGGGGCGATACGCAATTGCCGTGTCCGATAGGCGTTCGTTATCGCTTGCAGGAGGGGAATCCCGTGCCGCTCGACGGCGGTTGAGGACAATCCGTTCGTAACTATCAGCGCTGCGTCCGCTGCAGCGATATTGGAATTCCTCAGCCTGGTTCGCGATCCTTCGGTGAGAACTCGGCCGAGGTCCGGCCGACGGATATACTCGTCGCGGCTACCGATGGGCGTATCCAGGATCAGGACCTCCTCACCAAGGTCCCGCACCAGCCCGGCAAAAGCATCGATGTTCCAGGAAACGTGCACGGCGTCCCGCGCCTTCGCATGGGCCAGTTGAAAATCCAGCAGAACCTGGGTCGGAACGGCGTGTCCGGCCCGTCCCAAGGCTATACGCGCCTGGGTAAACCGGCGTAAGGCAACCCACGAGTCGTTCATAGTTCCTCTTTCGTCAGCTCGTTGATGGCGCCTAAGAGCCGAGGCGATTTGATGCCTTGGCATACTGCGTTGCGCCCGTCGAATATCCCCATACGGTTCAGCCAATCCTCGAATTCAGGCGCGGGTCTGAGTCCCAGTACGCGGCGGAGATACAGCGCGTCATGGAATGAGGTGCTCTGATAGGCCAGCATGACGTCGTCTGCGCCGGGAACGCCCATGATGTAGGTGCAGCCCGCCACAGCGAGCAGGGTCATCAGATTGTCCATGTCGTTCTGGTCAGCCTCAGCGTGGTTGGTGTAGCACACGTCGCAACCCATGGGCAGGCCTAGCAGTTTGCCGCAGAAATGGTCCTCCAGCCCGGCTCGAATAATCTGTTTGCCGTCGTAGAGATATTCCGGCCCGATGAAACCGACCACGGTATTGACCAAGAGAGGCGAGAACGCACGGGCTACGGCATAGGCCCGCGCCTCGCAGGTTTGCGCATCGATTCCGTGATGGGCGTTGGCTGACAGCGCGCTGCCCTGCCCGGTTTCAAAATACATCAGGTTGTCGCCCACTATTCCGCGTCTCATGGCAAGTGCTGTCTCGCGTGCTTCGGACAAAAGCTCCAGGTTTATTCCGAAGCTTTTGTTGGCCGCTTCGGTCCCGGCGATGGACTGAAACACCAAATCCACCGGAGCGCCGCGGCGCATCAGTTCCAGCGTGGTGGTGATGTGAGCCAGCACGCAGGACTGAGTAGGGATTTCATGCCGCCGGATGATGTCATCAAGAAGATGGAGCAGGCGTTCCACGTTCTTCGGGCTATCCGTCGCCGGGTTAATGCCGATGACCGCATCGCCGCTGCCGTAAAGCAGCCCATCCAGCACACTGGCGGCGATTCCCCGGGGATCGTCGGTAGGATGATTGGGTTGCAGCCGCGTGGCGAGTCGGCCCGGCAGTCCAATAGTGTTGCGGAACCGGGTTGTTACCGAACAGCGTCTGGCTACCGCAATCAAATCCTGGTTGCGCATGATCTTGGAAACCGCCGCTGCCATTTCCGGCGTAATCCCAAATCGGATCGCAGCAATTTCTTCGTCCGAGGTGGCATTGGTCAAAAGCCATTCGCGAAATTCACCCACCGTGAAAGACGAAATCGGGGCGAATGCGGTTCGGTCGTGGGTCTCCTCTATGAGCCGGCTGACCTCGTCTTCCTCCGGCGGAATCAATGGTTCCGCGAGGAACTTCGACAACGGCAGATCGGACAGGAGCCATTGGGCGACTGCCCGCTCTTCCTCCGAGGTTGCGGCAATCCCGGCCAGCTCATCCGCTGACCGCAGCGGCGACGCCCTAGCCAGAAGGGTTTTAATATCCTCGAAGACGTATCTCTGCCCTTTGAAGCTCTTGGTGTATTTCATGCGGCCTTTCCCCAGGAGACGAAAAACGTGAATAGCGGGACAAGTCTAGTAAATGCGCTCCTGCCGATATCTGATCAATTCATCTGTCCCGATCATTCTTTGCTGATGAACCGGTTCTGACCGGAACGTCTGAGAGACAAGTTATCATGCGCGCTACGTCCGGTCAATAATAATTTCTTGCATGCACTCTCCATGATATCTGATTCCTCCCGTTGACGAAAAAGGGTGCCTATGGTTTTTGATCATTTTTATTTAGCTTGGACCACGCGACCCGTTTGACAGGCTCCCAACGTTACATGTTCCATCCGCTCCCGGCGACCTTGCCTCTGCCCTGATATTGTCCTGCAGAAAACGAATTTTTGTATGCTATACGTCCCAGAATTGGACGGACGGGCAGAGGATAGATTGAAACCGCATGGGTGGACCGAAGACCAGGTCGCTATGGGCATTTTCTCCAGCAACTCAGATGATGCGTATTTCACGGCACGACCTTTCAGGACCCCTTAAGTATTGAGCGTGGCTCTAAAAATTTTCCTTGTGAGACGCGACAAAGCCCTTTATTAACCCCGTTTCTGCAGACATTTGCAACCTCAACTTCGTGGCCCTGGCCAGACATCAGGCCCGCATTACCTCATTCCGATGAGTCCCTGGGTTGATCGACTCTTCCTGCGGTCAAACCATGGAACCGATCACAAATATATTTTGTATAATTGAATTTTGTGATATAGTTTTCCGTTACTAGTTACATCCTGGTTTTGCCTCAATCTGGTATTGAGCTCTATACAAGGTGGTATTAATTTCCGTAGAGAGAAGCCCATGTTGTAATTGGCACTAGTTTCCGCTAGTGGTCCGAGGATAGGCGGATTCATAAGGAGAGACTATGATGCAAAGCTTAAATAAATTGTTCTTCGCCATAGTTGTTTTTTTTATCGCAGCGCTCATGTCCAGTAATGCCTGTGCAGAGAAACGAATCGGGTTTCTCATATTCAGTGACGAGACCCGATACCTAGAGGCGGCAAAAGGCATCAAGGATAAGCTCTCCGAAGCTGGCTATACAGGATCGAATACGCACTACCTCATCGAGGAAGCGGGCGCAAATAAGGCGAAGGCTGTGGAGCTGGCACAGAAATTCGCCATCGAAAAGTTTAACTTAATAATTGCCCTGGGCACGTCTTCCGCTGTGATCTTGGCTAAGGAAATCAAGGATGTGCCGATTGTCTTCAGTGTCGTCTATGACCCCGTAGAAGCAGGAATAGCGAAATCGTGGAAGAGTTCAGGAAACAACACAACAGGGACCTCTACCAAGGTCTCCATGGTGAAGGTTCTGGACAACCTGAAATTACTGCGGCCAGTAAAGAGGCTCGCGGTGCTGTATACAGCGGGCGAGAAGAACTCCGAGTCGGTACTCACGGATTTGGAAAACATACAAACGAAAACCGGGATCAAGACCATTCCAGTGCTTATCGCCGCCAATGAAGACATTGATCGGCTTCTTCCGGAAGTACTGCACACGGTGGACGGGATCTACATTACCGGCAGCAATCTGGTGAACAGCCGGATTGCGACAATTGTGGACTTGGCGACCAAGGCCGGGGTAGTGACCGTTTCCCATCTTGAGGACTTGATCGAGAAGGGAGTCCTGATGGGCGTTTGTGCGGATCCCTATGCCGTGGGCCGGCATGCCGGCGAGAAGGCAGTGAAGATTCTTCGCGGCGCTAAACCGTCTTCGCTTTCCATCGATGTCCCTACAAAATTCGAGGTGATTCTTAATATGAAGACGGCGAGGGAGGGGCAGTTCCCGATCCCTTCTGAATTCATGAAAAAGGTGACAAAGAAGATCAAGTAGCAGCGCGATATTCGGCCGCTGCCGGAAGGAATGGTGCCTCATGGCGGTACAGCGTAAGTATGAAAGCATTCGGTACAGATTCCTCAAAGACCTGTCGACCATCCTCTTTATAAGTACCGTGGTCCTGAGTACGGTCATTGCGGTAAACGAGGGTCGGATACTGAATAGGTCCCTCATTACAAAGGGTCGAAGTTTCGCATCGTACATAGCCATGCTCAGCAGTGACCCGCTGATCATGAAGGACGACATTCGGCTCGATTCCATCGTCAGCGACGCGAGCAAAGATGAAGACATCCTGTATACCGTGATCCATGATGCCAATGGAAGCCTCACTACCTCACAGTTTGCCAGTATCAATTACCGCTCGCCGCGATTGAAGGCAATCCTGGCAGGCCTGCCGAAAGAGAGCGACCTCCAGGATATCATTGATGCCATTAGGAAGAAAGAGGCGGTGACTGAAGTTTCCGTGCCTGTTTTTTCGGGTCAGTACAGGATCGGTGAAGTGACGATTTGTCTGTCGCAGTATGCCATCCGCCGGCAGATCCTGAACACCGTCCTTTTCATTCTCGCGCTCAATATTGCCATGGCCATCATCCTCGGGTATGTCGTATTTTTTGTATCAAGACGGGCTCTCTTCAAACCACTGGCCGAACTTGCCGGAGCGACGGACCGCCTCGCAAAAGGCGACCTTACTGCCCGGATTACGCTGCAGGCCGCGGACGAATTGCAGGTGCTATTTGACAATTTCAACCGCATGGCCGGGGACCTTGATAAAACGACTGTGTCCAAGTCATACATGGATAACATCATAGAGGGCATGATCAACACGTTGATCGTCGCCGATCAGGAAGATAAGATTATACGGGCGAATGCCGCGGCTTGCAGCCTGTTGGGTTACCGCGAAGAGGAACTGAAAGGCAACTCCATTGACATGATTCTTGTAGGGAACGAATCGGAAAAATATTCAGGGGTGAAGTCATTGCCCTCGGACCAACGCACCAGCATGTTTGAGGCATCCTACAGGGCAAAGGGCGGTCAAATGATATCGGTGCTGCTGTCGGTGTCTGTTCTCTATGATAAGAAGAATATTCACCAGAGCACGGTTTTCATTGCCCAGGATTTCACCGAACGCAAGCTGGCCGAGAAGGCTCTGCGAGAGAGCGAAGCCCAGTATCGGGTCCTGTTCGAAGGCTCCCCAGATGCCATCTTACTCGCCGATCCGGAAACAGGCGTCATCCTTGACGCCAATCCGGCCGCGAGCCAGCTCCTTGCACGCACTCAAGAGAACATCGTCGGCCTGCACCAATCCAAAATTCATCCACCGCATAAGGAATCAGACTCCCGGGACATCTTTACCCAGCATATCGAAGGCGCGAGAGAACAGAAACGATTGCATCCCAGTGAAATGATTGTTCTACGTCCCGATGGTTCGGAAGTGTCTGTCGAGGTCTTGGCACAGTTGGTTACCATCAGAGGTAAAAAGGTCCTGCAGGGAGTCTTCCGGGACATTACAGAACGCAAAATTGCTGAGCAACAGCTGGAAGAGAGCATTGATCGGTTCCGCCGGCTATCTGAAGCAGGCTTTGAGGGTATTATTATCAGCGATCTGGGAAGCATTGTCGATGCAAATACGAGAATGGCCGAGATGCTCGCATGTAAATTCACGGATCTGATAGGCAGGAAAATCTCTGATTTTGTTGCGCCGCAATCGTTGGAGTCTGTTGAAAATCATATCCAGTCAGGATCTGAAGAACGCTATGAGCTCCTTGCCAAGAGAAAAGATGGTTCCATTTTCCCTGTGGAGGCTCAGGGTAGATCTCTGCCGTATGTAGGCAGAACGCTGCGAATCAGTGCCATCCGGGATATCACCGACCGCAAGGCTGCCGAGAAACGGATCAGCTACCTGGCTTATTATGACAGCCTGACCGGACTTCCGAACCGCACCTTATACAAGGAACTCGTCAACCGCGCCCTCTTCACGGCACAGCGTCACCACTCGATCATAGCCATCCTCTTCATCGACCTCGATTATTTCAAGCGCATCAATGATACCCTTGGTCATGATGTCGGAGATCAGTTACTTCGGACAGTTGGTGATCTCATTAAGACATGCATTCGCAAAGACGACTTCATCGCCCGTTCGGAAGAGGACAAATCAGAGATGGTCGTGGCGCGGCTGGGCGGGGATGAATTCATCGTGCTCCTGCACGAGATTGCCCATGCCCAGGATGCATCCAGGGTAGCAAGGCGTATCCTCCAGGACCTTGCACAGCCCTTTACGTTGGCCGGCCATGAGGTGTTCATCACCGCCAGCATCGGCATCGCCGTCTACCCCCTGGATGGCGACGATGCGGATAGCCTGCTCAAAAATGCCGACGTTGCCATGTACCATGCAAAGAATCAGGGGCGGGACAATTACCAGTTTTACACGAAATCCATGAATGCCACGGCCCTTCAGCGCCTGGATCTCGAAAACGACCTTCGAAAGGCACTGGACCGTGGGGAGTTTCAGCTCTTCTATCAACCGACCGTAAATGTCAAGACCCGCATGATCTCCGGTGTGGAAGCACTCATCCGCTGGAACCATCCGAGTAAGGGGATGATCTCGCCCGGGGAGTTCATACCGTTGGCCGAAGAGACCGGCCTCATCGTACCGATGGGCGAATGGGTGCTGCGCACCGCCTGTATCCAGAACAAAACATGGCAGGAGGCCGGGAACAAACCTTTCAGCGTGGCAGTGAACCTGTCTGGCCGCCAGTTTGACCAAGAGGGCCTTATAGAGGCTGTATCCAACGCCCTCCGCGATTCCAGGCTCGATCCGCAGTATCTGGAACTGGAGATGACCGAAAGCACCATCATGAAAAACCCTGAGAAGGCCGCTACCACGCTGCACAAATTGAAGGGTATGGGAATATGCTTGTCGCTCGATGACTTCGGGACCGGATATTCTTCCCTGGGAAACCTGAGAAAATTCCCCCTCGACACGCTGAAGATCGACCGCTCCTTTGTGATGAACATTCCCGCCAACAACGACGACGCTGCCATCACGACCGCAATTATCGCCATGGCGCATAGTTTGAAGTTGGACGTCATTGCCGAAGGCGTGGAGTCGGAAGATCAACACTCATTCTTACACCAGTTGGAGTGCGATGCAGTCCAGGGCTACCTGTTCAGCCGGCCACTCCCTGCAGAGGAATTTATCAAACTCGTCAGAGAGGATAAACAGTTATAAGGGGAACCTCTTGGGGAGTGACAGGGCGATACTACCAGTGACCCTTATCGATGTTCCCAATTCAGCAACTTGTGAATATCCCGTGTAGGATCGCCCTCTTTGACTTTTCCGAGGTCGAGCCATGCCGGGGGGGCTGCATAACTATGGCAAAGCTTCACTTGCAGGAAGGGGAAATTGTCATTACCTCAGGTAGGAGGGATGTCCGTGCACATCTGAGCCGGGGAAGATCAACGCAGCGAATCCACCGCGCAATCTGTACGCGATATACTTTGGGGTGACCCGGAAGGCTTCCGGGGGTAGGGTTTAGAGCACCATAGCCAATACGATGAAGATGATCAGAAACAGGACGCTCACCATAATACCTGATATCAGGAACGCCTTGCTTTGTTGCAAGCGTGCTTCGCACCCAACGGTGGTCTCCCGTTACAAGGAAAGCTTCAGCATAGTCAAGTGCTGGGCCTCCCGGGTCACGGAAATGAGAGGTTAAATTGCCTGGATCATCTCACTGCTTAATGTGTCGTCGTTCGAACAACACACTGCTCGTGACAGCCCGAACACACCGAGCGGCCGCACGGGCGTATCACTCTGTTTTGTTCTCTTTCTCCTGTAATTCTTTTGAAGGGCTCGTAGTTGCAATTCATCACAGCATTTCCCCAGCTCTCAAAGGAACGTGGTTTCACGGTAAACTAGTCCTCCTCTTTAGAATCGTTCTTCGACTTCAAGGTAGCGCGTTTATGTAAAGGCTATTTCTTAATACGTTTCCTGAACTACAACATGCGCTTCGGCCCTGGCGATATCTGCCTGCTGGTAAGAGATATACTTGCTAACCACATCAGGCAATTCCTCTCTTGTTACCACGGCCTGAGTTTTTCTCGAATATTTTAGTCTTTGCGTTTGCATACGTCCAATATATTATTACTATAGCATTGATACTTAATAAATATTTAATAAATATATCCCAAATATTTCGTTTTAGGGAGATGGGATCAATGTACGCCTATACTTTCCAGGAAAATACCTTGATAAGATTATGTGCAAGTTGGGAATCTTTTAGGTTTGCTGGTTGAATGCTTCAAGACGGTACCTGTAAGAAGTCGTTTGATAAGAGTGTTCTGCCGCATGCGTTTAAAATGGAGCAATAGGATGATTATCGGAGAAACCGTGGCTATGCTTCCGGACGTACATAAGGAAGAGCCGCTCTTGATCCGATACCTGGGATAGTCAGTGAGGGGTTCGAAAGAACAGCGAATGATCTGAATACATGTCGCAAATGGGAATCAAAAGAGGCGGCTGTTACCGGGTGATAACCTGGACGTAAATAACTTAACAAAAAATGATGGAGAAGAAATCGATGATTTACGCGGATGAACAGTTGACGGATAGTAAATGGAGCCAACTTGGAAAAACGTACATGGTCTCGACAACTTCCTGAGCACTGCAGCACGTCAATAAGCAATGAAACCGTATCTGCTCGCATATTGCGTAAAAAATCTCTAAAGATTTGTGGTATGAGACGTGCCTTACGCTTCCTGTGCAGGCGCATCAAGCCCGCCGTTGGTAATCGTTGTGAGATCCATCCTCTTGGCGGGAGACAATAAATATTATTGCTAAAGGCATCTCGGCTGAGTAAAATGTTCCCACCTTTCGGCATGGATTCGATTTTTTTTCTCAAAGGTCTTATAATCGGTTTCGTCATCGCAGCACCCGTCGGCCCCATCGGCATCGTCTGCGCTCGCCGCACGCTCATGTTCGGAAGGCGGGCCGGGTTCTTTTCAGGCATGGGCGCAGCGACGGCTGACGCCATCTACGGGTTCGTAGCTGCATTCGGTCTGACGCTCGTGTCGGACTTTCTCGCCGGCCACAATGTGTTCCTCAGGCTCGTGGGTGGCACGCTTTTGTGCATCCTGGGCGTAAGGGCGCTCGTTGCAGATCCGATCTCGAACCGCGATCACCCCAAGTCCGTCAAAAAATACGCGAGCTTATACTCGTCCACGTTTTTCCTGACCCTAACCAACCCCATTACCATTTTCTCCTTTGCCGCTGTCTTTGCGGGATTCGGGCTCGCTGAAGTCAAGGGGAGTGTCTATTCAGCTGGCGTACTTATCCTCGGTGTCTTCCTCGGTTCGGCGCTTTGGTGGCTGTTCCTCATAGGCATCTTCAGCATTTTCCGAAAACGGTTTAACCTTGATCAACTTCGGTGGGTGAACCGCATCTCCGGTGGCATCATCATCGCCTCGGGCATTCTCGCCCTTCTGAGCTTGGAGTGGTGAACTGGGCACCTGCCTTGTCGAAGAAAGCGTCCTGCACAAAGAAAGTATATCTCCGAGGCTACGGTCGCGTTTGCGTGGTCGAGTGGGCGTGGTTCGGGTTAACGAATTCAGGTTACGGCATGTGTTGTAAAAAAAACTCCCACAGCTTCAGAATGTACGATCGACTGTAAGGTTCAAACGGGACCCTTCATTTTCTCTTCCTTATGACTTCGGGTTGTACCTACAAGGTTGCAACGGCGACTGGTAAAGAGGGGATGCAGAAAATCAGCTGAAATGTGTACATGAAAGTTTTACGATCTGCTTGAGGTAAAGAGTAAAGTGCATGGCGCGTTACGAGGATCGACTCAAAACGGTTGTTATGTCTGCTAGCTAACGTTGCGTTTAACTGCTTCCATAACTTGGCTCGTTGACAAGAGCTTTACTCCGATTTTCTTCATTTCCTGCCTTCCCTGCTCGTACAAACCAGAGATTGCGTCATCTACCAAAACTACCCGGAAGTCTCGTTCGCTGGCTTCGTAGATTGAAGTACGGGGGCAATTAGGGAAGTTGCACCCGCAGAAGACGAGCGTCGAAATACCCTGTTTCCGAAGGTGCTGCTCCAAGAGGGTCTTGTAGAACGCGCCCCAGCGCGGCTTGTAGATCACCACCTCACGTGAACTGATGGCTTGAATACCGCCAGAGAGTAGCAGATTCGCATCGAGTTCAATTCCGGCATGGGGAAGCAATCCCGGAGCAAGTTGACACCCCGAAGAACCAGCCAGTACCAGAGCTCTGCCTTTCTCGACCAATTCTTTGCGGCATAGATCGACGTTTGAGCCATCGGCTTTGTATATTCGAACGATATGAATGATTGGTTTTTCTACAGCGCGAAATGCTTCCAGAACGGTCCTCATGCGAGGAAGAATAGCCAACGTTCCTGGAATCTCAAAGGGCTGCTCATCGAGTGTATCACACTGTGTATCAATGGTGATGAGCGCAGACGTAGACCACTCCGGCGCTGTGTAGATGCTCATGTTGCCTCCGCTTTACTAGCATAACCAACTAGTAAGTCTGACCAAGTACACACAATCTATGGAAACGAAGGTTGCATACTGTGCAAGTGACCTTTTTTCACGAATATGCCCGGTCTAAGAAGAGGTCGAAGATCGCAATGGGGTTATGTCAGGGAATTCCAACTCCTGCAGAATGAAAATAATATATTGCAAGAATTGCAGCTTCAACACCAAACCAGAGTGTAGCCGACAAGCTTGCTTACGGTGGCAAAAGGGCGAACCAGCCATGCATTCCGCCCTTAGTGACGCATTCCCAGGAATACCCGGACGATCATGCGCGCTTTTTTCCATGCTCCTTTTTTATTTGCCATGACTTCTTCAAGATAATCCTGTTCGTTTTTCGGTACGGGGATGGCGGACAGCTTCTTTCTGAGCTGAAGCGCACTTGCAGGACAGGTGGGGACGCACAGGCCGCAGCCGATGCATCTGCTTAAATTAATGGTTGCCGTTCCATCTGCGCCGGTTAAGGTGATCGCATCCACTTGACAGCGGGAGATGCAAGTGCTGCACCGCTGGCACAGGTTGGCGGCGACTTCTGCATAAAAGTTGCTTGTCCAGAAGTCTACGGGATGGGGCAGAAGCTTATGAACGGAGAGCATTCCACAACAGCAACCGCAGCAGGAACAAACAAACTCAGGCTGCTGGGCGTTTGCTGGTTGCAGGACAAGGCCGTCCTCCTGGTTCTGCTGAAGAATCTCAAGGGCCTCTCCACGCGATATTTCACGTCCATGCTTTCGGCGCAGAACCATAGCGGCCATAGTACTGAATCCCATGCATGTTTCAAGGCGGGACGTTTTCTTGCACGGTTTGTTCTTAAGGGCCATGGCCTCGCGGCAAATACAACTCAATACGACAAAAGGGCCGGGGGAGGCGAGGACAATGGAATGGATCTGATCATAGGTAACAATGCTGTGTTCAGCCGTCACGCTTTGATTGACAGGAATGGTACGCATCTGAGAAGGTTTGACAGCAAGAAAGGATTTTCCAAAGGCCGGGGTTTTCATGTATGCCCGTGCGGCGGCCAGGAACTCCTGTGTAGGATTGCCGTCTTGCGCTTCGTACATGCCGATCACTAACGGCATGACATGCCAGTGGCTGACATTGTCGATCTCTTTCCAGCCAATGGCGCCTTTTTCAAACATGCTTTCGAGTAGCTGCGCAGTTTGCTCTGCCGGAAACTCGCGGGCCGCTTTTTCAATAATTTGCCCGACAGGAGCAGGTTTGTAGGTGAGACATAAGGCGACTTTCGCTTCATCAGGTGTGAAAAGATACTTAAGAAATCGGATATCAGCACCAGACATGGTAGCAGGAAATCCGATAGCCTGCTTGTCAAGGTGTTGCTGCAAACGTCGATATGTTTTATCCTCACCGGTCACAGTAATCTCCCTCACTCGTCATGTCACCACTATATGCCTGACGGACGACGATGTCAACGATATCGATCGGGGTTATCGGCATAAGATTGACGAATGCAAGGGGAAATGTAAGTGATGTAGAGAATGGAAACTATAACTCCTTATGATGCAGGGTGCGCCGTACGCTTTGATGTCAATTCTGTACCTCCGCTCTATCGATTCCTGGCTCGCTTGCTAATTACCTGCTATTTCTCGAACAAGTTTGTAATAAAAATTGAACTCCGAATTATCACAGCGTCAGTGCTTGATTCGACACGCAACGTATGGTTCAACAGAGACTCTGCATTTTTGCTCGGTCAAGGCTCCCGTGCGGAACGCAAAATAACCGTATCACTGCTTAAAACAATCGAGACTTAACAAATGGATTATGCAGACCGCTGAACTCAAGCGGTGAACGAACGTCATTGGGTGAGTAGCTGCAGTGCGGCGCAGATCTACAAGTAGTATGTCAAGTGAGCGCCATACTTCTTAATCGCTGCTTTGGTAACGAGTATATTTGAGTTTTTAGACCAGTCCTCTTCCCGTGACCAAAATGTTATTTTGCCGTGATGGTTTTGTGACCTTCATACGCTATACTTTTTTTACACATCAATAGAGTGGACTGAGCGTACAGCGTTCGCACAATGCGACATTCAGCCCTCTCTGATTTAAATAAAGAAGAAAAATTATTGTCATCTGTTTTTTTGTTGCCGTTGACTCGACGTTTCCTGATCCGCCGTTCGTTGATTACATATTTGTTGACAATGTTGCCGCAGAGATGATGAAGAATACCATGAGAACGTTTTCTTATGCGTCAAGGTTCTTCTTGGTCTTTGCATGATTGTCGTCATAGCTGTGCGTGAAAGGAGGGATGCTGAATCATAGAGAGAGCATGAGGTCGAGTCTGGTGCATCACCAATTTATAGTTGGGCAATAAGGCCCCTGAGGTGCTTTCCAATAACGATCAGGAGGGAACAATGAATAAGAAAATGTTAGGAGCAGTTTTACTTGCAGCGACATTGATGCTCACAGCGGTCACAGTCTTTGCGGATGACCTGCGAAACACGGAAGCAACAGGAGCTGTGTATGCCATGACCAATGCTGCCAGCGGCAATCAAATCGTTGTATTTGATCGGGACGCTGAGGGCATGCTGACAAAAACAGGTTCAATATCAACAGGCGGGACCGGTACCGGCATCGCTTTGGATGCACTGGGTTCTCAGGGGTCACTGGAACTCAGCGAGGACCATAGATGGCTGGTGGCTGTTAATGCAGGAAGCAACGAAATATCCGTCTTCCGAGTCCGGCGGGATGGGCTGGATTTTGTCGATAAGACTGATTCCGGAGGGGCATTACCTGTGAGCGTGACCGTCTTTCACAACATTGTCTATACCCTAAACGCCGGGGACTCTCCAAACATTACCGGTTTCAGGTTGAGCCTTAAAGGTCGCTTGACTCCTCTCACGAATTCAACGCGATCGTTGGGAGCTGGGAGATTTGCCCAAGTGGGGTTCGACCCGGAGAGTGAGACACTGGTAGTATCGGATAAAGCAAATAGTAGGATTCTCGTCTACTCCGTAGGTGATGATGGATTGCCCGGCATGAATCCTGTAACTTCGACTTCCTACGGTACTACTCCTTTCGGGTTTATCTTTGATCAGCAGGGGCATCTCTTGGTCGTTGAAGCGACCACGAATGCGGTTTCATCCTACAAGATTCTGCCGGATGACACTCTGGACGTGATAAGCGGATCGGTACCTAATGGGCAGAAGGCGGCCTGCTGGATAGCAGGAAATGAGCGCGGAGACGTTTTTACTGCCAACCCCGGCACGAGCTCCATTTCCGCTTATAAGGCAAGACACGGGGTCGTTGCTCTGCTGAATGGTGTTGCCGGCACAGGAAACACACCTCTCGATCTTTCTATAACACGTGATGGACATTTTCTCTATGCGTTGGACCCAACGTATGGAACTATAGACATGTTTAAAATCGAACCTGACGGCAGCCTGACGTCTCTGGGCACGGTCGCGGGAGGCTTCTCTATTTTTGCGCAAGGCATCGCGGCACGCTAAACCATGTAACGGAACAAACATAGGGGCTTCAAGAGTCAATAGCATAGGACGACTCTGTCTTATCGTCTGTAGGTGGCGATCGCGATCTGTCCCTGGTTTAGCGTATCGTATGAGGCGGCTCAATTGAAAAAATGCAAAGATCGGAATAAGCGCAGTAATTAGAACTTGAAGTAAAAGGGGGTGATATAAAAAATGATGTTATGAATTCATTGTTTGAACAATTGTGAATTTCTCTCAAGTTTCTTTCATTAATTCCGTAGGATACCTTATTGCCAGTAACAGAATTCAGTAAACAATCAGAGGAGGATTTCCTATAAAGAAAATAGTTGCAGGAGCCACGGTAATTATATCCACCGTAGTCCTGATGCTCTCAATAGGGATCAAATTCGCACAGGCGGAAGAAATGGTGATGAACATTGATAAAGATATGATGATGAAGGAAGGCGACATGATGATGAAAGAAGGCAAAATGATGGTGGATACAGGCAATGGCATTACGACTTTCAACGGTGGCAATTCCAATTGAACACCCTTACAGAAGAGAGAGCGATCTTATAGATCTTGATTAAGCCGCATAAAACGTCAGACGACTATCTGGAGATGTTGCGGCTCGGGCGGAGGGAAGCCATCAAGTTTGTTATAATTTAATGCAAAAGGGCCCCCGGCACCCGCCGGGGGTGCTTCTCATAAACGTAGGAGGAAAGAATGCGCAGGATGAACCTTTTCGGAAAGTTAGCACTTTCAGGGATCTTATGCATCATGGCCGTAGCCGTATTAAGCCAGGGGACATTAGCTGCAGATGATAAAGCGAAAGTCACTTTTGTCGTCGCGTGATTTGACGTAGGCAAAGAGGCCCTGGAAGGGCTGAATGGCGTCTTAAAAGTCGAAAAGGGTTTTCGTTTTTTTAAAGAGATAAATACTGTTTATTACGATCCAAAGATAATCACGATCGAAGAAATGGAGAAGGCACTGAAGAAGGCCGGTACCTACCTAGAAACGGAAAAATAGTAGGTCAAAATGCGGTTTTGCTGATATTTTTCAAAAAAGGCGATAAGATGCCTGTTTTTATTTTCTCTGGTCACAAAAAGCGTTGACCAGTAATGGCTCTTAACGATTGAAGAGCCATGGCCTTCCGGTTAAGATAGTTTTGGCGTAACACATCTTAACCATGGGAGGAAGGACCATGACTCAGCAGCAGTCGTGGCTGCATCAGCCATCATAGTGCCTATTCGACCTTCACGTTTATAACCGTTCGGCTGACCCGTGACGGAGCGTTTTAGTTTATCCTTATTTATTTCCAACACCATGTGCTAGCATGTACCTTGACCTTCTCCTAAGGATCCACCTGGACATATGATATAATTCCGGAAGATATCCTTTTGCTCAGCTTATTGCGTTGTTTTCACTCTTTTATTGCTAAAGCGTCGAAAAGGTACGATGACATGCCGAGGGACATACCAATAGGAAATGGCTCCCTGTTGATTCTTTATGACAAGTCAGGACTTGTGCGGGATCTCTGCTTTCCAAGCGTGGGCAGCGAGAATCACAGTCAGGGTCATGCGTTCAAGGTCGGTGTCTGGGTGAACGGCACATTCTCCTGGATCGACGAGGATGCATGGGATCGGTCGCTGGACTATGAAGATGACACCCTTGTGGCGAGGATTGACCTGGTGAACAAGGCCCTCGACTTGCATATCATGATGAGGGATATCGTAGATTTCCACGAAAATATCTACGTGCGGGAAATTGCCGTAAGGAATGTCTCGTTTCAGCCCATGGAGCTTCGCCTCTTCTTCCATCATGATTTCCACATCTACGGTTCGGATATCGGCGATACAGTCTGTTTCAAGCAGGAAGGGAAGGGGGTTCTACATTACAAGGGAAGGAGATATTTTTTCGTTAACGCTTTGACGGATAATGGCGTCGGTTTCGATCAGTTCGCCACTGGCGTAAAGGAGTCCAAGGGACTGGTCGGCACAGGGGTCGATGCCGAAGACGGTGTCCTATCCGGCAATCCCGTTTCGCAGGGTTCGGTTGACTCGGTCTGTGCCGCGCACTTGGTGGTCCCCCCGGCCAAACATCGCGAGCCTACTACTCAATGGCGGCCTGTCTTGACTGGAAAGGGGTGAAGCGGCTGAACGATCTCGTCATCCGGAGAACGCCGGGATATTTTATTGCGAGGGCTGCCGATTACTGGAGGCTCTGGCTCAACCGGAAGCGCATGAAATTCGGCGATCTGCCCGATGCCATCGTCAGGCTTTATGCCAGGAGCCTCCTCATCCTGAGAACGCATATAGGCAACAACGGCGCCATCGTGGCCGCAAATGATTCCGACATTCTTCAGTTCGCCAGGGACACCTACGCGTACATGTGGCCGAGGGACGGTGCGCTTGCGGCGCATGCCCTCGAGGTCGCCGGCTTTCCGATGCCTTCGCAGAAGTTCCTTGAATTCTGTGGCGAGATCATCGGGAGGAATGATTTTTTTCATGCACAAATATAACCCCGATGGTTCCCTCGCAAGTTCCTGGCATCCCTGGGTCTTGGAAGGAAAGCCTCATCTCCCGATCCAGGAAGATGAGACGGGGTTCGTGCTTTGGGCACTCTGGGAACATTTCAGCCTGCTTAGGACGTTGAGTTCATCAAGCCTCTGTACCGTCGGGTCATCAAGGCTGCCGCCGATTTTCTGTGCGAGTTCGTTGACCAAAAAACGGGACTTCCTCTGCCTTCGTATGACCTCTGGGAAGAACGCCTCGGCGTTCATACCTTTACCACTTGCGCTGTCATCGCCGGGCTGAAAGCAGCAGGTAATTTTACCTCTGCCTTCGGCGAGACGGAACTCGGGGAGAAATATCGGACTGCGGCTGACAGATTTAAGGGCGCCCTGGAGGAACATCTCTTTGATCATGAATCCGGGAGGTTCATGAACGGAATTTCCAACCGTGCTGGTTCACTGGAGAAGGATTTTAGGTTTGATGCGAGCCTCTGTGGACTCTTCGCCTTCGGCGTTTTCCCGGCATCGGATGAGAAGGTTGTCAGTGCCATCGAAGCGCTTAGAGAAAAGCTCTGGTGCCAGACGGAGATCGGCGGGCTGGCGAGGTACGAATTAGACCGCTATCACAGCGTGGCCCTGCCCAGTCCGGACATCCCCGGGAATCCCTGGATCATCAGTACACTGTGGTATTGGTATGCACAATACTTAATCGAGAAGGCAAAGAATAGTGCCGAGTTGCGAGAGTCAATAGCTGTCTTGAACTGGGTTTGTGAAAGGGCGCTGCGGTCCGGGGTCCTCGCAGAGCAGATCAATCCCTTTACAGGAGAAGTGGTTTCGGTCTCCCCCCTTATGTGGAGCCACGCCGCCTTCATCATCGTCGTTCAGCGGTATCTCAGTAAACACCGGGACGTGGAGCGCTGTCCTACCTGCGGACAGCCACGCTTACCCCTGTGACTTCGTCTCAAGGCTTTTGCAGAGGGGCGGGTGGCCAAGTCCCTTGAGCCAAGGCCCTCGACAATGAACGCGATGACGAAGCAGTCATGAGGGTGAGCGAGACTTTAGTCGAATTCGCGGGGTCCCGATATATTTCCGCGGTTGACGTCATCCTACTGATATAGTGACAATTGATGGCTGGGAGTGGATCAGGGTAACACTATTCATCGAGACAGAGAGGAGCAGAAGATGAAAACACGGAGCACGGGAGTTCTCATGGGATTAGCGGATGGGGCATTGCTGACCGTAGCACTGATTGCCATCTTTTACGCGGGATGGAGGCTGGCAGACTTGCCGTTCGTCCCCTTTGATGTGTTCGACTGGATGACCCGCATCCTGCCGGGAGCAGTCATCGAATTCGTCATCGGAGCCATGGTAGCTGCCATCCGCGGGCTGCACCTGGGGCCCACATCGGTAGTCGCCAAGCTCATTGAGCAGGCTATCGGGATTGTCAACTTGTTCATTACCGGCGTCGTTTCCGGCGGCGTTCTCTTTGGCGTTTTGCATGTGCTTCGCGGCAGATACGCCTACGTGTCGGGTGTATGCCTGGGAGTCCTCGCGGCCATTCCTGCAATGATCATAAGTTCTTTCCTCGGGAAAACAGCTGTTGCCACGCCGCTGGTCAGCGCGCTCTGGATCCTGTTCGTCTTTGCCTGCTGGGGTATTGCAATGGCCTGGGTTTATCGACGGTTAGCCGCGATCGGCGCCACCGCTG
>DASPQB010000112.1:0-13979 GCA_035625205.1 Nitrospirota bacterium | reverse complement strand
AGATGGCGCTGGGTGTGATCCCATACGTAAATCACGGGGTTTGGGCAAATCAGGGCGAGATTCCCTGACGTTAACCGGCAGCAGTACTGTTCGGCTGCCGTAATAGTCTTTAAAATAAAAGACTATGTTTTTAGGAACGGTTCCCGTCCCTTACGGCAGCAAGAGGCTCGTCCAATGCCCTCCGAGCGATCATCCCTGGTACTTATTGAGCCCCGCAAGAGCCGTCAACCTTATAGCGATAGGTCCTAATCGACTGATCGAACCAAACAGCCGTTTCTAAGATTCAGCATTGACACGCTGTCTAACTTTTGTTACGTTACAGTAAAGAGGTCTAGGACTGAAGGATCATGTCTATGCTGTTTCTAATCGGCGGATTGATGCGGAAGGGGCTTTTCGCGGCTGCAACGGTGATTGCTACGGCTCTTGCCGTTTTCCTGATTTTCGTACCTGCGGGGGAAGGTATCAGTGTCTTGCCTGTCCGAACGACTGACGCACCTCTCACAAACGAGCCAGATCCGTTCAGTGTGCTTCCTGCTAAGGGTAAATTCCTCGTTGCCACACGGAATCTTAGCGATCCCCGATTCCAGGAAACCGTTATCCTGCTTATTGATTACAATGCCAAGGGCGCTGCAGGTCTCATCATCAACCGTCCCACACAGGTGCCGCTTGTCGAATTATTCCCCTCTCTGCCGGGTTTGAAGAAACAGGCTGTCATCTACTACGGAGGGCCTGTTGAAGGATATCGTATTTTGATGCTCATTCAGTCCGATGAAAAACCAGTCGACTCGATCTCCCTATTTGGTAACGTATATGTAAGTTCAAGCAAGAATACCCTGGAACATCTAGCCGGTGCTGGCAAGAAGGGACGACAGTTCCGGATGTATGCCGGATACGCGGGGTGGGCATCGGGACAGCTCGATCGTGAAGTCTCGCACGGAGACTGGCTCGTTGTTCTCGCTGATGCACAATCAATTTTCAAAAAGAAGTCAGCCGATATATGGCGTGAGCTGTTTCGCAGAGGTCCTCTCCTCGAGGTATGGAACCAGGACGAACACTATTTCCCCTCAGACCTCGCAAAATCTGCATTCTCCCGCCCCTAGAGCTATTCACCGAAATAATGTCGTGAAACTATTAGGAACGGTCCAGATCACATAGAACCTACCTACTGGAGAATTACCATTTCGCCAAGCGTCACTCACCGTACGATGTTAATAACCGGGATTATAGTAATCGTCGCTCGAACCGCCCGCTCCCGAACCTGCATCTTCATGCTTTGTCGGCGTATTCTCAACAGGCGCCATGCCTCGATTACTGTTCTTGTATGCACTATCGGACTCTTTATGCACTCCTCCCGCGCCCGTGCCTGCTGTACCTGATTCGGCCGGCATTTGGTTGACGGTTGCATGATCTTTATCCATGTTAAGATGCTGACTGTCCTCATTCCGAATAGTTTTGTCATTCGTACCTTGGAACTCCGACGTATCTTCTGCTGCGGACGCCAGCCCAAAGGTAAGGATAACCGCCATTCCTATCAAAGTGGTAAGCATTTTTTTCATCATCATCGCCTCTTTTCGCATGCATCTAAATAACTAATCTAACTATAACATTGCATTAGTGATTGTCAACATAGCGTGCAACTTTGCATGCTACCTGGGTATTATATTGTTTCAGAGGCGCCTAAAACTCCGTCTCGTTACGGCGGGACCAAAGCAATTAATAAAAGGCACTGGTCCCGTGGAGGGGGATACAGTGCTCTGCTGGTGTCTCGATCATGAGATCGTGCCATGATTGCGGAGCCGCGGTAACTCAATCTTTCGAGAAATAAACCTGCGGGTTTTAACACTGGCGAGGCTCAGAGAAATTACCAGCGAATGCAAGCAGAGTATTTGCTCTATCGTGGAAGACCTCCCATCGTATCAGTTTCGTCAAGCTTAAAACTCGGCACTCCGAGCTATAAACGCTGAGCTGTTTATCGGTCGTTTTAATTTGACTCGTACACGCCATTTAGATAAACTCTAACCAAGGTTAGAGTTTTTGACATTATCATGAATCATCGCTGATATGCGGACAGCTGACGCAGAGACATGATTCAAGAGACTGTTTTTTAATGCTAATTTGACGCGCTGTGGTTAATCATGGTGCGGAGAGTGGATTTTTTTACGCTTGCTTAATACGAGACAGCGAGGGTTTATGGGAAGAAAAGAAAACAGGTCTGACAATAACCGAAGGTCAGGTGCAGATCGGAGAAAAGCAAATAATCCGAAATATGAAGGCATTGAACGCAGAAGAGGCAAAGACAGGAGATATCCCTGGAACCGCAGGTCCTCCTGAGGTAATTCGTGAGTCTGCGGTTCTCTTCCCAGACTATACAGCCGATAAGCGCCGCTGGACTGTATCAGGTACTCGCCGGCCATGCCAGACATATCAAGAATACGTCATAGCTTAACGGGGCAACTCAAGCTATAAAGCCGTATTTATCAGGGGGCAGGAGGTACGATGAGTGTATTGATCGGGAAAGAAATCGAGAAAGCCCTAAAAAATAAATCGATCATTATCGAACCCTTGGACAAAGCGCAGATCGGGCCAGGCTCAATCGATCTTACGCTTGGGAATGATTTCAGGATTTTCAAAAAACAATCAAAGGTCTACCACGTAAAAAATGATTCTCAATTTCAAGCAATCACCAGGGATGTCCACGTCAAAGATGGCGGCTATATCGTTATTCGACCGGGAGAGATGATCCTGGGAATCACCAAAGAAAAAATTACACTTGCCGACAACATGTCTGGTCGGCTTGAAGGAAGAAGCAGGTTCGCACGGTATGGACTTGCTGTTCATGTTACGGCCGGCTTTATGCATCCGGGCATCTCGAACCACCAGGTCCTGGAAATAGTAAATTTGGGACATGGGCCGCTGGCGCTGTATCCCGGTACCAAGATCTGTCAATTCATATTTGAAAAATGCGACGGTCATGCTAAATATCAGGGAAGATTTGCCGCGCAAGTTAAACCATAACCACAAAGCAGGCAACGATCGAAACATTGTGACGCTCTAGGATGCCTTTCGATAAACAGCCTGACGTCGAAAGGAGGTGCGCCGGGTGGAAATCGCAAGGTCAAGGTACATGTGAGAGTGCGACGTGCTCTCAATTCATCCTGGAGTTCTTTAAAATCATTGCAGGTTGCCGGAAACGGAACCCTGTAACGCAATTGCCAGGAAGACAAGCCGGGAAATGGAACAGATTATTGGATTTCCATGATCGCGTCACCTGGAAGTACCGCGGAAAGATACGCCGGGTCCGAACGCTATGCTGACCCGGGGGAACGTGGTAATGAAAAGAATGTGCACGGGAAGATTGTAACCAAAAGGTAGAACCCTTTTCTCTATTGCTGCTGTTAGAATCAGCGCAGGCGCCTTTTCTGATCACCAAAAAAGGATTCCTCCTCAGGAGGAGAAAAATGAGCAAGATAACCGTCGAAAAGAATCTGTTCTGCCTGCCATGGACGCAGACACTCTTGGGGACCCATGTCCAGGGTAAGGTCAACTTCATGGCTCTCGACTGGCTTACCCGGACAAACGTTGATCCACCCATGCTCGGAATCTGCGTCAACAACAGGCATGCCAGCAACCAGGCTATCCGCGAAACGGGACAGTATAGCGTCAACGTCCCCACGGTGGACATGATCGCGCTGACCGATTACTGCGGTATCGTCTCGGCCAAAGGAGAGGACAAATCAACGCTGTTCGAAGTTTATTATGGCGAACTAAAGTCCGCGCCTCTGATCACATCATGCCCGTTGAACATCGAATGCCGGCTTATTGAGACCGTGGACCTGCCGACGAATACTTTTTTCATCGGGGAAATCGTCACTATCTATTCCGAGGAGAAATATCTTTCAGACGGCAAGCCTGATGTAAAGAAGATCAGGCCTTTTCTTCTGACCATGCCCGACAATCGCTATTGGTCCGTCGGAGAACATGTGGGGAATGCCTGGAAGGATGGCGCCAAATATCGAGAGACGCTTAAAAACGAGCAAGGGGCGAAACCCCACAGATCAAAGCACGGAGTCGGCTTATAACAAACGCAATAGATCACTGGTGCTATGCCGGAATCTATCTTGAGAAATCCGCAGTGATGACGCTGGCACACTAAACGAGGAGGTAAGAGCGTAGTGCGGCGTTAACCGTGCATTCGTCGCTCGTTGCTAGCATACCAGGGACGTAATTTTCTTATGGCAATTTCTCCCTCCCACATGCGCATGCACACTCAAGGGGCCGCATCATGACGGATTCCCCGTCCAAGACGGACATCGCTTTCTGGCAGCAATCCGTTCTCGAACTTTTCAAACAACTGAGCACCACCGCCGCCGGGCTCTCGGCCAGCGATGCAGAGGAGCGACTAAAGCAAGCCGGCCCCAATATGCTGCGGCCGGTGCGGAAACGCGCACTTGTGCTCCAGTTCCTTGCCAGATTCAAAAATCCCCTTGTCCTCATCCTCCTTGTCGCCAGCGCAGTATCCGCCTTTACCGGCGATGTGACCAGCTTCCTGATCATAAGCGCCATTGTTGTCATGAGCGTGACCTTGGACTTTATCCAGGAGTACCGCGCGGGCAAGGCTGCTGAACAGCTTCGCCAGTCGGTCGCTATCCGAGTCCAGGTCTTGCGCGATGGGAAGAAGATTGATGTTCCTGCGGCGACA
Source organism: Nitrospirota bacterium (assembly GCA_035625205.1). GTDB lineage: Bacteria > Nitrospirota > UBA9217 > UBA9217 > UBA9217 > JAJYKN01. The sequence continues at coordinate 9,280 of DASPQB010000112.1, read as the reverse complement.
CTCGTACCGGGGGATGTGGTCCTTCTTGCGGCAGGTGACCTGATACCCGGGGATGGACGAGTGCTGGCGGCAAAGGATTTCTTTGTGATACAGGCACTCCTGACCGGAGAATCCTATCCCGTTGAAAAGTTTCCTCGCGATCTGCCTGATGCAGGGCAGAACATGGTTGATGCAGTAAACTCCGTGTTCATGGGGACATCCGTGTTGGGCGGCTCAGCCACGGTGCTCATATGCCGCACCGGACCGAACACCTCGTTGGGCGAGATCTCCGCTTCGCTCACCGCAAAGGCTCCTCCCACCTCTTTTGAACTGGGTACCCAGCGTTTCGGGCTCCTCATCATGCGGTTTACGATCCTGCTTGTGCTCTTTGTTGTGTTGGTCAATGCGTTTTTCCACCGCCCCTGGCTCGAATCCTTCCTCTTTGCCGTGGCCCTTGCGGTGGGACTCACCCCCGAGCTTCTGCCTATGGTGGTCTCCGTAACCCTGGCTCGGGGCGCCATGCGTATGGCAAAGAAGAAGGTGATCGTAAAACGGCTCGAAGCTATCCACAACCTCGGCAGCATGGATGTGTTGTGTACGGACAAAACCGGCACGCTCACCGAGGCTCGTATCCATTTGGAGCGCCACGTTGATGGTCTTGGCCGGGATAGCAGCCGCGTTCTTGAGCTGGCATACCTGAACAGCTTTTTTGAATCGGGGCTGCGGAGCCCGATGGATGACGCCATTCTCGAGCACAAAGAGATCCAGGTATCAGCCTGGAAGAAAATCGACGAGGTCCCGTTCGATTTTGAGCGGCGCCGGGTTTCCGTGATCGTTGACAACGGGCAGAAGAGGCTCTTCGTCGTAAAAGGCGCTCCAGAGGACATCCTCCGTCTCGCCACCCAATACGAGGAAAACGGCGAGACGGATCTTCAAGCGCTCGACGAAGCCAGCCTGGCCAGGATACAGACACTCTCGGAAACGTTCGCGCGTGATGGCTTCCGCGTGCTCGCAGTCGCCTGGAAACAGGTAGCGGCGATCGAACATCATGCGGTGATCGATGACGAGACAGAGTTGGTCTTTGCGGGGTTCACCGCCTTTTTCGATCCCCCGAAAGAAAGCGCTCAAGCAGCCTTAGTCAAACTCACCCATGCGGGGGTAGCAGTCAAGATTGTGACTGGCGATAATGAACTTGTAACAAGGCACATCTGCGAGAAACTCGGCTTGCCAATCACCGGAATATTGACCGGGGCGGAAATGCAAGGCATGGATGACTACGCACTTTCGGCCTGCGTAGACAAGGCGAATCTCTTTTGCCGGGTTAACCCTACGCAAAAAAACCGGGTCATCCTTGCATTGAAGCGGCGAGGCGGGGTCGTCGGATATATGGGTGACGGCATTAATGACGCGCCATCGCTCCATGCAGCGGACATTGGCATTTCCGTGGACAGCGCCGTAGACGTAGCAAAAAGCGCGGCGGAGATGATCCTCCTGGAGCAGGACCTGAACGTGCTCCACGAAGGCGTTGTGGAAGGTCGGCGAACTTACGGCAACATCATGAAATACATCATGATGGGAACGAGCTCCAATTTCGGGAACATGTTCAGCATGGCTGGAGCGACCCTCTTCCTGCCCTTTCTTCCCATGCTGCCGGTGCAGATCCTTTTGAATAATCTCCTCTATGATGTTTCGGAGATACCTATCCCGCTTGACAGCGTCGATGAAGAGTATCTCACCCAACCCCGGCATTGGAATATGAACTTCATCCGCGACTTCATGCTGTCTATAGGGCCCGTGAGTTCGGTTTTCGACTTCCTGACCTTTTATATCATGTTGCATCTGTTTCATGCAGGAGAAAGACTTTTTCATACCGGCTGGTTCGTCGAGTCCATGGCGACCCAGGTGCTTGTCATTTTCATCATCCGGACCCGGAGGGATCCCTTCAGAAGCCGACCCAATTTCTGGCTTGCCCTGTGCTCGCTCCTCGTTGTACTGATGGCCGTAGTAATTCCATACCTGCCGCCCGGCAGATATTTCGAATTTGTCGAACTGCCATTGCCATTTTATATGGTCCTTGCCGGCATCGTGCTACTCTATCTTTTTGCGGTGGAAAGGATCAAGCAGTGGTTCTTCCACAGACACGTGGAATGATGATCGGGATTGCCTACAGGCGGCCAGGAACAAAGAACGGTTCAGGAGGTGCTGGCACGTGATGATCAGCGTGAGATGATCGACGCTTTGAGGGAGAATATCGCGTGAAATGATGATCGCGCGGTATCGTTGCCTTATAAACATAATCCTTACAAAACTCCTTACGGATTCTCACCTGTATCTATGATAGCCGCAACGCTATGCAAGAGAAGACAAGCCGAAAACGTTTCATGGCAATATTCGATACGGATGTGCAGACCACAGCAGGATTGCTGTCAAATTGCGTCACATGAGATGTCTGAATGCAGGTCAATAACTGACTGGGTTCCTCACGCATTCGTACGGCGCGGTCAGGGATGTCTGCTCACCCGACGGCTGCTGCCATCCGCGCCATAAAACCTTGTCGCGTGAGGGCAGGAAGGATGTCAATCTTTTCTTCTGAACGACAGTGCCGCGAGCGTGAGCATCGTTGCGGACATCGCAACGATGAGGCAAAGGTCGAGCGTGAGAGGGAACTCTGGCCCCAGGGGAGGCGTGCCGTTTTGCAGGAGCACGTGCTTGAAGGCATCGATGCCGTACGTAAGGGGATTGACTAACGTCAGATGCCGGAGTGCAGGCGGCATGGCTGTCACGGGATACATGGCGCCGGAGAGGAACAGCATGGGCATGACGAGAAAATTCATTATGATGTTGAACCCGTCAAAGGAGGTGAGTCGCGCCGCGATCAGAATCCCCAGCGAGGTGATGCAGAACGAAACGAGCACTGCTAGGGCGAGGACCTCAAAAAATTGGAGCACCGTTAGACGGATACCCAGGAAGGGAATCAGGGCTAAAATGATGATGGCTTGAGCGACTGATATCAGTGTCCCGGAGAGGGTCTTGCCGATGACGATGGAAAGCCGTGAGATCGGCGCCACAAGCATTTCCTTCATGAAGCCGAATTCCCGGTCCCAGACAATCGAGATGGACGAAAAGATCGAGGAGAATAAAATGGTCATGCCGATGATGCCCGGAAAAATGAACTGCAGGTACGAGAAGCCTGCCCGGGGCCTAATCAGCGAGCTCATGCCGTTGCCCACCACAAAGAGCCAGAGCACGGGCCGCGCGAGAGTACCAAGCAGCCGACTTTTTTCGCGGAAGAATTTAATGAACTCCCGAAGGCAGATGACGTAAATCGGCCGAATCTGGATCATCGCTGCGCCCTCCGGTGGCTGCGAACAAATTCGCGGGTGACTTCCCTGTTATCCTGAACCATATCGTCCCTGATCGTCCTGCCGGTGAGTTTAAGAAACACGTCGTTCAGCGTTGGCTTCTGGATGCTTACGGACTTCGTCGTGATTGAGAGCGAATGGATCAGTCTGGGGATAAACTCGTCCCCCCTTTCTGTTTCCAGGACAAGCGTCCCGTTCTCCTCGCGCGCGGAGACGTTGAAGAGACGTTGAATTTCCGGGACGGCCTTCCGGTTATCCTCAGTAACGATGCGAATAATATCTCCGTGTACCATCTGCTTGAGCTTCTTCGGTGTGTCCAGTGCGATGATTTTGCCATAGTCGATGATGGCGATACGGTCGCAGTTCTCGGCTTCCTCCATGTAGTGGGTCGTCATGAACACGGTGATTTTTTCTTTTTCCCTAAGCATGTTGATGAAGTCCCAGATCGTGTTTCGGGTCTGCGGATCGAGCCCCAAAGTGGGTTCGTCGAGAAAGAGCACACGGGGATAATGAAGCAGCCCCCGTGCGATCTCAAGCCTTCGCTTCATACCGCCGGAAAAATTCTTGATGAGATCGTGCTTCCGGCCTTGGAGTTCGACAACCGTGAGCATTTCGTCTATCCTCGTTTCCGCAAGCTTGCTGTCGAGGTTATAAAGGTATGCATGAAACTTCAGGTTCTCATAGGCGGTCAAGCCCACATCCAGCGTGGTGTCCTGGAAGATGAGGCCGATGGCCATGCGTACCTTATCGGGGCTATTTGCGCAGTCGAAGTCCGCAATCTCGGCTTTTCCCGTTGACGGGGATAGCAGCGTGCAAAGGATGCTGATGGTCGTTGTCTTTCCCGCTCCGTTCGGGCCGAGGAAGCCGAATACCTCGCCTTCTTCAATGGAGAAAGAGATGCCGTCAATGGCGGTGAGGGTCTTGAATTGCTTCGTGAGATTGTGAACGTTTATGATTGCCATAATTTAGGGTCGCTCAAAGTTCTGCATTCAGGGTTCACCGTTGAGGCCCCTGGGCCACGACTCTGAACCTTGAGCGAATATTGCTACCAGTCACTTCTGTTTCGTGGAACGTACCACTCGCGGAAGTTGTAGAAGATGCCGAGCGGTTCGACTTTGATGCCTTTGAACCGCTTGTGCACAATCGGCAACGCGTCAGGCACATAGAGGAATGCGTAAGGTTGTTCCTCGGCAAGAATCGCGTGAATCCGGTAGTAGATTTTTTTTCGCTTATTCATGTCGAATGTGCGCCGGCCCTCGACTAGCAGGCGGTCGACGACGGGATTTTTATAGCCGATAAAATTGTATTCCCCCTTCTTCGTCTTGCTCGAATGCCAGATATCGTAGAGGTCCGGATCGCGGCCCATGCTCCATCCGAGGATGATTGCGTCAAAGGATCGTTTGTCGATCTGCTCGAGAAATGCCTGCCATTCCATCACCCTGATGTTCACTGCGATGCCCACGGCCTTCAAGTTCTGCTGGATGATCTCGGCGGTGCGGATGCGCTCGGTGTTTCCCTGATTCGTCATGATCGTGAACCGGAACGGCTTGCCATTTTTCTCCAGAATGCCACCGCCGCCATCATGCCATCCGGCCTGTGCGAGCATGCTGCGCGCCCGTCCGGGGTCGTATGCATAAATCTTGGCGTTCGGGTTGTAGGCCCAGGACACGTACGAAAAAGGACCGGTGCATGGTCTTCCGAGCCCGAGCAGGATTCCGTCGATGATGCCCTGTCGGTCGATTGCATAGGAGAGCGCCCGCCGTACCTTCACGTCCTCGAACAACGGATTGAGCAGGTTGTACCCCAAATAGGTGAAGGAGTTCGAGGGATACCGGAATTTATTGTAGTTTTCTCTGATGCGGCGCGTCTCGCTCTTTCGCAGGTATTGGAGCGGGTTCAGGCCCATCATATCGATGCCGCCGGAAAGCAGTTCCTGAAACATGGTCGAACTGTCAGGGACGATGCGGTAAATGAACTGGTCGATATTCGGCCTGCCTTCGAAGTAATCCTCGTTGGCGTCGAGCACGATTTTCTGTCCCGTGACCCACTCCTTGAACTTGTATGGTCCGGTACCGATCGGGTGCCGGTTAAAACTATCGGTGTTGATGTCCTTTCCCTCGAGCAGGTGTTTGGGAATCATGCCGGCGGTCCAGCTCTCAAGGGCAGGCGAGAAGGGCTCTTTATAGGTCACGCGGAAGACATACTTGTTCACAACCTCCGCTCTCTTAACGTCCATGTAGGAGCTGCTGTACGGCGTCGCGACGTTAGGGTCAACGAATTTTTGATACGTAAACAGACAGTCTTCGGCGGTGAACTCAACTCCATCATGCCATTTGACACTCTTGCGGAGATAGAACGTGATGGTCTTGCCCTTATTCGTTACCACCCACCGTTCAGCAAGGTCGCCGATGAGCTTGATGTCCTTGTCATACTTCACCAGGCCATTAAAGACTTGGTCGTTGATAGTGGCTGAGGCGGAGTCGTTGGCGATGACCGGGTTCAACCGTCTTGCATCGCCGAGGGAGCTCTCGACAAAGGTTTCCGGGTTTCGTTCTACCTTCTCACCGCAGGCGAAAAGAAAAAGGGGAGACGTGCATAACACCAAACAAGCAAGGAACCGGCGGAGATGCAGGGCGAGAATGACTTCCGAGGTACAACCCGAGGATTCTTCCGCGATCCTCCGCGAAGACTGCGATGTGAACCATTTTTTCGGTTTTTCTGCTGTTTTAATTTTCATGGCAAAAAATAAAAGGGTAGGCGACGCCTACCCCTGCGAACATGTGCAACGGCCAAAAACTTCCGGACATCTATTTTGCCGGCATCGGTGTCGGTATCGGAGCCGGTGGCACGAGCGGGCCTGCTGGTGCGGTCTGCAATGGTTTTACGTTCTCCATGACCGAGCTCTTGCTGCTTGCCGTCAACGCGAGCCCGAGTGATGTGAACATGAATATGATGGCCGCTGTGGTGGTAAGCTTCGCCAGGAAGCTTTGCGCGCCCCGGGGGCCGAACACGGTCTGTGAAGCGCCGCCGAATGCAGCGCCGATGTCGGCACCCTTGCCCTTTTGCAATAGGACCATGGCGATTAAGATGGCTGAGACGATTACGTGAAGCGAAACCAGGAAAATGCGCATTGCTGCCTCCTCTTGAATATCTCGAAACGAATAGCCGGGCACGCGGTACAGTGGCGGGGATTGAGCAGACTCGCCGATTCTCCCGTCCTCCGCTTCGATGATTTATGATTGCCCTGTTATGTGAAATTTACCAATGCGGCGAATGTATCCGGTTTCAAACTCGCTCCGCCCACCAACGCGCCGTCAATATCCGGCTTCGCCATAAGCGACGAAATGTTTTCGGGGGTCACGCTTCCGCCGTACTGGATGCGAAGCCCTTCGGCGAGCTCGGCGCCGTACAGCGTCTTCACCTTCTGCCGGATGAGACTGTGGACTTCGTTGGCCTGTTCAGGTGTCGCTGTCTTGCCGGTGCCAATGGCCCAGACCGGCTCATACGCTATCACGACCCTCTTCATATCTTCGGCGCCGACATCTTTTAATCCGCCGGTCACTTGGCGGCTGATCACGTCGTTCAGCTTGCCTGCCTCACGATCGGCCAGGGTCTCACCTACGCACAGGATGGCACAAAGCCCCTTCCTGAGCGCCTGCCTTGCCTTCTTGTTTACACCCTCGTCAGTCTCCCCGAAGTATTGCCGGCGTTCACTGTGACCAATAATAACATACTTGCAGCCCAAATCCAACAGCATTTCAGCGGAAATCTCGCCGGTAAAGGCACCTTTATCCTCCCAGTGCATGTTCTGGGCGGCGAGAACCATGTTCGTCCCCTTGATCGCCTCACGTACGGCCTGCAGCGACGTGAAGGTCGGCGCTAGCACGATCTCCCGGTCCTTTACACCGGACACGAGAGGTGCCAGCCTTGCAGCAAGGTCGCGGGCCTCGGACGTGGTCTTGTTCATCTTCCAGTTGCCTGCCACGATAGGCTTTCTGTTAGGATTCATGGGAAACTCCTTGTCTCTCACAGAGGCATGGATGAGGCGGAGAGAGAATCACGAATTACCATTGAGGATTCAAGCTCTCCAATCTTTGCGTCTCTGCAAGAAAAGAATATTAATCGTTATCATCCGTCAACGCTGCGAGGCCCGGCAGTTCCTTGCCTTCGAGCAGTTCAAGCGATGCGCCGCCGCCGGTGGAGATGAAAGTCATGCTATCCGATACGCCGGCCTTGTGGACGGCAACATCCGTGTCACCGCCGCCGACGATGGTAGTAGCGAAAGCGTCCGCTACGGAGCGTGCGATGGCAAACGTGCCGCGGGAGTAGGCATCCTTCTCGAACAGACCCATGGGGCCGTTCCAGATAATCGTTTTCGCATTCTGCAACGCTTCACTGAAGAGCCGCACCGTGGCTGGTCCAATGTCAAGGCCGACCCATCCCTTGGGGAGCTCCTGGGACGTGACGATCTTGGTTTCCGCTCCGTCGTTGGTGTTCTCCGCAACGACAAAATCGACGGGGAGGTAGAATTTTACGCCTTTATCGCGGGCGCTTTTTCGAAGTCGCTCCGCCATCTCGATCATATCTGGTTCAACAAGGGAATTTCCTACTTCATTCCCCATCGCCTTCATGAAGGTGAAGGCCATGGCTCCCCCGACAATGATCTTGTCCACTTTGTTCTGCAGGTTTTCGATCACGCCGATTTTGCCCGAAACCTTGGCTCCGCCAAGAATCGCTACAAAAGGACGCACGGGGTTTGCGACAGTCTTCTGCAAATAGGTGATTTCCCGTATCATGAGGAAACCGGCCACGGACAGCGGTACATACTTTGTAATCCCGTAGGTCGAGGCATGGGCGCGGTGCGCCGTGCCGAAGGCATCATTCACGTACACATCGGTGAGTGACGCGAGGGCCCTGGAAAAGGCCTCGTCGTTCTTTTCCTCTTCGGCGTGGAACCTGAGGTTCTCGAGAAGCAGAACATCGCCGGGCTGCATGGCCGCGACCATACGGTCGACTTCGGGACCGATGCAGTCGTTGGCGAATTGTACTTCCTTATTGAGCAGACGGTGCAGTCGCTTCGCCACCGGCGCAAGGCTGTACTTCGGTGACGGCTTGCCCTTTGGGCGTCCCAGGTGTGATGCGAGGATCACCTTGGCGCCGGCATCGAGCGCGTAGTTGATCGTTGGCAGCGTGGACCGTATCCTGCCGTCATCGGTGATATTGCCGTCGTCATCGAACGGGACGTTGAAGTCCGCCCGAATGAAAACGCGCTTGCCCTTCAGGTCTACTTTATCGATCGTTTTTTTATCCATGCAGTATTCTCCGACAAAGATGCACTCTCATTGGACCAGCATCGTGGCTTATGTCACCTTAGGATACCAGTTGATCTGATCCGGGGTTAAACCCGCGTTTCCGCATCAGAGGCTTCACAGACCTTTCTTCGCTACCATGATCGCGAGGTCCCGGAGACGGTTGGAATAACCCCACTCGTTGTCATACCAGGAAATGACTTTTACCATAGTTCCCTCCATGACGCTCGTGAGTGCCGCGTCCACGATGGATGAATGGGGGTTGCCCTTGAAGTCGATGGAGACGAGCGGCCCCTCCTCGAATTGTAGAATTCCCTTAAGCCTTCCTCCTGCTGCGTCTTTGAGTGCTGCGTTCACATCCGCAGTTGTTGTCTTCTTCGATACTTCGCATACGAAATCCACGACCGAGACGTCCGGTGTAGGTACTCGGAGCGACATGCCGTCGAGCTTGCCTTTCAGTTCTGGTAGCACGAGGGACACGGCCTTTGCTGCGCCCGTCGAGGTTGGGATGATGGACATACATGCTGCGCGGGCCCTCCTGAGGTCCTTGTGCGGAAGGTCGAGGAGCTTCTGATCATTGGTGTAGGAATGGATCGTGTTCATCAGGCCATGCACGATGCCGAAGTTCTC
>DASPQB010000111.1:0-9713 GCA_035625205.1 Nitrospirota bacterium | reverse complement strand
AGGGATATTGATACGCGGGAGGATGTGGAAGCCTTTCTGTCTCATGCACGGCATACAGAACCAGGAGCATCGAGGACCATCTTCTTTCTCAGGAAACATTGTCAAGGGCTGTTCACGAGGCATAAACCCATCTGATCGTACAAGCGTTCAGGCTCAAACTTCGGATTTGCAAATCGACAATTTTTATGTCACACTCCCAAGCATGAGCAAACAGAAAAAAAGAGCCATTCTGCTGGTGGCATTCATCGCGGTGGTCGTCATCGTCCGATCTTCGCCAATCGGCGGACTATTCACCTTTGAGAATTTGAAACAGCACCGTGAATCGCTGCGCCTCTTCGTCAAGGACTATTACTGGCTGTCTGTTCTCTCCTATATTTGTCTCTATATACTCGTTGCCTCCCTGTCTCTTCCGGGTGCTGCAGTCTTGACCTTGGCCGGCGGTTTCCTTTTCGGCACAGTGGCAAGCACGTTGTACGTCAACATAGGGGCCACAACAGGAGCAGCATTCGCTTTTTTGGCTGCCCGCTATCTCCTGGGGAACAGGCTGCAGGAAAAATACGCGAGCCAGCTCGGCACATTCAACGCCGAGATCGAGCGGAGCGGCATGAGCTATCTTTTAACGCTTCGTTTTATCCCTGTTTTCCCTTTTTTCCTTATCAATTTTCTTGCAGGCCTTACCGCGATACCGCTCCGGACGTTCATCTGGACCACGTCCCTCGGCATCATACCGGGTACGGCCGTGTATGCCTTTGCAGGACAGCAGATCGGTTCGCTCAATTCGTTGTCGGAGATTCTTTCAAAAAGAATGATCGCCGTCTTTGTTGTCCTGGCGCTTTTCGCTCTTGTCCCCGTGCTCGTCAAACGTATCACCGGGAGAAATAAACCGTAATCTCATCCACTGTTCCGGGAGGGCCACATGGACGCTAAAAAACAGGTCGCGGTAATTCTGAAGCGACTAACAAAAGAATATGGCGGGACGCCGCAGACGGCATTATCTTTCACGACTCCCTTCCAGCTTCTTGTCGCGACGATTCTCTCGGCGCAGACGACAGATGTGCAGGTGAACAAGGTGACGGAGAAGCTCTTCAGGAAATATCCCACTATCGAACATTTTGCGGTCACCACTCCGGAGCAACTGGCGAAGGACGTCGCATCGGTCAACTTTTACAGGAACAAGGCCAAGAACATCAATAACGCGGCCAAGATGGTGCTAAAGGATTTTGGAGGGGTGGTTCCCCGGACCATGGAAGAGCTGGTAACGCTGCCCGGCGTAGCGCGGAAAACAGCGAACATCGTGCTATCGAGCGCGTATGGCATCAATCAAGGCATCGCCGTTGATACGCATGTGAAGCGTCTTTCACAGCGTCTTGGTTTGACGAAGCATGATGACCCGCTGAAGATCGAGGACGATCTCATGACGGCTACGCCGCGGAAAGAGTGGGGGGCCCTGTCCCACCTGCTGATCTTTCACGGCAGAAAAATCTGTCAAGCAAGAAAACCGAACCACAGCGAGTGCGCCTTATACGACATCTGCCCTTCCCGGGACATCTGAGCCCGTCTCGATAAAAACCGTTGTTTTCCGGTTTATATCTATGCTAAAATAACCGCCATTGCTACGACATACCGCCCCGATACGTTCTTCCGCAGAGAGGAATGAACTGCATGAAGAAGGTGTTCACCCATTCCCTGTTTTTGACGGCAGCGGCCGTAGTTGCGCTATTGCTTATGGGAGCAGGCAGCGAGCAGCAATCCGGCGTTACCTCCAGCATGACCAGCATTGTGGCCAGTGGTGTGTCGAGCAGCATGACGTCCACGGTGACCAGCAGTATGGCCACCAGCATAGGCAGCATGGGAACGTCCACCATTGAAAGCAGAGTGACAGCCAGCCACGTAAAGAGCTGCCTTACGAGCAGTATGACGAATAGCCACCCCCCCTGTGTGACGAGCGGCATTACCGGAACACAGGTCATTCTCTCGCCCTACGCAGAGGAAGTCGCCAGGATCATCAAATTCGACCGGCAAATCCTCGTCATCGTGAAAGAAATAACCCATGAACGCATCGGACGGCTTATCGGCTTCGATGGGGAGGGATACCAGATCATTGCTCCCGGTATCGTAGTTTCGGTGCCGGCTGATAAGGCAGACACTATGCTTGCGGTGCTCCGGCACAGACTACAGCCTCTGCACTACATGGCATTTGTCGTGGAAATGAACAACGCAATTAAGGCCTATAAGATTGGTGTTTTGAAGGGAACCGACCAGTACGAAATTCTCCGCATCATGCACACCGATGGAGATGATTACGACATATCCAATCAGGATGTAATTGACTGGCTGAAAGAGCTGGAGAAAAAGGCACCTTTCGAAATTGTCGGTGCAGACACCGACTGGGTCGAGATCGAGTTTAAAACAGTGCCGAAGGATCTGAAAACAATTGTCGAGGAAGCATACGATTTCTGTCCTGATGCTGTCGATCAGGGTCCGGGTTCAGTCGATGAACTCGTCAATGAGATCAGAAAAACGAAACGTCTCTTACTGTTGTGGGAATAGCGTTTTTCGCCAGATCGTGCTCACGCAAAAAAAAGCAGGCGGGATTCCGCCTGCTTTAAAACAATTCATCCAAGATAACATGTTTTCCCGCTCAGAATAATGAAATAGCGGTATAGTGAAACTACTTGCCTGCCGGTGCTGCCGGTGCCATCGGAGCTGCTGCCGGGGCCTCTTCCTTCTTTGCAGCCTTCTTCTTTGCCTTCTTTGCTTTCTTTTCCTTCTTGGCCTTCTTCTTTGCCGGGGCCTTCTCCTCCATCTTCTTCTCAGGAGCAGGCGCTGCCGGTGCCGTGGCGCCCTCCTCTGCAAACGCTACGCCGAGAGTGAGAGCAAACGCCATTGCCGTGAACAGAGCAATAATCTTTTTCATTCAGTTTCACCTCCTTTCGGTTTAAGAATAGATTAATGTATCAGATTGGATAATTCTTGTCAAGAGTAAAGAATGAGAGTAAAATAAAATAAAGAAATGTTGCGCCACGTACATGATTAAGAACCCCATCAATGACGTCGATCATCTCGTAACGAGGGCAGCGCCAAGAATGATTTCTTGCACGAATTGTTTGGAACTTTAGCAATTGCAGAAGAGGAGGCCAGCGCCCTCCGTATCGTGTGTCACCATCGTATCTGTATCGACAAGAGAAAACCGGTCTTTCCTTGAAAAACAACAGCGATTACGATAAATTCGCCTGGCATATGTCGATGCGCGATGTTAAACACCCGGAGCTGGAGGATGGGGCCAGAGGTCAAGCCGTGAGAGTGTGTTCTGATCCCCCTGTATGATCATGTCGGCATTCAAACACATCAAGAATTTCCGGGTGAATATACTTGCGGGCCTGCTCGCGATCATCACGCTCATGCATTATATCGCAGGCGGGGCGGTAGCGGGCATGCTTCACGGTCTTCTCGGACATCTCTATATTGTACCGATCATCCTCGGTGCTTACTGGTATGGGATGAAGGGCGGTGTGATCGTAGCCATAGCATCAGCCGTGTTATTTTTTCCCCATCTTTTCCTGCACTGGCATGATCCATTCATGGAGGTTTATAATTACGTCGAATTATTTCTCTTTTTCCTGATTGGAGGAGTCACCGGCGTACTGAGCCAGATGGAGCGAAATCAGCGCATGCGGTATGAAGAAGCGCTGCAGCGGCTCGACGAATCCCACCGGAAGCTTAAGGAACAGACCGACGTGCTGTTCCAGACCGAAGAGCAGCTGAGACGGGCCGATCGCTTGTCCGCGCTGGGCGAGCTGTCGGCGGGTATGGCTCATGAGATCCGAAATCCGCTCGGCTCGATTAAGGGCGCTGTAGAAATTCTGAAGGATGACTATTCTCCTGACGAGGCTAAGTATGAGTTCATTCAGATCCTTCTGAAGGAAACAGACCGGCTGAACACCATTGTGCAGGAGTTTCTCGGATTTGCCAGGCCCAAACATCCCGAATTCCGGCAAGTGAACATAAACGAGACGATCGAGTCCGTGCTGACCCTGACAGCTCAGGAAGCCAGGAGATCGGGAGTCGGGGTCGAGAAAAAACTCGATCCCTCAATCGGACGGAGGAATCTTGATGCCGAGTTGCTCAAGCAGGCGTTCCTGAACATGGTTCTGAATGCCATTCAGGCAATGCCGCAGGGTGGGAGGCTGACGGTGGAAACGGATCTTCGAAATGCAATGCTAGAAGTGAAAATCAGGGACACCGGCATCGGTATCCCGGAGAACAACCGGAAAAATCTCTTCAGGCCGTTTTTCACGACGAAGAAAAATGGCACCGGCCTTGGACTCGCGATCACCTATCGGATCATCGAGAACCACCGCGGCACCATCGATGTCTCGAGCGAACTTGGCAAGGGAACGACATTTACGGTTAAGATTCCCGTCTAGAACCAGCCATGTCGGCATTGAGACGCGGCAAAGAAGTGAGTGCGAGAACGGACGCGCATACATCAAAAACGGGATTGAGCTAGTAGTTGAATAACTCACGGTCTCTCGATCAAAATTATAAGCATGAAAAAATCCTTTATCCTTCTCATAGACGATGACGACAGCCTGCGCCGAGTCATGGAGTTCAACCTTACCGAAGCGGGGTACCGTGTCCAGACCGCGGCGAGCGGCGACGAAGGCCTGCGACTCTTTGAGAAGAACAATTTTGACGCCGTCATCTCCGATATTACCATGCCCGGGATGGGCGGCATGGAGGTCCTAGCGAAGATTCGCAAGCACGACACTCAAATACCAGTGGTCATGATAACTGCGTACGGTACCATTGAGAGCGCCGTCGATGCGGTGAAACAGGGAGCATTCGATTATATCACCAAGCCGTTCAACCGTGATGAACTCCGTCTCACACTCGACAAGGCGCTCCGGATGCGCAGACTCGAGAAGGAAAATATCGAGCTCAGGTCCGAAGTCACGGACCGCTATCGTTTCGATAGCATCATCGGCAGCAGTGAGAAAATTCGTGACGTTCTCGACTCGGCCGGACGTGTGGCGGCAAGTGATGCAACGGTACTGATCACGGGGGAGCGCGGGACCGGGAAAGAGCTTCTCGCGAAGGGCATCCATTTCAACAGTTCCCGCGCTAAGGGTGCCTTCGTAGCGGTCAACTGCGCAGCCATCCCGGAATCGCTGATCGAGAGTGAGTTGTTCGGCCATGTGAAGGGGGCGTTTACCGGCGCAGGCAGGAACAAGGAAGGCAAGTTCGAACTTGCCGATGGCGGAACGATTTTGCTTGATGAAATCGGGGAGCTTCGCATCGATCTCCAGGCAAAAATACTCCGCGTTCTCCAGGAACGGACTGTCGACCGGCTCGGTGATACGAAATCCATTTCCGTGGATGTCCGGGTCATTGCTTCGACGAACCGGGACATCGAACAGGCAATCAAGGACGGCAAATTCCGCGAAGACCTGTATGATCGCATAAACGTGGTGGGCCTCAGAATGCCGCCTCTCCGCGAGCGCCGGGAAGACATTCCGCTGCTCGTACGGCATTTTCTCAATAAATTCAACAAGAACACATCGGTTGGCATCGAACAAGAAGCGATGGCCGTGCTCCTGTCATACGGGTGGCCCGGCAACGTGCGCGAACTTGAGAGCGTGATCGAGCGGGCATCGGTGCTGAAGCGAGGAAGTCTGGTAACGCCTGCCGACCTGCCAGAGAAACTCAAAAAAGAAAAAAACAGCGTCGAGAATATCCTGTTGAACCTGCCGGAGGAAGGCATCGCGCTCGAAGAGCTGGAAAAGAGCCTTATCGTCAAGGCACTCGAAAGGAACAAAGGTAACCAGACACGTGCTGCTGAATATCTAGGCATCACGAGGCCGACACTCATTTACCGGATGGAAAAATTCGGGCTCAAATGACATAATGCACGATCCGTGATGGCTTTGGGTCACTGTTTCTTTCTTGACAAATCGTGTAGGATGCAAGAACTATCGTGAATCGCATTGTATAGGGAGGAAGTATGGTAACAAAGACTCTTAAGATCCAGGGAATGACGTGCAATCACTGCGTGATGCGCGTGTCAAAGGCTCTGAAGGCGGTTACCGGTGTTCAGGATGCGAAAGTCGATTTGCAGAAGGCGGAGGCGGCCGTTACCTTTGACGAATCGAAAGTCGCACCAGAGAAATTGTCTGCCGCCGTCGTTGACGCGGGTTACAAAGTCGTGTAAGGCCCCCGATCAATTGCGTATCATACCGCAAAGAATATTCTGTTTTGCCGCTTCGTTGGCGGTAGCAGCGCATCTTTGTTTCCTTGCCAGACTGACTTTCGTGCCCAACTGCATATGCTCGCGCGTGCTTGATCGCTTGACAACATGCGAACGCGTCAGTATAATTTCATCCGGCCACCTGCTTATCGCCTGGCGGAGGACAGGATGAAGAGGAGAGGGATCGACAGAAGATGGACCAGCCGAGCAGATGGATGGACATATTCGCGAAACGATTCAGGCGCCAGCTCCCGCTCGATGTTGAACACTGTTCACCGATCGCGCTCCGGGCAATTATCCTTGATGTGCAGACGCCTGCGCATATACTTGACCGGATCGCCCAGGCCTATACCGATGACGAGGAGCTTTTGCGCGACCTGGTGCTCTGCCCCAATCTTGACGAAACCACGCTGGTGTTCATCGCGCTGACAGCATCGGAAGAAATCAAAAATTACATTGCCCAAACGCGGGTCGTTGAAGTCGTGATGGGGGAACCTTCTGCCGATAGTACGACCGAATCAAGCGGAGAAGGGAAAAAACTCAACATACAGCAGATCATCCAGAGAATGAGCCCGTCCCAGAAAATCAAGCTTGCCTTAACGGGCACCAAGGATGCGCGCGGCTTGCTCATCAGGGAATCGAGCAAAATCGTCGCGCTGTCGGTGCTCGAGAACCCCAGGATCACGATCGGGGAGATAGAGTTTTTTGCCAAGTCGCCGCACCTGAATGAAGACGTCATCCGCAAAATCGGGACAAACACGGAATGGACGAGGAAAAGTGCCGTCATCAGCGCACTGGTGAACAATCCCAAGACGCCGGTTGGCGTTTCGCTGCCCTTTGTGAACAGACTGTCTGACCGGGAACTCGCCGTTCTGGAAAAGAGCCGCAGCATTCCTGAAGCTGTACGGACGGCAGCGAGGAATTTCGTCATGAAAAGAAAGCTGGGCAAAAGATAAATCCCTTTTCGTTATCCACACAGTGTGAAGTCCTCATGTTTTCAGGATCACCTTCTTAGGAGATAGCTCATCCATATGAAGCGAATATCGTTATTTGCTATGCTGGCACTCGTGCTCACCGTCGCGTGTGCGAGACAAAAGACCGTTCAGAAAACCGAAACGATTATGGGCACAGATGTTACCTTGACGGTCGTAGCACGGTCGGCTGAGGAAGGCAGTGCGGCCATTGACGCGGGCATGGCTGAATTGCGACGGCTTGATGCAATGATGTCACTGTACAAGGACACGAGCGAGATTACCCAAGTGAACCTGGCTGCGGGGAAACATCCTGTCAAAGTGTCGCCGGAGATGATCGAGGTCGTGGAAGATGGTGCGAAGATCTCGAAACTCTCGAACGGCATCTTTGATTTGTCCATCGGTCCCCTCGTCGTTTTGTGGCAGATGCGGCTGAAAGAAGGCAAGATCCCGACGGACGCTGAAATTGCCAGGATCAAGCCCTTGGTGAACTACAAAAACATCGTAGTGGACAAAAGGGCATCTACGATCTATCTCAAAAAAGCCGGCATGATTATGGACTTCGGGGGCATGAAGGGATATGCTGCGGACCGGGTGGCCGACATATTCAAGAAGCGCGGCATCACCAACGCGGTCATCGCTGTTGCTGGCGATATCTGGGTGCTGGGGCGACGGGATGACGGCAAATCTTGGAGGATTGGCGTACAGCATCCGCGGGAGCACGATAAGGTCATCGCCGTTCTCGACCTGAGCGACAAGTATATTTCCACGTCCGGAGATTATGAACGGTTTGTCATCAGAGAAAAAAAGCGCTACCACCACATTATCGACCCGAGGACGGGAAAACCTTCGAAAGGGGTCATCTCCGCTACGCTCGTAGGGGACAAAGGGGCGTTCATCGACCCCCTTACCAAGGTGCCCTTCATTATGGGACCTGAAGAAGGACTCAAGATCGTCAGGCGGGTAGGTGCCGAGGCCATTATCGTGGATGACCAGGGCAAGGTCTATACGACCGATGGTATCAACAAGTTTCTGGACCGGCAGGCAAATTAATGCTTGTCTGGTATTTTCAACCCCAAGAATCAGCATCGACTATTTAATGCTGATTGTTATTCCCGCGAGGAGCGACAAGGTGCAAAAATCTTCTCCCCTAAGAGTGATGTTTCTCTGTACAGGAAACTCCTGTCGCAGCCAGATGGCTGAGGGCCTGGCCCGAGAACTGGGCAAGGGCGTTCTGGAGCCCTCCAGTGCGGGACTCCTCGCAGCGGGTGTACATCCGCGCGCCATAGACGTGATGAAGGAAATTGGTATCGATATCTCGAATCAGAAGTCGAAGGTGATCGACGAAGCAGAGATCACAACCATGGATATGGTAATCACGCTCTGTTCTTACGTCGAAGAGGCATGCCCCCTCACACCAGCCGGCATTCAACGGTTCCACTGGCCGATTAAGGATCCCGTTGCAACCATCGGATCCGGGGCAGAAGTTATGAAGGATTTCAGACGTGCACGAGATGAAATCAAGGAGAAAATCGAGTATTTGATAAAAAAAATAATTCAGGAACGCGCCTGACCATGTGAACGGCGCAGTATGTTATTGACCTTGATGGAAAATAAAACACTGTTTCGTCATGAAAAAATATTGCATACGCGTGATGAGGCTGGTAATATATAATTATTAGAATATTAGATACCCTGAAACAGGTTAATTCACAACAACAGCGAGGAGGATGTAATGGTTAATTTGACGGATAGCGCGGTAAACAAGTTCAAAGAAGTGGTCTCAAAGCAGGGAGTAGCTGGAGATGGCGTGAGGATATTTGTCGTTCCCGGTGGTTGAAGCCCGTCGTTGGCTATGGACATAGCCAAAACGGCCCAGGTGGGCGACACGACTATCAATCTAAACGGTCTGAAGATTTTCTTGGAGGAGCGGGCAAACGGCATGCTCATGAATACAAACATAGATTTCCAGGAGAATCAGGGCTTCGTGCTTTCCGGTATGCAACCGAGTTCATGCGGCTCTTCCTGCAGCAGCTGCTGAGAGGGGTTCATTTCGAACTTTCTAATAACCGCTGTTTTCTGTTGAAGACAGCGGTTTTTTTGTGCGCATGGCAATAGGATTATGGTCTTAGCGGCATTTTGCCGAGCTTTGGATCGATTACACCACCCCAATATGTTTATATAATACTAAAGAACCATATTGATAATTCCCCTTCCCTGCTCGAATAACCCTTGTAACTGGCGGAGAAAACGGTATAATGAAATATATTACAAGCGTGGCAAGGCCTTCTCGTTTTAGAACGGGATGTATTCCGCGCCTCATCATCGATCACTGACTCCTCCTGCTCTCACCTTTTCTCACTTAAAAAGCGACAGCATACCTGGTTGGCGAACGAACGATGCGGTGTTGCGGACACCGACGCGATTCAGCGTTTCTCTTAAGAGGTGCGGCATGCCGCAGATAAGATGTAGTGAGCTAGACGGTAATGACCGTC
>DASPQB010000110.1:0-15659 GCA_035625205.1 Nitrospirota bacterium | reverse complement strand
CGGCGTCGGCGGAGGGGCTGGAAACTGTTCCCATGCAGTAAATGACTTCCGCAAAATTGCCGACATTGAAGCATATGCGCCCACCGATAATGTTTCCGAGTTAACCGCACGAACGAATGACGAGGGGTGGGCCACCGTTTTCGTAGAATGGCTGAGGACCAGTCGAATACAGGAAAAAGACGCGGTGTTTGTTTTTTCCGTGGGCGGCGGCAGTCTTGAGACAAACATCAGTCCGAACCTCGTGAAGGCGCTTCAGCTTGCGAAAGATGTCGGCGCACAGGTGGTCGGCATCGTAGGCCGCGACGGCGGGTATACTGCACAGGTGGCAGACGCATGTGTCGTCATACCAATCGTCAATTCTGAAACCGTGACGCCCCACACCGAGGCGTTTCAGGCTGTCATCTGGCATTTACTGGTTTCGCATCCTCTGCTCAAGGCCAAACAAACCAAATGGGAAGCAAGCGTGTGATAAAAAATCGAGCTGTCTTCCTGGACCGGGACGGAGTCTTAAACCGCGCTGTCCTGCGGGAGGGAAAGCCCTGTCCGCCGTCAAGCTCTTCGGAGCTGGAAATTCTCCCCGGTGTCCGAGAAGCTCTCTGCCGGCTTCGCGACGCTGGATTCCCGCTTATCGTCGTCACCAATCAGCCGGACGTGGCGCGTGGCAGTCAGTCCCGCGAAGCCGTAGAGGCGATTAACTCGGAGATTATGACGAGGCTACCGATTGATGAGGTCCGGGTTTGTTATCACGACAACGTGGATCGGTGCCAATGCAGAAAGCCCCTGCCGGGACTGCTCCTCGACGCTGCTCGCGCATGGCGGCTTGATCTGGCATCCTCCTATATCGTTGGCGATAGATGGCGCGATATCGAAGCGGGAGAGGGCGCCGGGACGATCACCATTTTCATCGACCATCATTACCAGGAACCCCAACCGCAGCGCTTCCACGCGAAAGTTGCCTCGCTCGCTGAAGCTGCTGACTGGATTTTGCAGTACGAAAGGCGCAAGAATGAAGATTAGCGATTTACGAGTGAAGATATTCGCCGATGGAGCAGACAAAGCCGGGATGTCCGAAATGTATCAAAAGCCATACATCCGCGGATTTACAACGAATCCGACGTTGATGAAAAAAGCAGGAATTTCAGACTATCGTGCCTTCGCAAAGGACGTCCTTCAGGCAATACCAGATCGTCCCATTTCCTTTGAAGTCCTCTCTGATGATTTTCGCGAGATGGAACGTCAGGCCATGGAAATTGCCGGATGGGGGGACGAGGTATATGTAAAGATTCCGGTCACCAATACACGCCGCGAACCGTCTTATGAGTTGGTACAAAAGCTGTCTCACCGGCGGGTAAAATTGAACATTACGGCGGTCATGACGCTCGATCAGATCAAGCGTGTGGCGCAGAAT
Organism: Nitrospirota bacterium; assembly: GCA_035625205.1. Classification (GTDB taxonomy): domain Bacteria; phylum Nitrospirota; class UBA9217; order UBA9217; family UBA9217; genus JAJYKN01. Next base: position 14,251 of record DASPQB010000110.1, on the reverse strand, counting down.
ATTTCTCCCCACACTCCCTGTTTCATCTCGGTATTTGCCGGGCGCATCGCAGATACAGGAATCGATCCGCTGCCGATCATGGCAGCAGCCGTTGAATTAATGGAATCGAACCCGAACGCGGAGCTTATCTGGGCGAGTCCGCGGGAACTGTTGAATATATTCCACGCCGATTCCGTCGGGTGTCATGTCATTACGGTGACCCACGACATATTGAAGAAACTGCCATTGGTCGGCTACGATCTGGAGGATTTTTCGCTGGACACCGTTAAGATGTTTCACGATGACGCACGGCAGGCAGGCTTTCTATTGTGAGGTAAGAAAAAACTGCTGGCGATGACCAAGAGAGAAACGGGTATGTTGAATCGGGTAACAGCTCAGCAGCTTGGACAGGGTAGTGCGGGGGGCATCGCGATTTTCAACTCGAAATCAAAAGGCTTTACTCTCATTGAACTTGTCATGGTCATTATCCTCATCGGGATCATTGCAGTATTCACTGCACCAATGTTGTCAAATGTCTCTACGCTGACTGCCGGGGCATTTGCCGATAAGCTTCGAGCGGATATTCGTTATGCGCAAAGCCTGGCTATGAGTGGCAATGATCGCGTTCGGGTTTATTTCAACGGGACGGGTGGAGGAGGTGTGACAGCACCAGCCGCAGGTTATGCCGTAGCCTACGATAGTAGCAGCGCTAATAATTGCAGCTCTTTTGCACCCGTCGTAGATCCAAGCGGAAGTGGGAACTTGACCGTTACGTTGATGTCCGGAACCTTTGCAAACATTTCGGTAACACCGACAACTGCCTGCCTGGAGTATGATACTCTCGGTCGTCCCTATGATTGCAGCGGAAATCTGGCCAGTTGTACAACAACCGCTAGCACAAGCAATATCACTGTTACGATCAATCCGAATGGCAGCATCACCATTACAGCACAGACCGGGGCGGTGAATTGACAATGCAGTTGCCTGACGGCGGAAGCAGGGATATAGATAAAAAATCAGGCGGCTTCAGCCTTATCGAGATCATCATCACACTCGTGGTCCTCTCCATCGCAATGGTCGGTATTCTCTCGGTCTTTTCGACCGGCATAAGCAGTAGTGCAAATCCACTTTTTATCGATCAGGCGACACAATTGGCCCAAGGGGAGCTTGATACCGTAATCGGCCTGAAGATAGCTAATGGATTTAATTCACTGGCAGCGGGAACCGGTCAAACCTGCAAGACAAATAATGCAATGTTTTCGGGCTTTACTTGCAGCCTGGCGATCTGCTATGTTGCAGCAGGAAGCCTGAACAATACTTCGGCATGCAGTACCGCGACCCCGTATAAACAGGTGACAGTGACAATCACGATGCCAACGGGACAGCAGATAACAGCAGTATCTCTTCTCACGAATCACTGATAGTTGGAGACAGATAATATGTCCAATGATGAACAATATAGGTTGTCAAGCTCGGCATTTACCCTCATAGAGCTCATTATCACGATTGTCATCATCGGGGTTCTATCCACCATTGCCAGTATAATTATTCTGCAAGGAGCGAGGACTTACTCGACCGAGGACATGCGAAGTAACGTTCACTATCAAACAAGTCTTGCTGTGGAGAGAATAGCGCGAGAGGCGCGTGTTATCCGCAGTTGCGCTGATATAACGGCACCAGCAAATCCTTCGAGTACCCTGTCGTTTACTGATGTCAATGGTAACTCTGTATCCTTCAGCTATGCTGGAGGGAGTCTGTCTCGAGGCGCTAATCTTCTAGCCTCCGGCATCACCTCTGTGCAGCCCTTTACCTTTTTGGATGTCAATGGGAACCAGACAACTGCTTGTCCAGGAATCTGGACTGTGGTTGTAGATGTAATCGGCCAGAGCAGTTCGGAAACCGCAGAAGTGCGAACACGCGTGCATCCCATGAATTTCTGACTATGCAGGACGAATAAGAAAAAAGCCGCAGATATCGGTGCGGACAGTAAAATAATGAACGTCAAGAACCAAAATCAAAGGGGCGTCTCCCTCGTCGCGGCGGTGTTCATCATCGTCATCCTGGCGTTTTTGGGTACAATGTTTCTTACGGTTGTTATTAGAAGTGATATGGCTGCTGTGAATGACTTGCAGTCAACGCAGGCGCTGTATGTGGCCGAAGGCGGAGAGGAATATGCTCTCGCCACCTTAACCTTTCCGAACTACGCCGTTTCAACAAACACAAATCTCGGCTCAGGATACTTCACCGTTGCGACGCCGGCAATTACGTCAGGCCTGACGACAACAACCGCAGCGACAATTAATGTCAACTCTACCGCAAACTTTCCTGCATCCGGTCGCATTGTGATCGATTCGGAAGTAATAGCATACACGGCGAAGACCGCTATCCAGTTTAATGGCACCGTAACGCGGGGCGCAGACGGGACGACAGCAACACTGCATGCGAGTGGTAATTCGGTTTACCCTGTGACAACGGTAAGCTCCAATCCGGGAACTGTAAACCCGACATCGATCAGTGTAGCGTCGACAACAGGGTTTTCTATCCCCGGAGTCATCCAGATAGGGAGTGAGAATATTTATTGCAGTGGAACAAGCGGGGGAAACACGTTTACGAACTGCGTACGCGGATATGACGGGACGACGAACGCTGGTCACGCAGCCGGAAGCGATGTTTTCCAGTACATGATCACGTCTACAGGCACTGTCGGCAGCGCTCAACGGGAGGTAAGGGCAGGGTTACAGCAAACAGTAGTGGCTGCAACAGGAATAGCCTAAGATTCCAAAAGCACGAATACTTCAAATGGAGCCACATTTAATTGGAACCACACCATCTCAGCGAACCAAGAAATTCTGCTCGTTAGCATCTCGATTAATGGCACAACCGCTGTCAACAGCGTGACATATAGCGGAGTGCCTCTCACGCCAGTGGGCGCGCAAAACTGCGGAAGCAACCTCTGTCGCTTAGAAATATGGTACCTGGTCGCGCCGGCACTAGGGACCAATAAGATAATGGCAACGCTCTCAGGAGCCGCCAGTACAGTAGCAGGCGCGGCTTCTTTTACAGGCGTAAATCAAATCAACCCCTTTGATACGACCGCCGTATTTAACCAGGGCATTGACGCGGGCGGGTTTTTATCATATGCCCAAGCATCCATCGTAACAAATACGAATAATGCATGGACATTTGCCACATTAGCATCGAATGGCCAATTAAATTCTCCAGGCGCTCCGCAGGTGCTGGAATGGAATAATGACAATACGGTATACGGGGCTGGAGCACTCGATGGCCCGGTAGCCACGGGGGGAACCACGGTAACAATAACTTGGGGCTACAATTGGTTTCAGAGCATTCAATCTGCTATAGGTGTGGCTGCATTAAAAGCGGCCACGACTGGCGGTAGCGTTGTTTCCTCGGTAAGCTGGCAGGAGGTGATTAATTAAAGTTTGGAGTTGTGAGACCTTCGCAAGGAGCAGTATTTTTTTGGAAAATAACATAAAAATTGCGAATGGAACTGACCGGACGAACCGACATGGATAGGCTATATGGATATCGCGGGATTGTACCCCCAATCCTGCTCGAACCTATTACTTTTCTCATTCAGGAATGTCACAATGTTCTGCAGCGAAATTCAGACAACTTTCCGTCAGGGCGATGTTGACAAAGGCTGGGCTCACCACTCATTTTTTTCTGCCTTCCCGATGAACCGAAACTGGTCCCGCTACGAGGGGTCATGTGTGAAAAACAAAAGGAGCGATCTCTTATGGAAGCTTGTAAACCTTCCAAGTGGCGTCGAAAGTGAGTCGCGGTGGGGCATCCTTCCTCCACGCAACCATTTCAGCCAGTAGAGACTTAAATAGAGGCACCTTCAGCGATACATTCATCGAGTCGGCAAGTGCTGAAACAATGGTTGTTTCTCCATTCTTTTCTCTCTAAGTACCAGAATAATTCCTTCAGTGGCCACGCCAACCTTGATCTTGTAAATATATTAGAATGTATTTTCCCTCCACTTATTTCTTGACAAGCTGCCTTAACTTTATTATTATTAGAAAAATTACTATAGAAAAATAAACCTGAATCTGGACTTATCTTTAACTTCATCTTTTTATAGCGTGGGGACATTACATGAAGACTGCCGAAATCATCAATAAACTAGACATCCCGAGGCACAAGCTGTACTACCTCGAGCAGAAGGGGTATGTCCACCCGAAGAGGATCCCGATGGGTGACCTCGAGTCGAGGGAATTCAGCAAGAAGGATTTTGAACTCATTAAAGTTATCTGGAAATACCTCCAACGCGGATACAAACACAAGAAAGCTTTTCAAATGGCCTCAGAAGAATTGAAGGTGGGGAAATCGTGATCGTGAAGCGCTGAATAGGGCGAGTGGCAATATACCATAAAAGAGGGAGCGGGAGAAGATTCAATTTTTTCAGTCATTTTCAAATTGACATTGTGATAAAATGGCGGAAATAAGTTCTATGCGCGATTGTGCAGACTGCAGCAGTGAAGCGGGAACACCTGGTTTGTGAACGCACTGAATATAAATTATAATCGCGCCAGACCAGATAAGTATCCGCTTTGTGCACACGTTCCGGGCCAGGGTCATTTATTATGGGTTTATTCGAATCGAATGAAATAACAGGCGTCGATATTGGGGCAGGTGGTATCAAGGCAGTGCGGATCAAGCACGGCAAGTGTCCGAAGTTGGTCGCCGCAGCCATCATTGAGTTCCCGCCTGATGCTGCCGCGGCTGAGCCCATTAGTGCGGACCTTCGGTATTTACTGTCAGAGAAGAAGATTGGCCGCAAGAACGTTATCACCCAGGTACCCGGCAAGGACCTTACTATTCGCTCGCTTAGCCTGCCAAAGATGCCGCTCACCGAACTAGGCGAGGCGGTACGGTGGGAAGCGAAACGGCACATTTCTTATTCGCTCGATGCAGCGCTGGTGGAATATCTGATCACGGGGGAAAAAAAAGAAGGGACAGTCGACAAGATCGAGCTTATCATGGTGGCAGCCGATGAAAGCAAGGTAAGGGAACATCTTCTTCTCTTTGACGACGCGCGGATCAAGATCACGGCCGTCGACGCCAACGCATTGGCGCTTCGCAATATCCTCTTTTTCCGCGGTCAGAATGCTGCGGTGGACACGCTCGCCGTGGACATCGGGGCGGGAAAGATGGAAATCGATATTTTCAAACGCGGGATTCTCCGCTTCAGCCGCTGCCTCGAGATAGGCGGAGCGGACATAACCCGCCTTGTGGCAGACGATCTGAATATAAACGTTCAGGACGCTGAAGCATTCAAGCGGGACATAGACGTGCTTACGCTTCCGGAAAAGGATAAAACTGTCGCCGCGATCGCCAGTAGGCTCGATGCTTTCCTTATGGAAATCCGCCGCTCCGTCGAGTACTACAGGACGACATGCCGAGAAAAAGCAGTGGACCGAGTGGTCTTGACCGGTGGAACGGCCCTCATGAAGGGGCTTCCGGAATATTTTTCACGGTCGCTCGATCTCCCGGTTGAGCTCTGCAATCCTTTTAGTGTTTTGAAATACAAGGACGCAATAGGGGCGGAGTTCGGTCCCCTGGCGCCGCACTTTTCAGCGGCCGTGGGCCTGGCTCTGAGAAAGATGTAAAAAAGGTGAGATTCTCATACGATATGCAAAGCTGGAGAGAGACGGTAAAGGCAATAAAAGCTTTATGAAAACTGCAAAAGAGTACATTAACCTCCTGCCTACGAATAAGAAAAAACCGGCCCTGACCTCAGGTCCGTGGCTGGTCGCAGGCACACTTTTTGTGCTCGTCTGGCTTGTCCTGTTCGGGCTGAAGGCCAAACAATGGATAGACCTGCAAGCCAGACTTGACTCGCTGATGCCCCAAAAACAGTTCCTCGAACAGCAGGCTGCTGCACTCCGTGCAGAGCTCGGCTTGACGACTGCCGCTGGCGGAACTTCTGAGCAAGCGGCACTGATACAAAGCCTCCTGAAAGAACGGGTCTTATGGTCAGAAGTTTTTCAGCAGTTTTCGCGAATTATTCCCCGCGGAATTTGGTTCGATAGCCTGGAAGGGAGTTCTGTTGGCGAGGCGGAGATAAAGATCAGGGGGGGAGCCCTCACTTATCGCTTGATCTCGGATTTTATGCTTGCTATGGAGCAAACTGGATATTTTGAAAAGCCGGAACTGGTGTTTGCACAAAAATCAATCTTACAGGGCCGAGATATTGTCGGGTTCGAAATCCATTGCGGCGTCAAAAAGTCCCGCGGGGTGCCTTGATGGCTCAATTATTTCAGCGTAAATTTTCCCAGCGCGAGCTTCTCCTAATGTTCCTTGTAGCGCTGACGCTTATCGGAGGGCTGATATACCGCTATCCCTATGCCATTGCGGAAAACAGGATTTCGTCGCTGATGGCGAACACTGACGCTACGAATAAATCGATCGTTGCTCTTTCCCAGCAGATTGCTGATCTGAAAGCCCGGGCAGCGGACATCAAGGCAGGTGCGCAGGGTTGGCAGCTGGTGGACCAAAAAGGAGTGATTTTGATCTTGGAAGACGTTTCTGCTGAGGCGCGGCGCCAGGGGGTAAGTCTGGTTTCCGTCCACCCTTCGCCGGAAATTGTTAAGGATAACCACAAGGAAGTGACCGTGAGTCTGGACCTCAAAGGGAGGTACCGGGAACTGGCGGAGTATTTTAAGCATATAGAAAACCAGTCGCGGCTGGTCAATATACGGAAGCTCCGGGTCGAGGCCTGTCCGGACTCCTCCTCGTCATGCGCGACGCAATTGGAAGCGGTCACCTATATGGCGAAGTAGGTTGGCAATGCGGATTGGTGAATGCGGCGTTCCTTGTAATCTCCGTTGAACCATGGCGGCATGTTTTTCCCAAAGCAACAGAAAAGTTTTTTTAATTGCGGGTTTCAACGAGTATTAACAATGATATGGGGAAAAAGCAAATTATAGATTGCGCCTGTAGGAGAGGTACGGTAATGCATAAGAAGATGAAGATATTGTTTATAAGTCTTATGATTGCCGCGTCTTTTACAACCATAGTCCTGGCCCAGGAAGCTGAACAGGAGCGCGATCCCTTCTTTGGAGAGAGGCCCGGCTCTTCAGTCACGAGCACGTTGCAAGACAGCGGCGAATGGGGCAGAGACCCTTTTACCAAGCCTTTTGAAGGAACAGCAATCGCGCCGGCGACGCGCGCGCCAGAGAAGAAGCTTACCGGGATTATCTATGGTAAAGATGTTCGCATTGCGATCATCGGCGGTGATATGGTCAGGGAAGGCAGCTTGGTAGGCGACCGCAAATTGGTGAACATTCGCCAGCGGAGCGTCGTTCTCGTGAACAGTACGGGTGGCAGCGACGAGATCTTTCTGGAGAACTTTTCCATTCGGAAGTAGGGAGGTAGGCGCTTATGGCAGTAATCCCATCTTTGGGTCATGGCCGCATTTTTATGCTGACGTTCTTACTATTATTACTGGGGCTCAGCAACGTTCATGCCAATACGATCGACGTCACTGGTGCGACGTTGCCCTTCTCCATGGAATTTCGGGACGCGGATATAAAAGATGTACTGCGCGCCGTGGGGCAGGCAGCCAACCTGAACATCATCATCAGCGATTCCGTTACGGGACAGGTAACGATGAGCCTCAAGGATGTGGATTTGTGGGCTGCTCTTGAATCAATCCTCAAGACCAAAGGGCTGACCTATGTGCGGGATGCAAACATGGTCCGCGTCCTATCAGTTGCTGAAGCTCGTGACATTGATATGGAGACCAGGGTCTTTCCTCTCGGACATGCTCGCAGCCAGGATATTCTCCCCATTGTTGAAAAAGTGAAAAGTGACAAGGCCAGGATTTCCGTTGACAGCAGAATGAATGCGATCGTGGTGAGAGACCTCTCTCTTAATATCGACCAGATGGCCCGGTTACTGCAGAATCTTGACGTGAACATCCCGGAAGTGCTGATTGAGGCGGAAATTGTTGAAGTGTCGACGAGTTATGCGAGGGACCTGGGGGTGCAATGGGGCGGCAAGTATGCAAGTCGCAATACGGTTGTGACCGGTGGAGCTACGGGCGTCAATAGCAGCGCAACGGCTGGCACTACGGGCGGGTCGTCGGCGTCAATCGGCAGTTCGATTTTGTATCCTATCACTGGCGACATCGGGTTGAGCGGCAATGCATATGCAGTGAACTTACCGGCTTCCGTAGGGACTGGCGCGGGAGGCGCGATTGGGATGTCGTTCGGCAAGATTGCCGGCAATGTGCTCGATCTCCAACTATCAGCCATGCAGACGACAGGCAATGGGAAGATCCTGTCAAACCCGAAGGTGCGGACTATTAATGGGAAAGAAGCGAAAATATCGAGCGGAACCGATATCCCGGTTAGAATTGTAAGCGCCACAGCGCAGACCGGTGGTGGCAGTACCAATACCGTCGGAGTTCAAACCATATCCGCAAGCCTCGCGCTTTCGGCCACTCCCAACATAACGAACGACAACAAGATATCCATGGCGATTAAGGTGGAAAAATCTGAGCCTGATTTTTCGAATGAGGTGGACGGAATTCCCACGATCACAAAACGCGATGCAGTCGCCGAGGTAGTCGTGAACAACGGCGAGACGATCGTGCTTGGTGGAATCATCACCAAGAATGAAGCCGTAACTGAATCAGCAGTGCCGTTCCTGTCCAATATACCGATCCTCGGTTGGCTCTTCAAGAATAAAGGTACCTCCAAGACGGAGGATGAGCTCATGATTTTCATTACGCCGACAATTGTAAAAGATTAATGCTTCCCTTGAGGATCGGCTTTCACAGACTGGATACCCTGCCAATGCATGTACAGCCTGTAGTTATGACCGTGTTCACCCGGAGACAATCCTAAGGTAAACGGTCCGGTCATCGATGCCGGAAATTCTTCCTATCCTACGGAGCCTCTCAAGCAATAAGTCCAGGTGAAAAGCAGCCTGCCTACTTCGCTCATCGTTTCACGGTTGACACTTCCAATCCGTCGTAGTATAACCATTCATGAAACCAAATCGGCGGGAATTCTCAAAAAAAGCGCTCTACGGTTTGCTCGCATTCCTCGGCCTCGGCTTTTTTATCCCAGCAATAAAAATATCTTCTCCCCTTGCTGTTCGTGAGAGGCAGCTCGCTTTCTTTCCTCTTATGTCCGAAGACGATATTCCGCGCGCCGGTATAAAAAAAACTGAACTAATTTTTTCCGTCAATGGGAAAGAATGGAAGACGCGGGTCTTCATCGTATCGTCTTCGGAAGGACCGACTATCTTCTCCGCGGTCTGCTCCCACCTCGGATGCCTAGTGAATTATCAGAAAGACAAGGGCGAGTTTGTCTGCCCCTGCCACGGTGGGAAATACGATCTTTCGGGGAAGAACATCGCAGGTCCGCCTCCCGCGCCGCTCATGCGATTGCCTGTCATGATGAAGGGTGGCATGCTGATGGTGGGGGTCAAGGTATAGGAACTTTCTGTAGTGGGACACGAAAGGCATAGGGCGAACGTCTTCGCGTCTCCCTGGCATTAGTGACGATGATGAATTTATTCGACTATCTTAACAAACGCATGGGATTCACGAACAGGCATCGCCGAATTATGGACAAGCCGGTGCCTGGATGGATCAATTACTTCTACTGCTTCGGCGGCATTGCGTTCACGCTCTTTATCCTTCAACTGCTCACGGGACTCCTCCTCTCGTTGCACTACATTCCGACTGAAGCTGAGGCTTATCGGAGCATCCAGCACCTGCACCAGGACGTGCCGCTCGGCAGCCTTCTCCGTGCGACCCATCACTGGGCCGCGAACCTGATGGTTGTGATGGTATTGTCTCACATGTTAAGAGTTTTCATTACCGGCTCCTATAAAAATCCACGCGAATTGAACTGGGTTGCCGGTGCGCTGCTCTTTGTGATGACGATGGCATTCGGTTTTACCGGTTATCTTTTGCCCTGGGACCAAAAGGCATACTGGGCCACGCTTGTGGGCACCAACATGCTCGGTTCAGTGCCACTGATCGGTCAGTTTCTGGCGGCCTTTGTGCGCGGCGGTCCCGAAGTGACCGGACGGACCCTCCTTCGATTTTACAGCATGCATATGCTCTGGCTTCCAGCCCTCACTGGTTTCTTTTTGTGGGTGCATTTTCACATACTAAGAAGACTGGGGATCTCAGGAGGCATGTAGCGAACGAAGAACGGGCAATGAGAGGTGCGGCATGAACGACATCAGAGCTGTGGCTTACACTAAGCCAAAGATCTCGGGGCTCTCCATCGAGTTCGCCTGAAAGTACTTCTTTTTTTGTGCATTTGGGAAAGGCGGTCTATTATGGACAAAAAAAACGAGAACACTTTTTTCCCCGTATATCTCTTCGAGATCACCGTTATAGCGCTCTTAACCATCGAGGTGGTGCTCCTGTTTGCGGTGCTGTTCCCTCCGGCAGTGGGCAGAGAAGTAGATTTTTTGGCCCAGTACAGTCCCCGACCCGAATGGTATTTCCTCTTTCTCTATCAGCTTACCAAGTACTTTCCCGGTAGGTGGACCTTTGTGGGCGCAGTATTGCTTCCAGGCTTGGCCTTTTGTGCGTTTCTTCTGACACCTTTTTTAGATAACAGCAAAACAACGGCTCTCCGACATCGAAAGGTTGTAGCTGCAACAGGATTCGGGCTGCTTGCAGCAGTGATCTGCCTCACGATCCTCTCTCTAGTATAAGAAAGACTTTGCTTGTTATAATTATCCTAAATACTTAATTTATTGCTTTTTATCGAAAACGAGTATTGACAGAAAACTGGGTTTTTGATAACGTATTATACCTTCAACAAACATGTCCCGTGATTCCCTGAGCTTCAGTACAATTATGGTATGATGCTTTGCGCGTGAGGGGGTGATCCAGCCAGAAACAAGACAGTGCGTTCTCTACTGAACGTGATGATATTCACTACGATGTCAGTCAAGGGGCCGTTTTCCATGATGGCCTGGATATACACTCAACCATAAGGAGGAAGAACATGTCAATCAAGACAGCAACACCGGACCAGACGTTGGACACTCTCGGAAGGGTGTGCCCTTACCCGCTGCTTCTGACCAAGAAGGCGCTTGAAAAACTCTCGAGCGGGCAGACCATAAAGATTCTGTGCGATGCTCCGGCATCGGCTGAGGACACCATCCCGCGCTTTGCCGAGAAACAGGGCTACGGTTTCGAAGCAGTAAAACTCGAAGACAAAGGCTACTGGGAGCTCTTTATCAAGAAGTCTTAACTCCAGGGGTGGAGTGCGGACACAAGACATACACAGAAACCGCAGGGGAATAAAACTAAAAAGGGGGGAAGAATGGTTTCTACACTATCCTATCTCGTATCCGGCTTGCTTATCGGTGCGGCCTTTGGCTTTGTCTTGCAGCGTGGCCGATTCTGCGTGAACTCGGCATTCCGAGAAGTCCTGTTTCAGGACTATACCATGCTACGGGCGTATCTCCTCGCAGTAGCTGTTGCTATGATAGGTGCGAATCTGATCGAGGACATTGGCCTGCTGGGCCATTATGAAAATGGCGTTTTTGTTGCCGGGCAACTCTATCGTCAAGCATTTGCACCGTGGGCCAATATCGTGGGCGGATATCTCTTCGGTATGGGAATCGTTTTGGCCGGCGGATGCGGGAGCGGTATTCTGTACCGCGTGGGCGAAGGGAACCTGGCGTATGTGCTGGCAGTCTGTGGGTTCGTGTACGGAATCGTGATCACGAAATTCGGCATCCTGAAGCCGGTCTACGACGAATTGATCAAGACCGTGGTGTTCATCGGGCCGAACGATGACGTCATCCCTACACTTGATAACATAATCGGCGTCAATAAATGGATCGTGATTACGATCATCGCGGCGATATTGCTCTTCGTTGTGTATCAGGGGAAGCCGTTCCAAAAGGCCAAAAAGGGATATTCCTGGTCGATCGCCGGCTTCCTGGTAGGACTCATGGCCGTTGCCGCCTTTTGGGCGTCCGGTTATTTCAGCGGCAGGGCGCGCGGGCTTTCGTTCACCGGCCCAGTCCGCGAGTTTTTCCTTGCGGTGTTCTTCGGCAATTCGCAGGCCGCAGTAGGTGATAAGACCCAGACATTGCTCGGTATTACGTACTCCTGGAGCTCCCTCTATGTGCTGGCCGTACCAATTGGCGCCTACATCAGCGGAAAATTGCTGAAGGAGGTGAAGCTAAAGGTGCCGCCTGCTGACGAACTTCTGAAGGTGTTCCTAGGTGGCTCCATCATGGGAATCGGCGCGCAGATCGGGGGCGGTTGCAACATCGGCCATAGCCTGACCGGTGTGTCCACCCTGGCTGTATCAAGCTGGGTTGCTAATATTTTTATTATTCTCGGTAACTGGACGATGGTGTACTTCCTGCTTATCAGGCCGATGCGCGATTTGGAAGTTTAAACGATGTGCTCACCGTGCCGGGCAGGGGTTCCTGCCCGGCTTTTTTTTACTGCGTCGGACAGGAGCAAAACAGTTTTGAGAGCTCGAGATCCACAGAGATTCTTATAAGTAATAATCACGTAAAGACACAGACAAGAAATCACTGATTGGGTTTCATCCGATCTGATTACTTGTTATTCGGTGATAGCCGTGCCCATTGTTCTGCCAAGGCTACCGAGACGGCCGTTGCTCCGACCGGACAGTTTAAGATTGCCAGTGTTTGGATTGTTCAGATGAAAGGAGGTGAAACGATGGCAAACGCACTACTAGGCATAATGGTAACGAAGTTCGAGAACCTTGACCATATCGCCGGCATCGCAAGGGCAGCCCGTGCAGCAGAGAAATCGGTCATGATCTTCTTGACCGATGAAGCGGTACGCTTCACTACAGACCCCAAGTTCCTCGAGCTGCGGAAGGTAGCCGGAATGGAGATCTCCTGCTGCGACCACAGCTGCGAACTGCTCCACATCAAGGAAAAGACCGAGGGAATTTCATACGGCAGCCAGTACAATAATGCTGGGATGCTGCATGATAGCGCGCGGGTACTGGTGTTCTAACAATTCGATCACAAGGGGGTATTGCAATGGCAGATACAAAAAAAATAGCCGTCATCGTCAGGGACCGGCAGGGCGAGGCGCTCCGCGTTGCGGGCGGGCTCACCCTTGCGGACGACATCATCGACGTGTTTATCCTGGACAGGAAACTGGACAAGGACAATGCCGAAGTTGCGATGCCGCTCGAGCTGGCGACTGAACTCGATCTTAAGATGTATTCCAATAATCAGGAAAACGGGTTCACGACGATCACTCTGGAAGAGATGGCGAAGAAACTATTAGAGTATGATGTTGTGGTGCCCTACTAAACGCAAGAGAGGAGAAGGTCGCATGATGATAATGCATATCTTGAAAAAAGCGCCGGATGCAAGTACGAAGAAGATCATCGAGGTCCAGGCAGCGGGTAACATTGTAAAAACGATCGAACTGTACAAGGGAGGAGTTTCCTACGACAAGCTCGTGGCCGATATATTCTCCTCTGACAGAGTCTTTTGCTGGTAAAGGATCCATAATAGCTATCGTGTTCCGGGCTGGGCGGCTGCAGTGCTCATATGCACGCTGCGAAGACCGGCGCGGGCCAGGGGGCAAGCGCGGTCCATGATGCTGTGGTAAAAGGAAGCAAATTGTTTTGATTCTCGAAAAACATGGCAATTAAGGATTGCTGCGTATGCTTCACGGTTTTAAGGTCTATAAACTGTCTACTCCAACTCTGACATGATCGCTCGAATATTCCAATACGTGAATACGGATGTAAAAAAAAGGTTAATTGAACTCATGTCTGCGCATTCCCCCTGCTAGGCGTCTTCGCCGGGAGGGGGTCAAGCAGACAGGGGTAGCTTCTTCCTTTGCACGGTAAATACCTTCCTCCGGGATTTCGTCTCGAGCACGATATGCAGCCTGAGCAAATATACCGAATGTGATAATGAGATATTTGGTTGATTTTCCATGTAACCTATGATACCTTAGATCCATGGCATTATCAAGCGGCGTCAAATTCAGGTGTTATCCTACGGAGAACCAGAAGCGAGTGCTCTCCCAATGAATGGGGTGCCAGCGCCTTATCTACAACGCAAAGGTTGAGGAGGACAGGTATTTCCGCACGTTCAGCAGAAAGGCGCTTGCTCTCGTTGACTTACAACCTCCCGTCGACCAGCAGTATGCGCAGTTTAAAAGCAAAGAACTCACTCCCTATCTCTACGAGGTGCCGTCCCAGATACTCCGGAACGGGGCTACGCGGTTCATGCAGGCGTACAG
>DASPQB010000109.1:0-18685 GCA_035625205.1 Nitrospirota bacterium | reverse complement strand
CCTTCATCAATACGAACATGGCAACGGCAGTTGCGGCGCTGGCCTGGATGTTCGTGGAATGGAAGCATTCCGGCAAACCGACCGTCTTAGGCCTTGCTTCAGGCGCTGTCGGTGGCCTCGTCGCCATTACTCCGGCAGCCGGGTTCGTTAACATCTGCGGCGCGATCGTCATCGGCATTGCCGCAGGCGTAATACCTTTCTACGCAGTGGCCAAGATGAAGCCCAGATTCGGTTATGACGATACCCTTGATGCCTTCGGCATCCACGGAGTTGGTGGAACCATCGGTGCAATCCTGACCGGTGTATTCGCAGATCCGGCAATCAACGAAGCTGGCAAGGGCCTCCTGTACGGCAATCCCGGCCAGCTACTGACCCAGATCATTGCCGTAGGCGTGACATTTGTCTACAGCGGGGTCATGACCTATGTTATATTCATGATTATAAAGACCGTTATCGGTATTCGGGTCGATGCTGAAGACGAGTCGGTCGGACTTGATGAGAGTCAGCATGGCGAGCGAGCATACAACTAAACAATTGCTTAGGAACCACAGTCCCGCGGGCGCGGGAATCTGGCAAATAAAAAATCGGGTTTAAATGCCCTTCGTGTTGAGTCGTTTCATTCCGACTGAAACAGGGTGCGTGGTCAGATATCGTAAAGGAGGCAGTATGAAAAAGATCGAAGCCATTATCAAGCCCTTCAAGCTCGATGACGTGAAAGACGCGCTGAACGCCCTCGGAGTCCAGGGCATGACCGTGACCGAGGTAAAGGGATTCGGCAGACAAAAGGGACACGTCGAACTCTACCGCGGTGCAGAGTATGATATTTCCTTTATTCCGAAAGTTAAGATCGAAGTCGTCATAGCGGACAGCATGGTTGACAAGGTCGTTGCTACAATCGAAGAAAAGGCCAAGACCGGCAAGATCGGCGACGGCAAGATATTCATCTCGAACCTTGAAGAGATCATCCGGATACGAACAGGAGAACGCGGCGAGCCGGCGATTTGAAAGATCGCTGTATATCTTCCCTTAAGGCCGGCATGTTCCCTTGCATGCCGGCCTTTTTATCAAATAGCGCCGTAAAACGTCGGCATTCCGCCGGGGAGGATGTCACGTACAGCGGATCCGCAAGAGTGGTTTCTTTTTACACTGACCTCTGGGGTAGGTTCAATGATAGCTGCGGGCACGCATCGCCTGAGGTTACTTGCCGAGCCTCTTCCCGGCCTCATAGGCTTCTTTTAACGCAGTAGGATGTTTACCGACATCTCCTTTGGCGTCAACGCCGCCGAAGAACAGGGTTTCGTGCTCCGGCACGCTCACCGTCCTGAAAAAAGCTTTTGCTACAGACTCCGCACTCTGTCGCCCGTCATCTTTCTTCATGCCGCCAACAAGAAGGAGTAGCCCTTTTCTTCCCTGAGGACCGGCGGAGATGCTCTTTTTCAGAAGGTATTTTTCACACCAGAAGGACTGGCAGCGGTCAACCATCGTCTTGGTTTGCGCGCTCAGACTGTAGAAAAAAATTGGGGAGGCGAGAATTATCCTCTCCGCCTCCCTGATGGCATCATAGATTTTACTCATGTCGTCGGAATGTATACAAAGACCGGTTGTGGTGCAGCCGCCACAATCCTGGCAGGGCTTGAAGTGCATGGTGTTGAGGGTAAAAAGCCTCACGTCATGTCCTGCTTCCCGGAGAGGCTTCAGCGCCTCCAGCAGGAGCACTTCCGCGTTCCCCCCGGGACGGGGGCTTCCGTTAAATGCAATTATTCTCACAACTTATTCCGCTTTATAAAATGCTCGCTTTTTTGCCTTGCAGACAGGACATTCATCCGGGGCGCTGCCTTCGGCAGTGTAACCGCATACCGAGCATACGTAATAGTCAACAGCAGTGCCCTTGCTCACGTCGAGAGTGTCGAGCGCCTTTTTATAAAGCGCAGCGTGTATCTTTTCCACTTCGTTCGCCAACGTGAAGGTTCGCAGGGCGAAGTCCTGTCCTTCTGCCCTTGCGTCTGCGATCATGGCCGGATACATCTTCTGGAACTCATAGGATTCGCCGTTGATTGCCTCCATCAGGTTCTCTCTTGTCGATTTGACGCCGTGAAGCTCCTTGAGATGATTGTGGGCATGAATGGTCTCGGCCGCTGCAGCAGCACGGAACAGCCTAGCCGCCTGCACAAAGCCTTCCTCCTCCGCTTTTTTGGCAAAGGCCAGGTATTTTCTATTTGCCTGCGATTCCCCGGCAAATGCGTCCTTCAGATTCTGCTCAGTCTTTGACATACGTCTCGTCTCCTTTCCTCTCAATATAGTCGCTACTGGATATGTCTGAATGGCTGCTTCTTGTCTCTCCTTCGAAAGAGCAGGAGAAGTGGAGCAAATATTGCTCACCAACCCGCGATGGGGGAGGTGAAAAACGTTTTATTTCAGCCGCGATTCGACTGCAGACCAATGTATATTCTTGAAAAAAGCCTCGATGTAATCTGCCCGCTTCAAACCGTAATCAAGCATGAACGCGTGTTCGAAGACGTCCATGATAAGCAGAGGATTGCATCCCGCGGCATGAGAAACGTCATGTTCGTTGACCCAGAAATTGATAAATCGTCCTGAAATGGTATCCTGGTACAGCACGACCCAGCCGATGCCCCGCATGGCACCGGTAGCTCTGAAGTCCTTTTCCCAGGCATCGTAGCCGCCGAACGACTCGGCCAGTTTTTTGGCGAGTTTGCCATTTTTGTCGATGCCGCCTTTACCGCCGAGGTTGTCAAAATAGTACTCGTGAAGCCGCATCCCGTTGAATTCCCATCCGAGCCTGCGCTTGAGCTCTGCAAACTCAGGTGTTGTATTCTTGCCGTCTTTGGACATCTGGTCAAGGTTGTCGAGCACCTTGTTCGTGTTGGTCACATAGCCCTGGTACAATGTAAAATGATTCCTCAGGAGTGTTTCGCTGAATCCTTCCATCCCGACAAGTTTAGCGTAATCCTTTGCGGCGTACGGCATGTTGAGTTCCTCCATTGGTGTAGGATTGATTTTTCACAATGTTATTAGTATACCAGAAAAAAAGACAAAACCTTTCTTCAAGCGAACTATTTTTCCTGATACGTCAAGCCACAGAATGCCGTCGCGAACAAAGTTTCATTCCGTAAATACCCGATATCTGATGACATTGCATGCGATACCGAGTACTCCATCGGTACGAGCGTCCTGACGCAATTTCCTCTATTTTTTTCTAGCAGCTTAGTCCATGCATTTTGGGGAATTTCTCGGATGGTTAATGGAATGTTACTTCATGTTCGAAAATGTGGTACTGGCAGAAATCGCATACGATCTCCCGTCCTTCCGACCAGAGGTCAACCTCACCCCCGCATTGAGGGCACCTTGTCAGTATTTCTGTTCTGTTTACCACGAAGTCAGTGAAAGACTTTTTAGCTTTATGCTTTTGCAGGTTCTCTTTCAATTGCTTTCCGCCATCCTTCCCGTGCAAGGCGTTCCATACGGTTATTGCCCCATGACTTGATTTCCTCGAAGTACCGTTTCGGATCGCTCTTGGCGATCTGTACGAGAACTGCGCGCTCCTTCACAGAGTCGATATGGTCTGTCGGGGTCATTCCCCGCCACGTACAGTAGCCCTCGTCGAACAGGAACTCTGGCTTTACGGTCGAAACAGGAGCCTTTTTTTGCATCATGAAGCGCGCTACCTCCATATCATACTCGATCACCCATCCATTGTCGGCTACCATGGTCGCTGGATTAAGAGTCACCTCGCGGGAGCAGGCAGGACAGTATAACTTGGTTACGACGTTGAAAGGCAGCACTTCATCGCGAAAATTAAAACTTGCATGAGTTTTTCCACAGGAACAATTCAAACTATAATCTACACACATTGACAGCCTCCTCTAGTTATTCACATTGTGATTTTTACACTCAGGGCAATGCCCATAATATTGAACGTGACTTTCGATGATGGAAAAATCCTGTCTGCTGGCCTCAGGAAAATCGATTGGATTCGAAGCAGGAATATCGATGATTTTCTTGCACGAAACACAGATTAAATGGTTATGCTTCGCGGTTTCCGGGTCATACCGTTTCTTGCCCGGATCTATCGTCAATTCGAGCACCCTTCCTTTTTCCTTAAGTGCCCCTAGCGTTGTGTACACTGTCGCGAGCGAGAGGGTCGGAAACTTTTTCGCCACAGCACGATGAATATCTTCAGCAGAGGGATGTCGATTATTCCCCTCCAGGTAATTAAGAATGGCGATTCTCTGAGGGGTAAGTTTAAATCCAAGATTCCGGTATTTAGCTAGCACTGAGAGATTTTTTAACATAAGATGGAAAGATTATAAAATGATAATTATTATTTGTCAAGAATAATTATTATAAAACGTTAATGTGATAAATAATAAGTCGATTCTCTCTACATGTTCGTTATTAGTTCTTTATTCTGTTTTAATTTATTGCACATAATTAGGACAGGCATCAGAAATAAATTTCATGCGTTTTCATAAACATGCACAATTATTAATCATATGCCTAAAATATAAGCTTTAGCTCATATTCAATCGTAACAATGCTATTAATTTCATAATTATTAACTCATAAAATCAAATACTTAATGTGATTATAAAAATAAAGCCAGTGGCACAGGCCTTGCTAATAATTTAATGGGGATTTGTGCAAGTTATTACTTTGGCATATGCCTGCATCTATTTATTTTATTCTTTAAAGAAAGGAGGGGGAAAGGTCATTCGTCTAATTGCTGAAGCTATATTACCTGGTTTTACGCGGAGGAAAGTTCAAGTGCCCCCGTCAGCTTTGTGCCTTAAAGCTTCTTAAGAAGTCCTTTTTTCCGCATGTGCCCGACCGGCTAATATGATCAGATGGATTACGTGAAGTTGATGGGGAAATCGAATTATCAATGTTGAATATGCAAAACCGATGGGAGCGGGTGGCATCGCCGGTGCATTCCTGGACAGATTGTTCCCGGATTGAATACTTATGCATGATTAGGTAATTCAAGCGTCATCGGCGACGCGTCATAGCGGCTCACGTCGTGCAAACAGTGGAACCTGGTCTTTGAAAATTGAAATGAAGTTTGTAAATTTAATGGGAGGATAGTGCTCAATGGACGAAAAACGTTTGTACACATTGTTTTTGACCGTGCTGCTCTCACTGGCGGTACTCGTACCGCTTGCAGCCACGGCGCAGACTGCGGTTCCTGTTTCACCTGCCGCTGCGGTCCCCGCAGCAAGAATAGACACTGGTGATACAGCATGGATCTTGATTTCAACGGCGCTTGTCATGCTGATGACGCCGGGACTTGCTATGTTCTATGGTGGCATGGTGCGTAAAAAAAACGTGCTGGGAACGATTATGCACAGCTTTATTGCCATTGCGTTAGTCAGTCTTCAGTGGGTTCTGTTCGGATACTCGTTGTCATTTGGGCCTGACGTAAAAGGCGTGATTGGCAACTTGGGTTGGGCAGGATTGACCGGCGTAGGGCTCACTCCGAATGCGGACTATGCGCCGACCATTCCTCACCTGCTGTTCATGGTATATCAGATGATGTTTGCAGTCATAACGCCAGCGCTCATCAGCGGTGCAGTAGCTGAACGAATGAAGTTCTCCACGTTCCTCATCTTCACCATTGCCTGGACCACGATTGTTTATGATCCGGTGGCCCACTGGGTCTGGGGTGCCGGTGGATGGCTGAAGAACCTCGGGGTTCTCGATTTTGCTGGCGGGATCGTCGTACATGCCACATCGGGTTTTTCCGCTCTTGCAGCAGCACTCTATATAGGAAAGCGGAAGGGCTTCCTGCATGAACACATGCCGCCCCATAACTTGCCGATGACGGTGCTTGGTGCGGGACTATTATGGTTCGGCTGGTTCGGATTCAATGCTGGGAGCGCTTTATCCTCGGGCACGCTCGCGACCATGGCCTTCTTGACGACCCATCTTGCGGCATGTGCAGCCACGATTACGTGGGTTCTTGTTGAATGGTTCCACCGCGGTAAACCGACGATGTTTGGAGCGGCAACTGGCTCTATCGCGGGACTCGCGACGATCACACCTGCTGCAGGGTTCGTGGGCGCTCTGCCCGCCTTGCTTATCGGCATCGCAGCCGGTGTCGTCTGCTACATCGCGCTCAATGCCAAGACGAAGTTTGGGTATGACGATTCCCTCGATGCATTCGGAGTGCACGGCGTCGGCGGTATGCTTGGAACGCTTTCGGTGGGTCTTTTCGCTTCCGTTGCCATAAATGCGGCAGGAGCGGACGGCGCATTATTTGGCAACGCGAAACAATTATTCGTGCAGGCGGGCGCTGTTTCACTAGTAGCTTTCTATTCATTCGGCGTGAGTTATGTGTTGCTGAAGGCGCTCGATATTGCTACGGGCCTGCGGGTTCAAGCGGACCATGAGACGGAAGGGCTCGATATCAGCCAGCATGGTGAAGCGGGGTATGCGTTATAACTCAAGCAAGAGACAGCGTTCTGGGAATCGGTGAATGAGGGGAGAGGGGGTAAGCGTCACCGATTCCCCGTCTTTCCCGGTCGGATCACGGCTGATTTGTTTGCACCAGATAGACACCAGAAAGAATTCCCGTACCTCCAATGCACTGGAGGACGGTGATTTGCTCATTCAACGCAAAGGCAGCGAAGAGCAGCGCGGCGAATGGCATGAGGTAATGATAGACCATTGTGCGGGTGACACCGATATCTTTCACTCCCTGGTACCAAAAAACATATGCAACACCTGCGGCTATGAATGATGAAAAGGCCATGGCAGTCCATGATAATGCGGAGACTGAGGACCAGCCTTGGTTGATAAGACCCTTGAAGCTAACAGGCAGGAGTAGAACGCTGCCAGATGCGAAACTATAAGCGGTGACTTTGATGGCAGAGTATTTCGCGAGCAGGGGCTTCGCGGTGATAGTGTAGAGCGCCCACGTGAGGGTCGCGCAGAGCGTCAGGAGATCCCCGGCAACGTCCGATGATGAAAAGCTCAGCTCGCCGTGATGGCCCCCGATAACGAGAGCAACGCCCGCCGTTGCCAGCATGAGTCCTGCGCCGATGCGGACCGTGAGGGGTTCTTTCCCGCCAGCGGCGCTGATAAGCGCGCCGAACAACGGCGACAGCGAAATGAGAAGGGCTGAATTTGCGGCCGTGGTGAGCTTCAGGCCATATACGAACAGGATGTTGTACAGCGTGATTCCGAGGAATCCAAGCCGGATGACGGCGAAGCGGTCCTGCCGTTCGATCGCAAAGGGTTCACGGCCTGCGATCATAACGAGGGACAGAAATAGCGCTGCAAGTGCGAAGCGAATTACGGTGAAGCCAAGAGGATGGAAATCCGCGATGGCAAACTTGATGACGGAGAAGTTGACGCCCCAGACGAGGGCAACGAATACGAGGCGGAGGTTGAGCATAGCCGATTACGGACTTGACAGGGCGAGAGACGCGGCCGTGCGCGGATTTACCACTTCTCTGAACGCTGAATTCATCAATTCGAATTTGGATCATACTATACATGAATTCTCTTGAATACTCAAATATATTGTGCTATCAATGAATGATGGAGTCGCCTGCACCACGCATGCAAGATATTACCGCTGATATTCTTACGGGGATCATCGATGGCGTAGCTGTTACCGATGTCGAAGGACGTGTGCTTATCTGGAACCGCGCAGCCGAGGAAATGACCGAGATCCCGGCGGCTGATGCTCTTGGAAAGAATATCCGGGCAGTTTTATCCGATACGCCTGCAGTGGTAGGCCAGATCGAGAAAACCGTTACCTCCGGCAGATCCTATTCGGACTACGAAGCGGAGATTGCCGTAAAGCATGGACCACCCCACCCGGTAGGGATTGTCACGAGCATGCTGACGGATGACGAGGGCATCCCTACCGGCGTGATCCTTACGATTCGTGACCAGGCGGGTGTTCGGGACCTCAAGGAGCGCATGCGAAGGGCCGACCGTCTTGCCACGCTCGGCATGATTGCCGCTGGTATCGCTCACGAAGTAAAAAATCCGCTCGTAGGCATCCGCGGCGCAGCGCAGCTTATGAAGTCCGAACTCCAGTCCAGCAAAGAGACCGCAACGGGTTCGTTGAAAAGCCTGCTGGAGTATCTCGACGTCATCTTGAAGGAATCGGATCGTCTGAACAAGGTGCTCGAAGGAATCCTCGATTTTACGCGGATTAAGCCCCGCGAAATGAAGGCCTCGAATATTCACAGCATCCTGGACCGGGTGCTTTTATTGAACGAAGAAAGCGCAAGGCAACGGGGCGTCGTTCTCGCCCGTATCTATGACCCGAGCCTGCCAGATGTTTATGGTAGCGACGACCAGCTCATACAGGTGTTTTTGAACATCATCAAGAACGCTATCGAGGCTATGCCACATGGCGGAAAGCTGACGGTCGTCACGAGGATGTCGGACCTGTTCACCACCGTGCAGTCAGATGGGAAGAAATACCAGCTCATGGTCGTGAAAGTGAGCGATTCGGGCCGCGGTATCAAGCAGGAGCATTTGAAGGAAATTTTCACCCCCTTTTTTACGACCAAGGACCGGGGCGTGGGGCTGGGATTGGCTCTCTCGTACCAGATCGTACAGGAACATCTCGGCACGATCCGCGTAGAGAGTCAGGAGAACGAAGGGACGACGTTCAGCGTATATCTGCCGCTGGCAGGATGATCTTAGTGCAGAGAGGCGAACGCGGAGTGTGGATGGAGACCAACCGTTCTCGTAGGGACCCTTTCTTGAGGGGAGAGGCGGCAGGGATTGAATTCTGCACCAGGTGAAATTATGGGAAATGAAAAAATACTCATCGTTGATGACGACGAAAGCGTACGCTGGGTGCTCAAAAAGTCGCTCGAAAAAGAGGGGCTCGAGACGGTTCTAGCGAAAGACGGCTCCGAAGCGCTCAGCAGGCTCAAGGAAGACGACATTGCGATCGTGCTCATGGATATCCGCATGCCCGGGATGGGCGGATTTGAGGCGCTCGACAAGATCCAATCTGAAGGGAAGGGTACATCGGTCATCATCATGACAGCCCAGGCTACGATGCAGAATGCCATCGAGGCGATGCGGCGTGGAGCGTTCGATTATATCACTAAACCTTTCGACCTCGACGAGGTAAACATTCTCGTCCGTAAGGCAATCGACGTCAGGAGGCTTTCTGAGGAAATAAACGTGCTTCGCGCCGAAGTGCGGGAAAAGTACGAGGGTGGACTCGTTGGCAACACTGCTGCCATGCAGGAGATTTATAAGACCATCGGGCGCGTCGCGGAAAGCGACGCTACGGTCCTTATCCACGGCGAGAGCGGCACCGGAAAAGAACTTGTCGCGCGCGCGATCCACTACCACAGCAAACGCGCAGGACGACCTTTTGTGGCAGTAAACTCAGTTGCCATACCGTCAGAGCTGCTGGAGAGCGAACTTTTCGGGCATGAGAAGGGCTCCTTTACCGGTGCAACCGGTCGTAAGATCGGGAAATTCGAAGCTGCTTCCGGTGGAACGTTATTTCTCGACGAGATCGGGGATATGGATCTGCCGCTCCAAGGCAAGCTTTTGCGCGTGCTGCAGGAACGGGAGTTCGAACGGGTCGGCGGAACGGAGCCTATCAAGACCGACGTGCGCGTGCTTGCCGCCACGCACCACAACCTCGAGAAGATGGTACGCGAGAAGCGTTTCCGCGAGGACCTCTTCTACCGCTTAAATGTCATCCAGATCAACATCCCGCCGCTCAGAAAGCGCAAGGACGATATCGTACCGCTCGCCGAGTTCTTCATGCAGAAATACCAGGGCAACGACGCGAAGAAGAAGGTTCTAACTCAGGAAACACTCAAAATACTGCGAGCCTATGATTGGCCTGGTAATGTGCGGGAGCTAGAAAATGCAGTCCAACGCGCCATAACGTTATCGCAGGGAGATAAGATCTTCCCCGATGCGCTGCCACCGCAGCTATTTAAACCGGGACAGGGGGCCCACCTTTCCTTTGAGAATTTCCTCGAAGAAAAGCTCTCCGACCTTGTGGAGCGCATGGGTGGCCTCGAACGTGGAGATATTTATACCATGGTGCTCCACCGAGTGGAAAAACCGCTCATCTCACTCGTGCTTCGGAAGACTGAGGGCAACCAGGTCCGCGCTGCGCATCTGCTCGGCATCAATCGCAACACGCTCAGGAAAAAGATAAAAGAGCTAGGGATAAAAGGTCCGTTTACCGATGAAGGGGATGAAGAAGCGGAAGAAGAATAATTTTTCACAAATTGGCAATTCGCGCATACACCAAGTTCATCATCTGAGGGGCTGAATAGAGATTTCTATTTAGCCCTTTTTATTCGAGGTGCGGGATAAGCGCGTAACTTGTGTCAGCGTGATGTTGCAACGATCACTCTCACGCAGAAAAAATGAAAATCTGACGAATTCTGGTCGGAATATTGATTCGAACTCTTAACGGGTGCTCTCATTCGGGGTAATTTGCAATTATCCTCTGACCCAGCCCTCCGCTGCATGCCTGGGCTTACTTTCAACCGCACTGCGGTATGGGCCTGCTCGCTGAGGTTTGTAGACCGTCGTCAACAGCTTGACTTGCTTCCGATGGATCAAAGAGCCGAGGAGCGACCAAGCGATAACCAGTTTTGCTTCCCATCCACCGCGTCCGCGGAAAGGTTCAATACATGCTTGCAACATTCTCTGCGGCTTTTCGGTAACTGCAGGGCGTGGTCAGCGGTCACCCTTGGTAAGGACATCGGACCGGTTCCACCAGCCGCCGCCCAGCGCCTGGAACAGCGCCGCAGTGTCGGCGTATCGGTTGGCGAGGGACTGCACGAGATTGATCTTCGCCTGTTGATATGCCTGTTCGGCATTAAGCAGCTGCAGGTAGCTGACATCGCCCAATTCCAACTGCTTCTGCGCAATGGTGAGGCTTCTAGCGGCAGCACGCTCGGCGGCGACGGCTGCTTTCAGGGCATCTGCGTCGCATTGGATGGCGTACAGCGTGTCGGCCACGTTCTGGAATGCAGTGAGCACGGCGCTGCGGTACTCCGCTGCAGCCTGGTCGTAGGCAGCTTCAGCGGCACGCTGCCGGTGCAGCAATGTCCCCCCCTGGAAGATTGGCTGTGTCAGATTGGCGGTCAATGCCCAGAAGCCGGTGCCGGAGGTGAACAACTGGCTGATTGCGAGGGCGCTGGAGCCCAAATTGGCGCTCAGCGTAATGTTCGGCAGCCGGTTGGCAATATTGACTCCAATCTCTGCACTAGCGGCGTGCAATTGCCCTTCGGCAGAGCGCACGTCTGGTCGCTGGGCCACGAGCTTGGAGGGAAGACTCACGGGCAACTCTTCCGGCAGTTGCAGCGAGGAGAGTTCGAATTCTTCTGCGAGTGTATCGCTGGGGAATCGGCCGGCCAGTCGGGCCAGCAAGTCGCGCTGTTGTGCCAATTGTTTTTCCAGCGGCGGCAACATAGCCTGCGATTGTGCCAGTGCCGTTTCCTGCGCTACGACGTCCAACGCGGCAATTTGGCCAAGCTCATATTGACGTTTCAGCAATTCAAGAGATGTGCTCTGAAACTCGATGATCTTCCCGGTTGCCTCGATCTGCCCGCGTAAAGCTGCCTCTTCTAGCGCCGCGGCTACCACGTTGGAGGTAAGCGTCAGGTAAGCAGCTTCGAGCTGAAAGCGTTGCGAGTCGGCTTGCGCTTTCAGCGATTCCACCTCACGTCGTGTGCCGCCGAACACATCCGGCACATAGGCCACAGCTACCTGCGCGGTATGAAGGCTATAGATGTTAGTACCGCTTGCCAACGGACTGGACAACACTGCGGCGGTCTTTTGACGCGTTGTAGTGAAGTTTGCATCTACACTGGGGAAGAACGAACCTTGCTGTGCATAGACGTTTTCCCAGGCACCGCGCAGCGCGGCTTGAGCAGCTCCCAGGTCGGGGTTGGCCTTGAGCGATTGTTCAATCAGGTTATTGAGCGGTTTTGAATGAAACAGTGTCCACCATTGACCGGGAATATCCATGTTCTGAACGAAGCGCTGCGCCTCACCTCCCTTGATCTCGACCGATGCCGTCTGTGCAGGCAGTGGCTGCTGCGTGTAGCGATCGACAGTGGGTGCGGTTGGGCTGTGGAAATCAGGACCCACCGCACATCCCGCTAAGAGAATACCTAAGATGATTATACGTCTATACATCATCATGCCTCCTCTTCAGAGCCTGGGGCTTTATGGTTTGACGACGTTCTACCCATCGTTCCAGGGCGTAGTAATAAGTCGGCAGAATAAACAGCGTGAGTAGCGTCGCTAGACCCAGACCGCCTACCACAACGGTGGCGAGGTTGCGCTGCACATCAGTGCCGATGCCGGTAGCCAACGCAGCAGGCAGCATACCTACGCTCGCCACAGTGGCGGTCATGAGCACCGGACGGAAACGTTCAACCGCACCTGACACTACGGCCTCGCGCAACGCCAGTCCCTGCTCTCGCACGCGGTTGATGTTGGCAACCATGATGATGCCGTTTTGCACCGCCACGCCGAAGAGCGCGATGAAGCCAACAGCGCTGGCGACATTCAACGTCTCGCTGGTAAGGTGGAGCGAGATCAGGCCTCCGAGGGTCGCCAGCGGCACCACTGCGAGGATCAAGACCGCCTGACGCATCTTACCGAATTCGGCAAATAGGAATACGGCTATGAGCGCCAGCACGATGCCCATGATAAAGGTCAATCGGGCCTGGGCGCGCTGCTGGTTTTCAAACTCACCGCCCCATTCAAGGCGATATTTGCTGTGGTCGAAGCTTACTGACTGGCCAATCTTGCGCTGTGTCTCCTCCAGGTAATCGGACAGGGCACGATCCCGGTTGTCGATTCGTACGAGCAGTACGCGGCGGCCCATCTCGTGCGTGATGTCGCTTTCGCCAGTCTGCAGCTTGATATGGGCAACCTCAGAAAGAGGAATTCGCGCAGCACTGGAGGTCGTCAGTTCCAACCTCCCGAGAGCCTCAGGACTGTTGCGGGTATTTTGCGGGAACCGCACGGTAACGTTGTACATCCGGTCGGCTACATAGACTGTGCTGACAGGTGCGCCGCCAACACCGGTTTGGATCAGGTTGGTGATATCTGATACGTTGATGCCGTAGCGGGCAGCCGCTTCGCGGTCGATGTTGATGGCGATCTGTGGAATCGGAGGCTCCTGAAAGACAGAGGCGTCCGCTGTGCCCCGGATTCCATTCAGTACCTTAACAATTTCGCCGCCGATACGGCGCAACTCGCTGAGGTCGTTGCCGAAAACGCGGATTACCAGGGGGCTGTGCGAGCCGCCCATCGCGTCGTAGACCATGTCAATGATTGGCTGGCTGATGCCGACCTCGAATCCCGGCAACTGCTGAACGCGGGCGTTGAGTTTTCGCAGAAACTCAGCCTTGGTCTCGCCCTTGGGCCAGGTGTTGTAGGGCTTCAGTCCGACAGGCGCTTCGATGTGGGAAGGCGTCCAGGGATCGGTTCCGTTATCGCTGCGTCCTAGCTGGGTGATGGCGTAAGATACTTCGGGAAATTCGTGCAGCATGCGTCGCAGTTCCCCGGCCATCTCGCTCGCTTTGTCGAGTGAAAGGCCAGTCGGCAATTGCACTTGTAGCCACAAGGCGCCCTCATCCAGCTCGGGCAGGAATTCCCGGCCTGTGGTGACGCCCAGACCGATTACGGCTATAAGCGCCATGCCACCTACCACATGTGCAATTGTCGGCACGGCGAGAGTCCGCTCCAATGCCCGGCGGAAGCCGTCCTGCAACCATTGAAGCGGCCGGTTGTGGAAGGTTCGCCGGGGTTTGCGAAAGGCCATATAGGCCAGGCCGGGAATCAGGGTAAAGGTACAGAGGAGAGCGCCGAACAGGGCATAGCCCACAGTGTAAGCCATTGGCGAAAAAAGCTTGGCTTCGGCCCGCTCGAAGGAAAACAGCGGCAGGTAGGCTGTGATGATGATTAGTGTGGCAAAGAAAATCGGCCGCGCAACCTGTTTCATTGTAGTAAACACGTCATGCTCGCTCAAGGCAGCGGAAGGGTCCGCCTCCCGCCTTCGAAGGATGGCCTCGGTCACTACGATAGCGCCATCCACGATAATGCCGAAATCGATAGCGCCAAGCGAGAAGAGGTTGGCAGGCATTTTTGTCAGATGCATTACAATAAAGACGACTACCAGGGCGAATGGGATGGTAACCGCTGCGATCAAGGCGCTGCGAGGGCTGCCGAGAAACAGAATCAGCACAATACACACCAGCCCGATGCCTTCAAGGACGGTATGCGAGACCTTGCTGACCGTCGCTTGTACCAAGTCGTCTCTGTCGATGTAGGGAACGATGCGCACATCCATAGGTCCTAGTTGTTTGCTGAGTTCCGCAACTTTGGCATGGATGCCCTTCAAGACCTCCGATGGATTTTGATACTTGAGCAGGTCCACGATGCCCTCTATGGTGTCCGGATTGGTGTCTTTGCCGAGGATGCCCTCGCGCTCCTGATGGCTGTACGTCGTCCTGCCGAGATCGCGCACCAGAATCGGCACGCCGTTCCGCTGGGAGACGACGATATTGCCAAGATCGCCCAAGGTACGTACCATGCCGATGCCGCGGATAACATAGCCCTGCTCCCCGCGCGAGATGCGGCTGCCGCCGGCATTCAAGTTGTTGCTGTTGATCGCCGTTACCACGTCGTTGAGGCCGACGCCATAGCGCTGCAGTTGGGAGGGATCAAGCTCAAGTTGATACTGCATGGTGAAACCGCCGAAGTTGTCTACGTTAACCACGCCGGGCACCTGTTCCAGAGCCGGGATAACGATCCAGCGCTGGATTTCCGAGAGTTCCATCAAGTTCTTGGTATCAGACTCCAGCGTATAGCGGTAGATTTCACCGACCGGCCCCGTTACAGGATCGAGGCCCGGCTGGATGCCGGTCGGCAGGCTGACCTGGTTGATGCGCTCCATGATGCGTTGACGCGACCAGTAGTCTTCAGAGCCGTCGCGGAACACCAATGTAATGAGAGAAAGACCGAACGTGCTGCTCGAACGCATGGACCGAAGACCGGGGGTGCTGCCCAGCGCACGCTCCAACGGCGTCGTGATCTGTTGTTCTACCTCTTCGGAGGCGAGGCCGGGCACCTGGGTGACGACCTGCGCGGTCACATCTCCGATTTCCGGATACGCCTCGACTGCCATTTTTGTCCATGAGTAGTAGCCGAATACGGCGAGCAGGATCGCCACCATGATCGCAACGAACCGCTTGCGAAGGCAAATGCCGATCATTCGATCAATCATTGAGCAATACCCCACCTTTGACAATAATGCGGTCGCCAGGCTTCAATCCCTGATCGATGCGGGCACCATCATCCTTTTCATAGCCGGGCAGGACCGGTCGCTTGATGAAAGTCCAGGGCGCAACCTCGACAAACACAACGGTACTGTCGTTGTCCATGAGCAGGGCTGAATTCGGCACGAACACCTCGGATTTCTGCGGGACATTGAAACTCACATTCGCAAACATGTTGGGCTTGAACTTGCCGTCGGGGTTGGAGAAAACGATCCTCACCTTGCTGCGCCGTGTCTCCGGTTCCACAACATCGCTGACGAACGCGACAGTGCCGTGAAAGACCTGTCCGGGGTAGGCTGCAAAGGATACGTCGACGGACTGCCCTTTGGCAATGTGAGCGATATCCATCTCCGGCACGTTGGCAGTGACCCAAACAGAACCAAGGTTTGCAATCGTCATGAGCGATGCAGTCAGATCGTTGACGAAGGCGCCTGGCGCGGTCGTGAGCGCGGTGACGCTTCCGGTCGTTGGCGCAGTAAGTGTCAAGAGGCGTAACCCATCTTTGGGTTGTGAAGGGACACCGATTTCTTCAAGCCGCGATTCGGCCCTGCGGAACTCGGCTTTGGCCTGGGCATAGTCGCTCTCGGCCTGCTCAAGGTCTTTGAGCGAGCCGGCGCCGGCATCGTGCAGGCCGCGCACGCGCTCCAAGGTGCGCTCAGCATGCTGGAGCGCATCGCGCGCTTTGTCGTCATCCGCGTATGCCTGTCCGAGATCGCCCGAATCGATCGCGACGACCGGATCGCCTTTTACAACATGGTCGCCCAGTCTGACTACAAGATTAACCACTCTGCCGGCTAGCGGCGGCAGGATGTTGACTGTGCGTGCGGGATCTGCCTCCACCACGGCTGGCGATACGAGCGTGTGGGGGCTATCGTCTACGGCGACCTGTTGCACCAGCAACCGTGAACGCAGCGCAGAACCCTCCGGTATTATGAATTGGTCGCCTTGCCGAACTAGCGCGGGCGGTATAGTCTCCTGTTCTGCAGCTTGGCTGGTCGAGTAGAACAGGTGTGTGCTCAGCTTAACGCCCAGTACGAACATCATGATCACGATACCTATGAAAGCGCAGCGCGTATGTCGTGTATGGCCATTTACGATAGACATGCGATACCTCCTGAAGCGGCAACAGTATGCAAACAAATTCTGAAGGCAGAGTACCGCGAGGATTGCCAGCTCACTCAACTTCATCGCCTATAAGGAGTGCCAGGCACTTCTCCGACTCAAGGTTACATTCAAGACAACGAGGATAATGCAGTAGTATGCAGATGCTACACAGGAAATGCATGCGATGAGGGCTATCAATTGCTTTTGTAACATTCATCACCCCACCGACATTTCCTACCTTTAAGACATTTTGTGGAAGCGCTCGATGATTCGGACAAGTTTGCGCAGTGTATCCCTGTCAGGAAGGCCATGTTCATGATGATGAAATTCATTTTCAATTAAAATTGTTGAAATAGCGCATTCTCTTTCATGAACGCAGATTTCACTGTAAACCTGGATGGCTCGGCACGGTTTTACAGAATGTTTCTGCCGAGGAGAGGCTATGCCGCCTCTTACGAGGGACATTGCGACGAGCAAAGCGTCAAAGCAGTCTTAGTGCTCTGAGCATCTGTACTCTCCCCGGTCGATAGCTATGATTATGGCAAGCAATTGCATAAAAGTACTATCTCCTGCTGACTTGCCGCGCACAGGCCGTACCTCTTCAATTTAAAGCTCCGTATGGTGAACCGTCCTTCCCGCGCCGCGTCGGAGTTCTTCTAGGTGCTTGTTCTTCAATTCGATGCTCGCATCACAGCTGGTGCAAATAAATTAAGGTTGTCGTCATGCACGCCTCTGACCAGATACTCAAGGCCCGTGACGCCATCCTTAAGCCGAAACTCCACACTGGTTTCTTAAATGATATTGAAAATCGTTTTCATTAATACCATGCATGCCATGTTATGTCAAGACTTTTTTGGTTTTTAATTTCGGGTCTTCGGATTTACTGGTTGCTTCTGCAGTTTTCAGAAAATATACAAGCAGGTTCAAAATCGGATCTTCCGGTTGATTTGCTCACCTGAGGCGGTCAAAGACAGTATGCAGATTTGTTGAATTTTATACAACAATGTTGTTTAAAAAAAATATGAGTATTACAACAAAGAAAATAGGTGGCAGGGAGTATGCTTATGAAGCATACCGGAGAGGGCGTAAGATTATCCAAAAATATCTGGGATCTGCAAATGATCCGAACGTCACCGCCCAAATAAAGGCCCTTGAAGAGAACAAATCAATACCGTCTGAGTTATTTAAGTATTTTTGGGATGTCGATGCTAAAGCATTGAATATTCGCCAGCAGAGCAGATTCATCATAGAACGGGTGCTCGAGCTGGGTGATCTTAAAGCACTGTGGTGGACACAGAAACAATATCCGACGTCATTAATCATTGGGGTTTGCCGGACCAGCCGCAGACCATCACAACGATCTAGGCACTTTTGGACTGTATGGTTTGGGGAGAGCCATGTATCTTAATTGTCTTACATCTGCCGCACGTAAATTGATCAAAAAGATATCTCCGATTGCATCGGATAATGGTTTTATACTGGCTGGGGGAACGGCCGTTGCGCTTCATCTTGGCCATCGGTTGTCCGTGGCTTTTGATTTTTTTACAACTCGCTCCTTTAAGACAGATGAAATACATAGGGCAATCAGCAAACTTGGTTTGAGAATAGAAACTCTCCAGGAAGAGGCGGGAACGCTCACGCTATCGGTTGACGGAATGAAAGTATCATTTTTCCAATACACTCAGCAATTTTTGGAAAAGACGTCGATGCTTATCGGAATCCCCATCGCAGGACTTCTCGATATTGCTTCTATGAAGCTTGTTGCGATTATGCAGAGGGGAGCAAAGGGAGACTTTGTAGACCTTTATTGGATCCTGCAGGACATTCCGTTTGCAAAGATGCAGAAAATTTAGCTAATCGATATGGAAAAAACCGAATAAATCCTGTTGCGATGGGGAAAGCACTCGTCTACCTTCAAGATGCCGAATCAGATCCCGACCCAAAGTATTTGGGGACTAACATAGAGTGGTTGAAAATCAAAAAATACATAACAAATCATGTACAGCAGTTTGTTTTGGATATTCAAAAGGCAATTGATGTCTAAATCAACCAGGAACCGAGATATCTACATTATCCGGATTTTAGATTTTTCAACCACTAAATCCGAATATCCGTAATTTCAAGTGCAGCGTTCGCTCACCAGGAAAGAAGGAGAAGCGCGCAGGCAGGGAAATGCATGAAAAAGGGCGGGCCCTTAAACAATGTGCCAATTTGTACATTTAGTCGAAGTGGATTCCCGTTCCTAACTA
>DASPQB010000108.1:0-3605 GCA_035625205.1 Nitrospirota bacterium | reverse complement strand
TCCCCCCTCCATCTGAGAATGTTTGCTTTGACGAGCAGCGCCTCACGGTCATCGGGATTCTTATTCAGAACAGTGTCAGCTTCCACCTGCGCCTCATCCAGCTTGCTCGACCAGGACAAGACTTTCGCCAAATATACGCGGGCTTTATTGTTCGACGGATCCTCCGCCAGAATCGCCCGAAGGATACGTGATGCCTCCTCAAGGCGGTCCCCCCAGGACATCACGATTGCCATGTGGAGGCGCTCGTCGATGGTAAAGACCGCCGCGTCCAAGTCCAAAGCTTTTATATATTCATCGGCAGCACGATTATTATCCTCCTGCGATGCGTACTCGTCTCCGCGTTTTTTGCTTTCCAGGGCCTCATCGGTCCTGCTTTTCTCGTCAGTGACAGACTTTGCTGAAATCACTGCGGTTCCTGAACCTCCCTGCTTCTGCTCTTCAGCAAAGACGAGTGCAGTGCATGCTCCGAGGAGAATGCCGGTTATCAATACAGTTCGCACTGTCATGACCTCATCTCGATTAGTTTCTGGAATTGCTGAAGATTGACAGTATGATCGATTGACAGCCGAGGGATGTCGGACCATCCGCTTCCCAGCATAAAATATTCATTTTCCGATTTCAAAATGAAGGAAAACCCCGATTGTCGGGCAATCTCGATGCTCTTCGCATCGTGCAGGTCATAAGGCCAAGCCAGAATTTTAGCAGGCCGCCCCAGTTCCCTGGTTATGACTTTTTGAAACATGATAAGGTCCTGACCCAATTTTTCATTAAATTCCAGGACTGCCTCCGCCCGCTCCTTGTTACCATACCAGTTATGGAGTCCGTACGTATGACATCCAATCTCTACGATTCCACTCTTAACGAGGTAACGGCATTCATCCCAGCTCAGTCGCGGATCGTTACCTTCTACAAAACCGCCAACATACTCCCCGATAATATTAATCGTCGATTTGAACCTGTAGTTCTGGAAAAGGGGAAAAGCATACTCAATGAACGACGAAAACCCATCGTCAAAGGTGATGATCACAGTCCGCTGCGCTCGCGCTGCATCGAGCGTGTTGATCTCATCAAAGAAGACTGTTTGATACCCTTCGCTGTAGAGCCACTCCATCTGGGCGGCAAAGCGAGGCGGCACTACAGTCTCCTCCTCCGTTGTCAAATATGAGACATCATGATACATTAACACGGGAATATTTATTACGTTCGCATAGCAGACTTTGGCGAACGATAGTGAGAGGACCGCATTGCCCCCCAGTTTGAGGAATTCCCTTCGCGTCAGATTCATGGAGCCTCCGGGATTGTCTGTAGAACTTTCTGGTATCGATAATAGCTTTCCTTCAGGTATGTATGGTAGATCGGCGTGTTCCACTCGTCCCACGAATACGTTTTGATGTGCTCCTGGGCGAGTATTGCAGGAAGGCTGTCAGTATAGTTGCTTGTTCTCCCTGTTTGGTGGGGGACAAATTTCCCCTTCTCCGGCCGATACGAAATGGCGAGGGCTCTTATTCCTGCGGTCTTTCGTGTGGCCACGTCTTTATCCTTCCACAATACCATTTTCGAGCTGGGATCAGTGACATTTATGAGCCCCCAGGGAATGCGAAGTTCGATCTTGTTATCGAGGAGAAAGAAGTCAGCCAGCGAATGATAATCGCGGCTCTTTACGTCAAGGCTGCCATAACGGAGCCGACTCATGGTAAAAACATGCGCCGGAAAAAACTGTTTTCCATCTTTGCTTATCCTGCGGTTGTTCGTAAGGTTCTGCATCATCACCCACGCTCCCTGATCGGACTCTTGGGGCCGAATCAAGCCTGTCTGATCATTGAGATATTTATCATATGCTGCTGACACAAGGATTCTGCTGTTTTCCTTCCCGCACAGTTGAAGAAGAAAGGTGAGCCCCACCGGGCTCTTGAGGTTCAGCTCAAAGGGAAAAAGCCGCTCGCCCACGCCGGCAACAGCGGTGTCGAGCCCGACTAAGATATTCGCCGTGGTAAAATCGATCTTTCCCGCGGTTTCTAGCAAAAGATAGAAATATCCCTCATCATGCTGCGCGGACAACCGCACCAGTCGCCGTGCTTCATCGCTGCCGTCGTAAAACCGGAAGGCCATGGAATCATCATTTTTTTCGTAGAGCGCAGGAGTCTCCTGCCAGTCTTCACCCCGGCAGGTGAGATGTACCTTCTTTTCCGGATACCCGGGATATGCTGCCAGGAGACCGTAATTCTCCTCCGGATCCTGTGCATTGAACCAGAGCGGCTTTCGATCTGCCGGGAGCTCGGCGTCTCGGAACAGCCAGTTTCGTTTGAACCACTCGTCAAACCAGCTGAACAAGACTCCTCCAGCCATGCCTGCTTGGTGTACGGACTTCATCAATATCGCGTTGATCTCGCCCTGCTCCCGATCTCCGTGACCGCCATGGTGCCACCCGATCCGGTGCCAGTGCGAAGACTCGCGGCTCGAAGGGACGCCAAATTCTGCAATCACGACCGGCTGGCGGCCATGATGTTTTTTCAGAGCAGAAAGATAGGCAAGATAGGGATTCTCCTGGTCGAGATAATCGTTATTCATGAAATCGGGGTAATAGGGATATGCATGATAAAGTGCGAAAAATCCATTACCCTTGATCGGGGTTATCTTCGCAAGATCGAGGGTCTCTTCGTCTTCAATATTGGTGTCGATGCAAGGCCCTCTATACCCTTGCGGGAGTTTTCCCTGCAACCGATACTCTTCTTCGTGCGAAGATTCAGATGGGTGATCGATCGGATCAAGCGTCGGCCAGTTGACGGTCGTGACCGGATGGGAGCAGTGATACTTCTCGTCCTCGTAGCGCTGAAGATAATCGCATATTTTCGTTATCCAAACCTCGAAGGGCGTCCCGTTCTCAATCCGTAAAAAAGAACCAAGGTAATCAGCCATCATTCGCTCACGTCTGTCGTTGTATCCCTTGACCGCACAGCTCTCCCACTCCCTCCCGATAATAAAACCCGCGACGTATGGTGAAACGTCGTACGTAAAGTTCCCATGGGGACGACCAGGCTGTTCAGGCAGGACAGTGTTCCCGTAGATCGCATCCACAGCGTCCTTCATTACGGCGAAGAGCCCTTCTTCGAACTGGTCGTTGTCAAAGTCATTGTCTTCGGGAAGCTCTGTCCAGATCCCTTGGAAGAGATACAGTCTTGTCCCCGACTGGTTGAATTGATGGAGTGCTTCGTAAAAGTCCGGGGGGAGTATCGTGTAAACCCTGACCGCATTCGCCCCGAGGTTCGCAATGTCATGGAACCATTTGCGGTAAGTTCCTTGTTTGATGCCAAACTCGCCGGGAAAATAACCAGGCAGGCCGAGACCTATATTGACACCCTTTATGAAGAATTGTTTCCAGGTCCCGTCGTGAATCTCCAGGTAGTCCTTCTCGGCCCTGAATCGGGATTGTGGGCTTGCGGGCTGTTTGCTGCTGCGCGTCTGATCGATAGTGACGATGAATTGCTGCGCTTCCTTGTTTTCGGGTTTCAGTTCGAGCGCCTGGGTAAAAGCCCAGCGCGCCGTCGGAAGGTCGCCGAGATGCAAGTACGCGACACCGAGGCCGAAGAAGGCGTCTGCCTCTTTCC
>DASPQB010000107.1:0-17795 GCA_035625205.1 Nitrospirota bacterium | reverse complement strand
TTGTCATGTTCTTGACGCTGAGGTCTTCGAATACAAAGACCTCCTTGTCGGAATTAACGAACGACCTGCTGGTTTTATGGGCGAAGTCGTTTCTGACGTCGGCAGCGTAGCGCCTGCATCCGGCCGCCTTCATTGAGGCCCGGTTCCTGCGTTTCGACCCTGTCTGGCGCCGTCCCATCATTTTCTGGTAATGCTTCGCATGCCGCTCCTTCCGGAGCATGCGCTCTGTCTGGACATCGGTGAAATCATAGGCGTCTCCGGCATCGGTAGCCACCGGGATTACCGTTCCACGGTCATTTCCCCTGGGTGATCAGCGCAAGCGATTCCATGCCCATAGATGCGTAATGTCCGCACTTCTTCTTAAATGCAAGCCGAAGGGCCAAGCCTCTGAAGTACAGCTGTATGCCTGCATGAACCGCGTTGCCCCGTTCCGGAGTATCTGGGACGGCACCTCGTAGAGATAGGGAGTGAGTTCTTTGCTTTTAAACTGCGCATACTGCTGATCGACGGGAGGTCTTAAGCCGACGAAAGCAAGCGCCTTTCTGCTGACTGTGCGGAAATACCTGTCCTCCTCAACCTTCGCGTTGTAGATAAGGCGCTGGCACCCCATCCATTGGGAGAGCACGCGTTTCTGATCCTCCGTAGGATAGCATCTGAATTTATTGCCGCTTGACAATATCATGGATCTATTTTATAATAGGTAACATGGAAAATCAACCAAACATATCATTATCACATTCGGTATATTTGCTCAGGCTGCATATCGTGCTCGTGACAAAATACCGGAGGAAGGTATTTACCGGGCAAATGCTGAAATACGCTGAAAAAACCTTTGCCGGCATCCTCCGGGACTGGAGATGCAGCCTCATCGAATTTGGCGGTGAGGAAGACCATGTGCATTTACTGGTTGATATCCACCCGGCCCTGAACATATCGACACTGGTCAACAACCTCAAGTCTGCAAGTTCCAGGAGGCTCCGCAACAAATTTGCCGGCCGGATCAGGAAGTTTTATTGGAAGCCGGTGTTCTGGCACAGAGCATACTACGTCGGCAGTGTCGGTACTGTTACGCTCGACACGATTAAACGGTATGTAGAACAGCAAGGAACAAAAGAAAAACCGCGGAAGGTTCTACCTCTGTCTGCTTGACCCCCTCCTGGCGAAAACGCCTAGCAGGGGGAATGCGCAGACATTAGTTCAATTTTGCTATCATCATCTCCGGACTTCATAAATATTGCGACAGCGGTTGCGCTGATTTCTGGTTTTTTACTCTATAGGGATACCTTTGCCCTGTTCTCAGCTACGATTGGGATACAACTATCAGCACCGATATCAAAAGGCATCCCATTTATGCTTTCAATCATTATTATCCTGTTGCCTACCTCTTAGCAGTGTTTCCGGTAAATTATAGCAAAGATGAGAACAAAAGTGTATATGTCTGATATATCAAGATCAATAATGGTGAACAGCGCAGGATTAATAAATAAATCTTGTTCATCAGTGGTACGATATGAACACAAAATAAGAGGCCGACATTTTGCTGACCTCTTACAATTAACCATACCTGATGATTCGGATTTCTTTGTGGAGAGGTATCAAGTGCTGGAGATGGTTTTTTTACCGGCCATTATATAGTCTTTGACAAAGAAAGTGACGCCGACCAAAACCCTGGTTCAAAAAGGATCGGGGGTATTTTAAAAAAATACGCCACCTTATTGTCTTTGCGAATGTCAATCAACAGGCGTGACCACGGCCATGACGACAAGCTTTTCACCTTTGTCAGCCGCAAATCCATGCGGGACATTGGGTTCGCAAAGAATGCAGGTCTTCTCATCGGCATCTACTTTTTCATCGCCGACAGTGAATGTCCCTTTACCCTGCACGCAGTACATCATGAGCCGGAGAGGCGCTTTGTGCGGATCGAGCTTCTGGCCCGCGTTCAGGCACATGAGTGCCACCCGCATCTCGGGTTTGTCGGAAAGCATCTCGCGCGAGATTTTATCTGGATTAAATTTGATAAGTTTTTTTAGATCGAGAATTTCCATGGTCGTCCTCCTTTATTGGGCCTGGCGATCGTAACTTAAACTCCTCTAAAGCTGTTCAACTTCACAACTCTGTGAAAGTACGATATCATTGATCCTAGGTAAAAAGCTATGACGGGCGTCATACCGTTGTCAGGAGACCCTCTTTTCTATGACATTCTGCACGATTTCACTCAAATTCTCAGGGGATAAAGTATTGTTACCGCGGATGTGGAACCATACTGTCCAAATTGTAATGTGATTGGATCGTTTGGATATTCGCTCAATACAACGGCCTTAACTCCGATATCATCGACGGCAATTTTGGGAGGGCTTTGATGCCACTTATCCCTTTGGAAATGGTCAGATTCATTACCGGGTAACGACGATCGTGGGTAGAAGCATTTTTTTGTTGCGAGCCTACGAATGAGACCGGTGCCGCCCAAGAATGCTATATCATAATCGATGAGAAGTAGGTTATAACGGCATGTATTAATTAACGTTAGCCCGTGTTCACTATTTGCGGCTAAAACAACGACAAAGCCATGTCAGATCATGGATTGAAACTACAGGAGCAACGGAGGGTTATGATCCCTTATATCAGGCGGGCTGCTTTAATAGCAGCTATTTGAGGCGCTCCATCGATTTACCTGCACATTATACCGATGTTGCGGGTTGACGGCCCATCTTAATTGTAACTGAGGCTCGCGGGATCGTGCCGATAATCGTTATTACTCAAATTGTTCACCTTTCATATGCCTAGCGTTCCGTATCTAACATATCTACCACCATCTCCACAGTGCAATGACAAAGGTGATAACGAACACCAGGACAAGGTTCATATATGCAAAGAAATAAAATAACTTTTCGTGGAACGGGCGAACTATCTTGTCGCTCATTGCGAGCAATTTCCCAACCTGTTGGAGAGACAGTATTTTATCCTCTCCATGCGGAGCATTCTGAAGGAAATCAGTCAAATCATTCCCGGCAGCATGTTTCATGACATGCAACCCGTTCTTCCAAAGCTTGCTTTTACTTACATCATAAATGTTCCCTTTATAGGCAATATATGCTAGCCGTCCTTCTTTGCCGTCGAACTGGCGCAAGTCGTCGAGGGTGCTGGCACCTGATAGGAGCGAAACTGAAGTGGCAACTCGTTTCCGCAAACGTGGACCGATATAGACGGTCACCGTGACGGCACTGCACAACATGAACAGGTAAAGTACAATTTTAATGGTCAAGAGGATGCCGAACCGCGTCGAGATGAACGAAGACCAAGAAGGCATTCGTGCGATGGTCAAGAATATGCCCGACATGAGGATTGCAATCATGGAAATCCAGCCTAGCCGAAGTTCTCCCTTGGGAAGACCCTTGGAAGCGTATGCCGGCTTCAAGAGAATGTGGACATACATAATTGTTCCGAACCAGACGATCGCGGAAAGCAAATGAATGTAACCTACAATGATGTGGATAACGCGTTTTGTCAAGGATAGCGATCGATACTGGCCTCTCGCCTTTACATCCGCAAGAAATCGTTTGCCGAGATCCGTAAGTTGTCCGCCACCGATCGTATCAATATGGCATTCTTTGCATTCCAGCCCTGTCTGGCGGGCATATTCCATCGTAGCATAGGACAGCGACGGCGAGAGGAACGAGAAAAAAAAATGACCTACGAGGAACACTATCGAAAACAGCGCTGAACGCACGTGAATGATCATGGGAGTCATTATAGACAATAATCAGAGACTTGTAAACCAGGATGCATCGATGGTAAAACATTACTGCTGCAGCAACCTACTCCTGCTTTGATATCCTAGTGAAACTGCTATTATGCATTTTGTCAGCGTGTGAGAACTAGCGACATCCATTTACCGTCCGGATATCGCTCCGTAAGGTTAAGACCTGCCTGCGTCATTGCCATGAGCACTTCTTCATCCTGACCGCCAAGGATGCCGGAGAGTACGACAATGCCCCCTGGTTTCACATGTTTGGCGATCAGCGGAGCAAGCTGCTCGAGGACGCTTGAGATGATGTTCGCTGCTATAAAATCATATTCTTCTACCAGATTTGATATACTGCATTCCCGGATTTTAATGTTCGCGGCCTGATTCAGTTCAGCGTTCTTTCTTGCTGCGTCAACAGCAATCGGATCGGTATCAATTGCGATGACCCGATGAAAGCCCAGTTTTAACGCTGCAATTGCGAGAATCCCTGTACCGGTCCCGAGGTCGAGAAAACTGCATTTGCCGCTTGTCATTGCGTATTTTTCCATAAGTACTAAACAGGACCGCGTGGTCTCATGATGGCCAGTACCGAACGCCATTGCAGGATCGATGACGAGGTTGATGCGGCCGCTCTTTGGCTGCTCCCAGGGCGGTGTGATGGTGAAACGATTGCCGACGTCGATTGGCACGAATCCCATTTTCCAGGACTCATTCCAGTCCTGATCTGCTATAATTGAAATGTTGAAGGTAAAAGCGGATTTCTGGCCAGATTTTTCAATGAGCGATTGGATGATGGAGAGTTCCTGCCTGATCGATGTCATCTCAGCTGCTTCAGGGAAAAAAGCGATAACGGTGTCATCCTCTTCGATTACACCAAGACACGTTGCAACAGCCGTCAATCTCTGGATAAGCGCCTCATGGAATTCTGCAGGTATTCGTATCAAGACTTCGTGGTAAGGCATAAATGGGGGGAACCTTCTTTTTATGGTTAATTGTACAGCCGAAGGATACTTCTGTCAAATGTAGCTGAATCAATGTTTCTTTTGCTCAACCGGTTTTTTCCCTTGACAACTCCGCAAGTTACATGGTATTTTATGCCCTCTTAACTGGAAAGTGTTTGAATTAATGAAGGAGGCTTCAATGTACGCAGTCATCAATACCGGAGGCAAACAGTATAAGGTTGCACCTGGAGATATA
Source organism: Nitrospirota bacterium (assembly GCA_035625205.1). Lineage (GTDB taxonomy): Bacteria > Nitrospirota > UBA9217 > UBA9217 > UBA9217 > JAJYKN01. The sequence continues at coordinate 12,853 of DASPQB010000107.1, read as the reverse complement.
GTCAGGGTGGAGAGCCTTGATGCCAAAGAGGGCGACACCGTTGAACTAAAAGACGTTTTCATGGTAGCTGATGGCGACAAGGTGTCTGTTGGCAAACCATCGCTTTCATCGGCAAAAGTCATGGCAGAAGTTGTGGAACAGGGCAGAGGCGAAAAACTCCTGATCTTCAAGCACCGAAGGCGCAAGGGATTCCGCAAGACGACTGGTCATCGTCAAAATTATACAGCAATAAAAGTCAAAGAGATAATCGCATAAAAAACAAAATATGCCACAATACACAAAGTGATGACGTGAGAAATTCTTGCCCTACTTGGTGTCTTCGTGTGGAAATGATTTGGAGGATTGGAAATGGCTCATAAAAAAGGTGTTGGTAGTTCTAGGAATGGCAGAGACAGTAATCCGCAATACCTCGGCGTGAAACGGTATGATGGCCAGTTGGTTAACGCAGGAACGATAATTATTCGCCAGCGGGGAACCAAGATCCATCCCGGTGTGAATGTTGGCAAGGGATGCGATGACACGCTCTTTGCCAAGATCAACGGCGTAGTGAAATTTGAACGCAAGGACAAGACCCGTAAGCAGGTGAGCGTATACGCACAACCTTAATGTTTGCAAGTACGATCCGATATCGGAGGCGGCATAGTTGTCTATGCCGCTTTTTTTGTCTCTAATGCCGATCAGACTTGCATTTTCATGCGTATAACAGTATAATTCATTGAAAATATTGTTCAAATCTCCCTTTTGTTATTACAAAAAGGTGAACGACGGGAATTGAAAATAGTACATGTCCAACTTTATCGACCGAGTAAAGATTGAGGTGCGTGCGGGACACGGAGGCGCCGGTTGCGTAAGCTTCCGGCGTGAAGCCTATGTGCCTCGCGGCGGACCCAATGGGGGTGATGGCGGCAAAGGGGCTGATATCGTCCTTGTTGCGGACAAACAGCTTGGAACGCTGATAGACCTCAAGTACCAGCAGCATTATTATGCCGAAAAAGGCGAGCAGGGCCGCGGCAAGGAACAGTCCGGCGCTGATGGAAAAGATACCATCATTCGCGTTCCCGTCGGCACCATCGTGCACGATGCCGAGACACGGGCGGTCATCGTTGATCTTGATGTCGATGGCATGACCTACATTATCGCAAAAGGAGGCAGGGGAGGCAAGGGGAACGCTTTTTTTAAGACAGCGACAAACCAAGCTCCGCGTTATGCGCAGCCCGGCGAACCGGGAGAAGAGCAGTGGCTGTTTCTTGAGCTGAAACTTCTTGCGGACGTAGGTCTGGTTGGCTTTCCGAATGCCGGCAAGTCTACGCTTATTTCGCGCATATCGGCAGCCAAGCCCAAGATCGCGGATTATCCCTTTACCACGTTGTCCCCAGTGCTTGGCGTAGTGAAACCGGAGGGCAGGCGGAGTTTCGTGGTCGCCGACATACCCGGCCTTATCGAGAATGCCCACAAGGGCGCAGGACTGGGATTTGAATTCCTGCGTCACGTTGAGCGAACATCAATCCTGCTCCATATGGTGGACGTATCGGGCATTGTGCCGGGCGACCCAGTAGAAAATTTTCAAAAGATCAATAAAGAACTTGAACTGTACAGCGATGCGCTGGTGAAAAAAGCAATTGCTGTTGCTGCGACCAAGATTGATGCGGCAGACCATGCGAAATTAGCTGAGTTAACAACCTACTGTCAAGAACATGGTTATGCTTTTTTCCCGATCTCGGCCGTGTCGGGTGCGGGTTTGCAACCACTCCTTAACTTCCTTGCGGATAAAGTGGTGGAGGAGAGGGACGTGAGAGAACAGCTGCAAAGGGCGGGAAGGAAACGTGGGGAGGTTCCGGAACCCGCGGAGAAAAGTCATCTATAAAATTTTTCAGCCACGTTCTTGCAAAGAAAATAACATGAAAAACATTGGGATAAACAGAAAGGTAATTTTTTCAAAAGCTCTCCGTATCGTGATAAAGGTAGGCAGTGCTGTCCTGACGTCCTCTGAAGAGGGGCTGGACCAGGGCCGTATCGAGCGTCTTGCTTCAGATATTTCAACCATCATGAGCCAAGGACGTCAGGTCATCTTGGTATCATCTGGCGCGATAGCCGCAGGCTTGGCAAAACTGGGATTGAAAAAAAAAAGAGCCATGCCACTTTCGCTCAAACAGGCTGCGGCATCCGTCGGTCAATCGAGCCTCATGTGGATATACGAGAAAACCTTTGGATCTCATGGCCATAAAGTGGCACAAATACTTCTTACACGCGAGGACCTTTCAAACCGTACACGCTTCCTGAACGCGAGAAGTACACTCCAGACTCTCCTGAATTACGGAGTCGTTCCTATTGTCAATGAAAACGACACGGTCTCGGTCGACGAGATCAAATTTGGAGATAACGACAATCTTTCCGGCATGGTAGTGCATCTGGCGGATGCAGACCTTCTCGTGATTCTTTCTGATATCGACGGTCTCTATACTGCTGATCCGAAGTTTGATCCTTCTGCCGAGTTGATTACAACCGTTGAGAAGATTACCCCTGAAATCGAGCGAGGAGCAGGGGGCGCACAGTCACAGGTCGGTACGGGAGGAATGCGTTCTAAGATCGTTACTGCAAGGAAAGTCGGGGCCTATGGTGCGCCTATGGTGATTGTAAATGGGAAGAAGAGCGGCGTGCTACAGGCACTTTTCGAAGGTAAAGAAATAGGCACGCTGTTTCTTCCGAAATCTCAAAAACAGGACAGTCGCAAGCACTGGATTGCCTATACCGTCACTTCATCTGGCCGCCTTATGATTGATGATGGAGGCCGGGAGGCACTGGTGCATAAGGGCAAGAGCCTCCTGCCTGGGGGAATTGTCAAAGTGGAAGGAAATTTCAAAATCGGCGATTGCGTAACCTGCGTGGATCGTACCGGCACTGCTTTTGCGCGTGGGCTGGTCAAGTACTCTGCTGCAGAGTTGGAGCTTATTAAAGGTCTTAAAACATCACTAATATCCTCTGTCCTAGGTCACAAGGATTATGACGAAGTAATCCACCGTGATGACTTGGTGCTTCTCTGAGGAGAATTTTATCGTGAAAATAATAGTGACTACTGTTTTTGCAGTATTTTTATTGTCATCTTCGTCTTTTGCTGGACTCAAGCCGAATGACACTGCTCCGATCTTCTCATTACGTGACAGCGCAGGCAACGAATTTTCTTTGAGCGATTTCATCGGTGCGAAGAGTAAGGAAAATATCAATGGAATTGTTCTGAGTTTTTTCGCGTCCTGGTGCATCCCCTGCAGAAACGAATTGCCAATAGTCAACTCTCTCTCCGACGAACTGCAGGGCAAAGGCGTGAAAATAGTTATCGTCGGAGTAAGAGAGGGTTTTGCATCAATCAATGCACTCCTTGTTGATTTAAAAGTGGATAAACTCACTGCCTTGAGCGATCAGGATGGTAAAGTTAGCGAACTCTATCAGATCCGGTTCCTCCCGGTTACGTTTTTTATCGGTGGCAACGGAAAAGTCAAGCATGTCATATATGGCGAGATCGGCAGTGCGCAAGCATTGAGAGATAGTGCAGATAAACTTTTGCATTAATCGCCTCTTTTCATTTACTGGAGGTCGTAGTGAACATCAAACAATACGTTTTCGAAAAAGCATCAAAAGCCAAAGCGGCATCGCGGCAGCTGGCCAACATCTCAACTGAGATCAAGAACTTATCGTTGTTCAAAATGGCAACAGAACTCGAGAAGGAATCTGCTAAACTCATTTCTGAGAACCGGAAGGATCTTTCAGACGCCGAGAAAAAAGGACTCTCAAAGGCTATGATCGACCGACTAACCTTAAACCATGACCGCATTAAGGCAATGTCGAATGGACTTCGGGAAGTAGCTGCTCTTCCCGACCCTGTAGGTGAAATCCTCAAGATGTGGCGGAGACCGAACGGCATGGAAGTGGGGCGGATGCGCGTTCCTATTGGGCTTATCGGCATCATCTACGAATCACGACCAAACGTGACCGCTGATACCGCGGCACTTTGTCTCAAATCCGGTAATGGCGTGTTACTGCGTGGCGGTTCTGAAGCTGTTCATTCCAACACGGCGATCGCTGCAATCCTTTCGAAGGCAGGTGCTGGGACGGGTATCCCGGAAGGAGCCGTTTCATTCATTGAAAACCCGAACCGTGACTGCGTCATGGAAATGTTGAAACTCAACCAGTACATAGACCTTATCATCCCCCGAGGTGGCGAAGGCTTGATCCGCATGGTTTCGGAAAACTCGACTATCCCCATTATCAAGCATGACAAAGGGATATGTCACGTCTACGTGGACGACAAGGCTGATCTTCCCATGGCAGACGAAATCTGTTTCAACGCCAAGGTTCAACGGCCCGGCACGTGCAATGCCATGGAGACCATGCTCGTCCACCAGGAGGTGGCCAGAACGTTTCTGCCCGCAATCCTTGGCAGGATGAAAAAAGCGGGTGTAGAGATTCGCGGATGCAACAGGACGCGGGAAATCGTATCAGACATTGCAACCGCAACTGACAGGGACTGGGACACGGAGTACAATGATCTGATCCTAAATGTCATGACTGTCACGAGCATGGAAGAGGCACTGGAGCATATCACCGCTCATGGGTCCCAGCACTCCGAAGCGATCGTAACGAATAGCTATCAGAATGCGCTTCGCTTTCTGCGCGAAGTGGATGCATCTGCTGTTTTCGTGAATGCATCCACGCGTTTGAACGACGGCTTTGAATTCGGACTCGGTGCCGAGATCGGCATCTCGACAACGCGTATTCACGCCCGTGGCCCTATGGGGTTGGAAGAGCTGACTTCTACCAAGTTCATCGTCTTTGGGAACGGGCAGATCAGAAAATGATGCTGAACTCGCCAATGGAGAATTGGCATAATTACGAATTATTTTGACTACCTCACGTGCCGAAATTCGTAATTGATCGGAGATGGTTTGACTCAACGAATCGGGATCCTCGGCGGAACATTTAATCCGATACATTATGGTCACCTTGCCGCGGCTGAAGAAGTCCGGGAACGGTTGAAACTGGACCGGGTCCTGTTTATTCCTTCTTTTCACCCTCCCCACAAACAGGAGGATGATTTCCCTTCTGCTGCACACCGCATGGAAATGGTTCGTCTTGCCACAAGGGAGAATGCGACGTTCGAGCCCTCTGATATTGAGATCAAACGGGGGGGCAAGTCGTTTACAATCGATACGATTGAATCTCTTAAAAAGATATATCCCGACGATGAACTATATTTTATAACGGGAGTAGATTCTTTCCTCGATATACAGACCTGGGGTAGCTGGGAGCGGCTATTGAGCTTGTGCACCTTTGTAGTATTGTCCCGGCCGGGCTATCGATTCGCCGATCTCCGGAAGATTGCATTCCTGAAGTCGGCTGAACCCCAGTTGAGCGAACTGGACCGAGGACAGCGAATGCATGTGGAATTTCATGCCGGAAAATTCACCGTCTATTTGGAGATGATCCCCCTCTACGATATATCATCAACGGACATTCGTGGTAGGGTCAAAGAGGGAAGAAGTATCAAATATCTCTTGCCTGAACTGGTTGAAACCTATATAATTAAAAACAAACTCTATGCTTAATTCATTAGAAGTTGCGCAGCTATCAGCAGAAGCAGCTGACAATAAAAAGGCTTTCGACATACTGATCCTCGATCTGCGCAGTTTAACATACATCACCGATTATTTCATTATCTGCTCGGGGGGCAATTCGTCGCAGGTTGGAGCAATTGCGGACGGCATTACCCAGACCCTCGCAAAGGCAGGTGTCCACCCTTCTCACATTGAGGGCGAGAGAGAGGCGAGTTGGGTACTCATGGACTATGGCGATATCGTGGTCCATATTTTCAGTCAAGAAACCAGGTCATATTACAGTCTCGAAAAGCTTTGGGGCGATGCACCGCGGGTACCCCTTGTCGCACCCCAGAAGGCACTGCAAGGCGTACCTACGTGAAGTTGACAATTGTTTGCATGGGGAAAACAAGGGAACGTTTCATCCATGATGGAATCAGGAAATATATGCGGTACCTGAATCCCTATGTTGACTTAGAAATCAAAGAGCTGAAGGAAGAGAAGATCCACGACCTCAAAGATGCCCCCCTCATCAGGAAGAAAGAAGCGGAGCGAATCCTTAAAGCTATGCCGAAGAACGTTTTTATTGCGGCCCTGGACGAACATGGACAGTCGTTTACATCACATGAATTCGCTGCAGTTATCAATGGGTTGCTGGAGTCAGGCCTCAAGGAAATAGCATTTGTAATTGGCGGCGCCATGGGTCTTGATGAGAGTATCTTAAAAAAAGCGAATAAAAATATCGCACTGTCTCGATGGACCATGACCCACGAAATGTCGAGGCTGGTGTTGCTCGAACAGTTATACCGTGCATTCACGATCATCAAGGGGAAAACGTACCACTATTGATATGGGCAGATAGCGCTTAGCCATTTATGCTGTATAACCGTCCTAAGGGGTATTGTGAAGAAAGGACCGTGGATGAGATTCATTGTCACCATGCTGTTGATTGCTCTCGTGATTGTCGTCATGCTGTTGCGGGACCTTAATCCTGGCATTATCACCGTTAGTCTCCTTCCCTCGAAGTCTTACGATATTTCAAAGTCCACTTTTTTCCTCCTTGCCCTCGCGATTGGCGGCGGTATAGTATTTTCCCTATATCTCTTACGTGATGTAAAACGGTTCTTGCGCGGGCTCCGAGTTCAACGTGAGCAGAAAAAAAGGCTAAAAATCCAGGAACTCTACACGAAAGGACTGAACTCGCTTCTTGCAAAACGGAACGCAGAAGCTTTGACCTTTTTTCAAAAAGTACTTGCTATAGATCCAAACCACGTGAACACATTGCTGCGCATGGGAATCAGTCAACTCCGTGAAAAGAACCCGCAGGAAGCTGTTCTTCTGCACCAGAAAGCTCTGAGTCTCGATCCTGACAACCAGGAAGTGATGTTTTCTCTCGCTGCCGATTATGAGGAAGCAAAGCGTTTCGAAGACGCACTCGCCATGTACTCGAAGATTATCTCAAAGGATTCGTCCAATCTGACCGCCCTCATCAAAATGCGTGACCTTTACCAACGTTTGAACCAGTGGGATGAGCTGTCCGAGGCGCAGCGAAAGCTCCTGTCAGGTCCGCTCACGCCGTCAGAGCAGGAGCTCGAACATCGGAGACTTGTCGGCTTCAGGTACGAGATGGGGCGATCCTTGCTTGAAGCTGGCGATCTCGAGCGGGCAAGAAAAATATTCCGCAGCGTGATCAAGCTTGACAAGGACTTTATCCCTGCATTCCTGGGATTGGGGGAAGTATATCTCGAGGAAGGGAAAGTCAGTGATGCGGCTGAATTGTGGGAAAAAGCATATAAAATAACGTCCTCGACCTTGCTCCTTCTGCGGCTGGAAGATTTGTACCTGAAACAAGGAGAGCCTGGGAAAGCCATTGAAATATATACGCAAGCTGTGCATTGGAAACCGCAGGACAGTTCGCTGAAGTTTTTTCTGGGCAAACTCTATTACCGTCTCGAAATGATTGATGAGGCCTTCGAAATTCTATCCACAGTAGACTGGGGTGACAAAGATTTTCCCGATGTGCACAAACTGCTGGGAAATATCTACCTTCGCCGTGGTTCCCTGGGGCTCGCTGCGTCAGAATTCAAAAAGGCTCTCGGTTTCAAAAAACAGATTATCATTCCTTATGTATGTTCAAATTGCGAACTCCGGACCACTGACTGGTCGGGCCGGTGTCCGAACTGCGGCAAATGGAACACCTTCGCGATAAATCTCGAGAAGACGTGTTAACGCGATTAATACGATCAACAAGTATCAAATACCATTAAATCCAGAACACAATAATTCGAATTTTCTTTTACCTCCGAATTGTCAAGCGATTCCAGTATTTGGCCAGTCTTTATGATTTTCATTTCAGGTTTAATGATTTTTCTTTAAGGAGTTTGCATGGCGATTTCACCGGTAGTGTTGATTGTTCTTGATGGTTGGGGCATCAATGGGAATATTGCTGGAAACGCAATAGCAAAAGCAAATGCTCCTATATATAAAAAACTCATCGTCGAATATCCACATACGGAGCTCCTAGCGGCGGGAGAAGCCGTCGGTCTGCCTGATGGCCAGATGGGCAATTCTGAAGTCGGTCACTTAAACCTGGGAGCAGGGAGAATCGTCTATCAGGACTCTACGCGCATCAGCAAGGCGATTCGCGACAATGAGTTCTTTCAAAATCCCGAATTGCTCTCAGCCATGCAGACGGCCAAGGAAAAGATGACGGCACTTCACCTCATGGGACTTTTGTCTGATGGAGGCGTGCACAGCAGGATGGACCATATCCTGGCGATGCTCGATATGGCGAAAACTCAAGGGGTCACGCAAGTTTTTTTTCATGCCTTTCTCGATGGGAGAGATACCCCCCCGTCCAGCGCAATCCAATACGTCAACCAGCTGGAAGAACATTTCACCAAAATCGGCATCGGTAGGATTGCAACAGTCTCCGGCCGATATTACGCCATGGACCGCGATAAACGATGGGAGCGGGTCCAGAAAGCCTATGATGCCATCATAACAGGTGAAGGCATCCGGAAATTTTCCGCAGTTGAGGCAATTCAACAGAGTTACGAACACGAGCGTACTGACGAATTCATGCTGCCCGCCGTGATAATCGACAAGAGAGCAAGCAAACAGGTTGCCACCGTCCGGAACGGAGATGTGGTCATCTTCTGCAATTTTCGCTCCGACCGTGCGCGGGAGATAACCAGGGCAATGACGGACCCTGAATTCAAGGGTTTTAAACGAACGTTGTTTCCTAAACTATCGATGTTCGTGTGCCTCACTACCTATGATGAGACATTCGATCTCCCTGTTGCTTTCAGGCCTATTCGCCTTACGCATATCCTCGGAGAGGTTTTAAGCAATCGCGGCGTTCAGCAGCTACGTATTGCTGAGACGGAAAAATATGCTCATGTTACTTTCTTTTTCAACGGCGGAGAAGAACCACCTTTTCCCCTGGAAGATCGAGTTTTGGTTCCCTCTCCGCGCGACGTCGCCACGTATGATCAAAAGCCAGAAATGAGCGCACGGGAAATCACGGATAAGCTTGTTGAACGCATCGCTTCGCACCGCTATGGTTTCATGCTTGCGAACTACGCTAATCCGGACATGGTCGGCCATACTGGTATTCTCAATGCTGCTGTCAAGGCAGTAGAGGTCATCGACGAATGTCTTGGACGCGTGCTACGTGCAGCGGAACAGGCAGAGGCGTATGTGCTTATTACCGCAGACCACGGCAATATCGAAATGATGTCCGATCAGACGACGGGTCAGCCTCATACGGCACACACGACCGATCCCGTTCCCTTTATTGTCTCGGCCAGGAAATTGAAGCTTAGAAAAAGCGGAATCCTTGCAGATGTTGCTCCGACGGTCCTCGAGCTTATGGGGATCAGCATCCCTAGGGAAATGACCGGGAAGAGCCTCATTCTGCCGAACACCTGAGGTTATAGAAACCGGAAAACTATGGAATGACCTTACTTGGCATCGGGAAACCAGACATTTTGTCTTTGGCTTGACAACAGATTTCATATTCTTGACAAGTTCTCGGTGCTTAGGTATATTTTATCCTTAAAGCACAATTCTTAATGCCTCCTTACATTCCCACGCATTTATAGCGAGAACACTGATTTGCCCTGTTTACATGCGACGCTTCGTGATGTGAATATTACCTTGACTGAAGCATCTGTCTTTTGTTATTCTTGGGCGTCACCATGTGTCTCATGCACTGCCTTATTCAGGAGATAAAACGCTGCTTGCTCAAGATTGATACCCCCATTTAAAAATACGTACCTATTTTAGAGAAGGAGGTATACCATGTTGGTGAAGAAATTTGCTGTTTTGGTACTAATTTGTGCGGCCTTGTTGGCAACAGTTGCGGGCGACGCATCGGCTCAACTAGCAGGCACTATAAAGGATGTTGAACAGCCGGTTGGTTCAACAGGGAAGGTTGACTGGACAACAGGTGTGATTACAGCTGTAGGAATTGGCGCGCCACCTGCCCAACCTGCAAACGCCGCTCAAGCGAGGGCAATGGCAGAACGGGCAGCGCAGGTCGTTGCCTTGCGAAACCTGCTTGAAGCAGTAAAGGGAGTTAGAGTAGATTCCACGACAACCGTAGAAAATTTCATGGTAACCAGCGACGTCATCAAGACTGAAGTGAATGGTTTCATCCAAGGTGCAATGCCCGTCGATAAAAAATACATGTCTGACGGTTCAGTAGAGGTCACGGTGGGAATGAGGCTTACGGGCGCTCTCGCTGATGCCCTTTTGCCTAAGGGACCGGCAATGCCACCGACACCTTCAACAATGCCTGGCGGAACACCGGAAGGACAGGGGCAGCTCTACACCGGTTTGATCATCGACGCAAGGGGACTTGGCGTGAGACCGGCTATGGCGCCCAAAATCCTGAATGAAGACGGCAAAGAAGTGTATGGTTCAGCATGGATCAATAGGGATTACGCCGTACGTGAAGGGATGGTCGGGTATCTAAAGGACCCTGCAGCTGCTCAGACGAACCCACGCGTTACTGACAAGCCGATGATAGTGAAAGCAATCAAAGTATCCGGCGATGCGCGCGTAGACACGGTTATCAGCAACGCGGATGCCGCAGCTCTTCAGAGCGCTTCTCAGAATCTAAGCATGCTCGAAAAGTGCAGGGTTATCATCCTGGTTGATTAGTTTACAGCTTGCCTGGGAATACCATGTTCCCCGACGGCCAACTTTTTTGGATATCGATTGGAGGTAGTGAATGATTACACAGATCAAACGCCTCACGGTGGTACTGGTAGTGCTGTTCCTAGTAGCAGCGGTTAGTGGATGCGGACCGAAAGCTGCGCCATCCACTTCGATCATGGATACACCTGAATACCATTATAAGCAGGGCCTTAAGTTGATGGATGAAGACCGGCTGGATGATGCAATGAGAGAATTCGATCGAGCAATCGCTCTCGATCCGAAATCGTCGCTCGGTTACATAGGAAAAGGCCTGATCTTGGGCAAGAAGGGCGACTTCAAGCCGGCTTTCGAGAACATGGAAAAGGCCAAGGGATACGAGACCAAAGGCATCGAAGCACGCATTGGTATGATCAGGCTCTATGGATTGCAGATGGCCAAGGAGCAGAAACGAGTAAATGAGCTGGTCAAGTCGGCCGAGAAGGAATTCAAGTCAGCCGATGAGAAGGAACCGAATAACCCCCGGCTGCATTTCTATATGGGAATGTGCTATAAAACAGCGCTCGATTTCGACAAGGCTGCGAACATGTTCCGAACCGTCCTTGACATAAACCAAGACTTTGTCGGAGAAGCCAATGCGGAGTGGGCTGTGATCCAAAAAATACAGCGTGCTGCTCCGGGAAGTGAAATTGGGAAGAAGATTGCCCTGATCGACAAGATTGATCGTGCCGATGTTGCAGCGCTCTTCGACCAGGAGATGAATCTCGAGAAACTTTTCACCAAACGTGGAACGAAAACCTATGATACGGCGTTCAAGGCACCGACAGAGTCATCAACCCGGTTTTCCCCGGATACAACGGTAAAGATGGAGCCCGCTACGGACATCGCGGACAACTGGCTCAAACCAAGCATAGAGACCATACTCAAGCTTCAGGTTCGAGGACTCGAAGCGGGGCCTAATCATAAATTCGAACCCGAAAAAATCATCACCAAAGGTGAGTTTGCCCTCATGCTAGAAGATATCCTCATTAAGGTAACCGGTGATGAAAAACTGGCGACCAAGTTCATAGGTGCAACATCTCCGTTTCCTGATGTCCGGAGTGATTACTATGCGTTCAATGCGATCATGACCGTAACTTCTCGGGGATTCCTTGAAGCCGATAAGGCAACTGGCGAATTCAAAGCCGGGGATACTGTTTCGGGCGCTGATGCACTCCTTTCGATTCGTGAATTCAAAGACCAACTTAAATTCTAGTCGGCTGACACAGTGCCCGCTCCATCCAGCTGGAGCGGGCTTTTTTAACGCAAATCATGAACATACTATTAGCGGCCATCATATGTGCTTTGCTTCTCTCACATCCTTCCGGCGCTGTTGCTGATCTCAAGGTACTTGAAGGAGAACATACAGTAATCTATGATGTTGTAAATCCTCGCGGTGTTGCATTTATACCTGATTATTCAAACGAGTCCTTCGAACAAAAAGTGACGAATCTAGATGAGTTCAGCAAGCGTATTCAGGTCACCTCGAAGATGGGTCCGTTAAAAACGCGTGTTCCTTTTCCTCTAGCGCCCGGAGTGCTTCCCGCATCAGTCAGGCAATATCTCTTGCCAGAACGGGACCGGCAATCGCAGGATCCTAGGATTGTGCAACTAGCGCGGGGGATTACCAACGGAAGCAGATACGCGCACGAAGCGGCAAACGCTATCTTAACCTGGATAGCAGACAACCTTACATTTGATACAAGTATTACAGTCCCAACTGATGCAATCTCTGCGCTCAGCTACAAAAAGGCGTACTGCGTCGGTTACTCCAATATCGCTGTAGCCTTGCTGCGTGCCGCCGGCATACCGGCACGGGTAGCGCACGGTTATTTACCCCCAGGTTATGAGTGGGGCTTTTCGAAGGAATACTGGGGCGTAAAAGTGAATGACGGCGGCTTCCATGCATACATCGAACTATATTATCCTGACACTGGATGGGTATTCTCCGATGCTGAGCATTCCCATCATTTTGTAGATCCCTTTCACATCATTCTACATCTCGACGGTATGGATATGCCCGGCGCCTACACCGGCGGATATCTCGAGGTCGACAAGGCTACGTT
>DASPQB010000106.1:0-3022 GCA_035625205.1 Nitrospirota bacterium | reverse complement strand
TTTGCTCAGGCTGCATATCGTGCTCGAGACGAAATCCCGGAGGAAGGTATTTACCGTGCAAAGGAAGAAGCTACCCCTGTCTGCTTGACCCCCTCCTGGCGAAGACGCCTAGGAGGGGGAATGCGCAGACATGAGTTCATCGTTACCGGCACGGCGAGGTGTACCATGAAAGGCACAACTGAAAATGCTCGCTTTACTGAGCAGCGTCCACGTAATAACCTACTCCTCTTCGAGTCTTGAGATATGTCGGATTTGAAGGATCATCTTCGATCTGTGTCCGAAGCCTTCTGATATGGACGTCAACTGTCCTCGGCTCGATAAATGCCTCCCCTTTCCACACCGCGTCCACAAGTTGTTCACGGCTGAACACCTTGCCCTTTCGCTGAGCAAGATACACGAGTAGTTTAAATTCCGTGGCGCTTAACTCAAGTGGGGTTGTGTCCTTGGTAACACCGTAGGTTTCCGTATTAATGCTCAGCTTCCCAATGCGCATGATCTTTTGCGTTGCCGCTTTTTCACCCGCTCTCCTCAACACTGCCTTGATTCGCGCGATGAGCTCTCTGACACTGAACGGCTTCGTTATATAATCATCTGCGCCGTTTTCGAGTCCCATAACCCTGTCCCCTTCTTCCCCTTTTGCCGTAAGCATGATAATCGGGATGCCGGCTGTTCTAGGGTCATTCTTCATGATACGGCATAGTTCCCCGCCCTGGATATTGGGGAGCATGAGGTCGAGAACTACCAGGTCAAATTTATCTTTCTGGATTTTGTTGAGCGCTTCTTCGCCGTCTGAAGCTGTCATGACCCTGAAGCCGTCTTTTTTCAAATTATAAGATACGAGGTCAACGATATCCGGTTCATCATCTATGATCAGAATTTTATGGTTCATGTGAGTATTTATAACATTTATCTTCTCGAGAATTCAAGGGGAGCAAAAAGATTTAACAGAAATGTAACATTAACTCCAAGATGGGACAAGAGGACCTGGAGAATTGACGAAAAGAGATACCGCAATCGACCGGACATGTATCACTTCGCAATATCGATCGCGGCCGCAGACCTTATACGGGCGTCACGTTAAGGGAGGGCAAAAACCGCATGTACTTTGTCCCTCCGAGAATCTGCTGCATAATTAAAACTTCATAATAAAAAAAGGACATGTCTCTAAGGCTTTTTTTCCCGTAGCATTCTGCGTCTCTTAGAGGACCGGTCCCCCGACGATTACCGAATGCACCCTGTGGATCCGGTGAATGCTGTTGTGCTTTGCCACCGCAGGCAGGTTTTCAAAAGAAGTCCGAAATAGGCGGCCTGCTCTTGTTTTCTGGCATGGCAGACCATGGTTTGAACCGTGATGTTGCCCACGCGATCATATTGACGTTGACGTTCAACTTAGAACTGATACCAATAGGGTTGCTTACTTCGAGAAGGCAGCCGCCCGGACCGATGTTTTTAACTGTTGCGGCGTTCGATTGGAAGAAGTAGATATTCTCGCGTTTGAGTCAGATCTGATCTTCGTCCGGGACTTCACGTGTAAGCATCGCTTTCTTACGGGCAATGCCCCAGCGGTAACCGCCAAGTGCGCCGGTCTTTCGTATTACGCGGTGACAGGGAATCAAGTACGCTATCGGATTGCGGGACACGGCACTGGCAACCGCACGTACAGCGTTTGGTTTACCAATGGTCGCTGCAATGTCCGTGTAGGATGCGGTCGTGCCGCGAGAGATCTTCAGTAGAGCCCGCCAGACATTGATCTGGAAATTGGTACCCAGAAGATGAACTGGCAGCGCGGATTTCCGCTGCGCGGTGTTGAATAAGCGGTCAATATAAGGCTGGGTGCGTAAAGGGTCCTCGGAAATATCGGCATAATGCCATTGTTTCATCAAATCATCGATGGCCTTTTTTCTATGAGTCCGTCCCGCAAAGGCGAGGTGGCAGATCCCCCTCGTGGTTATTGCAATAAAGCAATCGCCAAAGGGGCTCGGATGAAAGCCGTAGTAAATCTTCACGTGCTTACCTCGCTCTCGGAACTCGCCGGGTGTCATGGCCTCGATATTCACAAACAGATCGTGAAGTCGGCCAGCGCTGGACAGACCGATATTATCAGTGACATCGAGCAGACTCGCGGAATCGCCCATGACCTGCTTTGCGTATTCGACGGTCAACAGCTGCACAAACCGCTTGGGACTGATCCCGGCCCAGCGTTTAAAAAGCCGCTGAAAATGATACTCGCTCAGGTGCACCGAACGGGCGATTTCACGTAAACTGGGTTGGCGATGGAAATTCTTTTCCAGGTAATGGATCGCCTTTTCGATACGATGGTAGTCGTTTTGTGATGACTGAAATCTCACGGTCAACGCCTCTCAAGGACCTTATCATAACACTGTGCGAAGGCCGCAACAACCCGTTTCTTGCTTTTCTTACCGTGGCGCTCTGACAGAGAATTGTCGAAAACGATTGTGATTCATTTTTGCTGTTAACATCGCGACCTCAGTTGACAGTTTTTAGTATAATCAACCAAACTAGGAGGTCGCGGTATGACAAAGGCAGAGCATGACATTAAAAAAAACTAGCAGTTCTTAATCATGCAGAGGAAATCGGCAATATATCAAAAACATGTCGTTATTTTAGTATCTCGCGACAAGTTTTCTATAAGTGGAAAAGATTATATCAGCTCCGAGGAGGCATAGGGTTAATCAACGGGAAACCGTGCCCATCGAATCCTAAACTACGGATGCCCGAAGCCGTTGTAGATAAGATCCTGTATCTCCGGAAAACGTATCATTTAGGACAGTTACGCATTTATTGGTTTTTGGAGCGTTATCATGTCATAAAGATTTCTGCAACCTACATTCATAATGTTATGAACTACCCACCATTAAATTGTAAGAACAGTTGTAGTGGGGGGTTTCGCGGATCATCGAAGGCAGCGAAATGCGGGCAACCCCACAGTCCGTCTTACGTCCCTCTCCCACGCGCATACCATCGGCCAGTTCCTGACCTAGCTGCTGCTTTTTCTTTAACC
>DASPQB010000105.1:0-2744 GCA_035625205.1 Nitrospirota bacterium | reverse complement strand
GCGCCACCGCACCCCAGATTGACTTCGTTGGTGATTGATGGAATTTGAGGATGTGCGGTTAGCCAGGAGGCAGTGCCGTCGGAACTGCCGTTATTGATAATGAGCAGTGATTTTGGAGAGGTTCCGCACTGCAAGAGGCTGTCGACGCATTGACTGGTGTAATCCAGTTGATTCAAAACGGGAATAACTATTGAATAGCGCATCATATCGCATTTCATCATGACTGCCTTCGTTTTATTACTGAGGAGACTGGCCTTAAGCCGAGTTTCTCCACCTTCACAGGGTCACAATCCTTCCCTTGCCTCTATATCTTATCATCTTGCTTCCGTCCTTGAACAAATGGGTCATTTCCTCCGGACGGTATTCGAGAGATATTTCAAGAAGTATTTGGCAAGGGTGGCGTACTTTAACGGATAAGCCGGAGCGACAAGATTCTCACCATCGACCCTGTAGATCATCCCGTGAAAATTATGCCAATCCCTGTTCAAGGCTGATCCTATTCTCATTGAGTAGCGATAATGCTGCCGAACAAGCGAATGTACTCGTCTGTTCACACTTCCATAGGGGTAAACAAAGGTGGAAATCTTTTGCGGCAGCTTTTCTTCCAGTATAGCTTTCGAGCCAACAATTTCCGCTGTCAAATCCACGCCGCGTCCAGTAAGATTACTATGGCCGAAGGAGTGTGAGGCGACCTGTACCAGACCGCTGGAAATCATTTCGGACAGTTCTTCCCACGTGCAAAAAGGTGCCTTTTTAGAATAGACGTCGTTCTTCATTGCATCGTCGTATGGCACGCGTAAACGAACCGAACCGTCTAAGGCGGCACTCCCAATAATGAATTTAGGAGAAACAGCAAGGAGGGCCCTGATCCCTGTTTCCCTGAGCATCGGGTAGATGCAATAATAAAAATCCGCATATGCATCGTCAAAAGTAAGACAAATAGAAAGCTGGCCAGACGTCAAGTCCTCGCCGGGCAGGACAACCGGATAATGCTCTGCTACATTTCTCAGGAAATTTCTAAACCGTTGTGCTCTTTCCGGAACCCGTTCATCATATATGCGGTGGTACATCAGAACCAGTAGCATCTGTGGCACCTCATCCGAACAGACTGCTAATTTAAAAGGCGACGCTGCCTACATCTTGTCACTTGACCGTTCAGCTCAGATATCAGAGCCGGCCTGCCATTGTTTCATACTGACCCCTATGTAAACACATTCTCTTCCCGTATTGCGACTACCGGATTACGTACGATGCCAGTCCAGCAGCTTGCTGCCGCGCACTGCGGGTGAGCATATCGGTGTGGGGTGCAGCGTTTCGCCGTCCAAAATCTTCTCGTAGTATGTTAAATATTTGCGAGCCATATGCACTGAAGTGAAATGTTCCTGCCACCAGGCGTGAATGGCGTTCCGGTCGTATTCATGAGCACATGAGGCGGCTTTCGCCAACTCTGTGGCGTGGTTTGACAGGTATCCTACATGTGTGGGCACCAATTCAGGCAACGACCCGTAAGGCGTGCCGAACACTGGTAAGCCAAAGTACATGCTTTCTATCACAGCAACACCGAAAGGCTCCTCCCACAATACCGGGAAAATCAGGCCCCGCGCATGCCGCAGATATTGGTTTTTCTCCTCGCCGCCGACCATACCCTTGAAGTGCGCATTGGGATCAAGTGTCACGCGAAATCCCATGTTGAAGTTAAGCCGCCATCCGCCCAAAATATTTATCGGTGCGCCAGCCAAGCGTGCCACCCGAATTGCGCCACGCACGTTCTTGACGTGCCACGCAGCCTTACCCAAGAACACAAATGACGTCCCTTGATGATTCAGCTCAACCGGGCCGTACTCAGAGGGATCAAGTCCGTTATGCACAAAGGCCTCAGCGCCATGATTGCGGGCATGTTTCATAGACACAAAAATCGTGTTGGGGTGAAAGGTGCGGGCATGCCGCGTATTCCCATGAATGGTCAGACAAACCGGATGATTCCGGGGCATATACGTCTCCGAATGAGAATGTACGATGTCCACGTCTTTCGGGATCTGAGAGTCAAACGGCAGGGTGCGGTCCAGCGTCCGCACTGGCGCGAAATCGCACCGTGAACCTGCGCGCGCCATATAAGTGACGCGGTGCCCCATTTCATGGAGCGCGCGGCCCAGCCACAGGACTACGCGCTCCGAACCTCCGTAAAGGAGCGAAGGGATGACAGAATCGATAACTATGCAAATGTGCATGGCGAGTTATGGTGAAACAACAAGAAAGTCCGCTACTATGTCATGAAGGCGGGTCTTGCCACTGATGTCTCCAACCGAAAGAATATTACAAAACATAATGATCCCCGGTGCTCAGGGACTCCAGCTCTCGAAAAAAAGGTCCATGGCGGTTGTCTCCCCTATTGGCAGGTGCCCGAACATTATAGACAACTGTTTTTTTGCCTCTGCTTTCGACTCTCCGTCTATAACCACTTTCCACATGGCAGCAACTAGCCCTGTCCTGTCAGAGCCGCTCTTGCAATGTATCAGTATCGGACGAGGGGCATCCCTGAAGATTTCCATAAGTCTATGCAATTGTTCAGGGGTAAGTTCACGTGAAGCCGACAGATTTATATCGTAATGCTTAACATTGTATTCTCCGCTGACCTGTATCTCGTCCCTGTACCATGACGAACCAGCGTTGGGCCCACGAAGGTTCAACACGCTCCTAATGCCGTATTCCTTTATGTAGTGTTTAAGGCTGTCTGCGCCCAACTG